>JBCCAQ010000177.1:0-11379 GCA_039814735.1 Cyanobacteria bacterium P01_A01_bin.15
AGGACTCCGGGCATGCCCACGGTGATGGGGTCGATGTGGGTGTTAGGGTCGGCCCCAAACTCGGCTGAACTGGGGGTAAAAATTTTGGTATTGGTGCTGAGCTGGCAGTGGATCTCTAAGCCAATAACGGCTTCGTACTGGGTCTTAGCGGGTGCCGCAGCGGTCATGGTGGACGATGGGTGGTGAACGTGTCCTATTGTAGCGGCTTGCTGCCAAAACTATGGTGGTAGCACTTCGCCTTCGTTGAGTTCAATTAGAAACTGCATGGACTTGGCGATGTATTGGGCACAGCGGTGGGGTGAGGACTGGTAAAACGCTCTCCAGGCTCTGGCTTTGTCCTGCAGATAGCGGTGGGCCCGGTGGTCGCCGCCGTCAATCCAGGCGAGGCGTACGGCATGGCCGACGACCACATCCAGCACAATATAGTCTTCTACCTGCCAGTTGGGGTTGGTGTCGAACAGCTCGGATAGTTCCATGAGCGCTTCTACGTTGATCTGGCGATATTCTGCCGCCTGAATCTTGTTAAACAGGTGTTCGATGCGGCGGGCAAAGTCTTTTTCCTCGGGGGTGCTGTCGGACAAAATTAGTTCGCTGACTAGGCGGTTGCGACGCTCTAGCTTGTCGCCGATGACAATCCCTTTACAGTGTTTGAGCAGCCGCCACACCCGTGGGTAAAAATCCTCGGGTACTCGATTGAGGCCACCTTCTCGCTGGCGTTTGTGCAGCCAGTCTCCTTCGTCCGCTTCTTCGGCCTGGGGCAGCACCACCCAGTTGACGGTCTGGGGCTGGCGCGATTGGATCGATTCTTGGCGAAATAGGGTATTGTCCAAGCCTTCGTAACCGGCTAGTACCTGTCGCAGCCGCATCTTGATTTCGAAGGGGCTCATGGCCATCAGGGTTTCGTAGGCTTCGTCCTGGGTGCAGTATTGTTCGCGGCAAATCTCGCTGTTGATAAGCAAGATCAAATAGCTGACGCGCAGGGTGAGCAACCCTTCAAATAGCTCGGGTTCTGAGTTGATGAGAACGCTGAGGTAGATAAGGATCTCCTGGGTAAGGGTGCGATCGCGAATATCCTCCCCACAAAATTCGTTGATCTTGGCCAGCAGATCCTGGGGCGATAGGGGGTCTGTCATCAGCGATGCTTCGCTGTAGGCTTTACCCACGGCAATTTGCTTTTGGCGCACCAGCAGCTCCGTGGCCGCATCGGCCAGACCAATGGCCATTTTGTTAAGCAAACCCGCCGCCCGTCGCACAATGGCCCACAGCTCTAGATGGCCCGCCTTGGTGTAGATTTCATCCAGCAGCATGGCCAGGGTGACCCGCTCCCCCAAGCCGGTATCGTAGGTCAGACTTTCTAAGCGACAAAGGTTGCTGAGCAGCTCAATTTGCTCATACAGATTGTCGGAGGTTTTTAGGGTCTCAAGCAGCTGCCAGCTATCGGTTTCCCGCTCTAGATCAAGCTCCTGGATTTGGTTGAGGGGCTGGGTATGTCCACTAGAAAGGGGTAAATAGGTCGAAACCGGCATGGTGTAAGGCGACAGAGCTTCTCCTTTGGTGGGGATTGGCCCGTCTTCTAGGCGCTCTGTGGCCGCCGTTAGCATCAGCTGGAACAGGGAGCCCACCTTGACTGGCACCCCGCCACATTCGCCATCTTTAAGTTCAAAAATCAGCTGTAGCAGCGGCGAATCGCTAATCGCTTTATTACCCAGTTCAAACATGCGATGGGTTAGCAGCAGGGTCACCGTGGGCCGACCGGGCTCGTTCCAATGTTCGTGAATATAGGCCAGCTCGCTGCGAATCTGAGCCACCAGAAACTGATAGTCGAGGGTGATATAAAACTGACTGGGGTCTAAAAACGCTGGGACAAAGACCGCCGTCTCCCGCTGGATGCGAAAGATCCGTGATGTGGTCAGGCTGCGCAGACGGCGATCGGGTCGACCGGTGGTCTGGAGTTTGTGATTGTCGCCGATTTTGGCATAGAGGTCCGCCAAATTGGTGGAAGGACGTACTTGAACCGGATCAATCTGCTCTAAAACCTGGGTTTCAATACCGTAGTTGGCCAGCTGTTGCTGCAGGTCGCTATCCTCTGAAAGCAGCGAAATCTGTACGATGGGCCGCCGGTTTTGCCCAACTTTGAGATGGCGAGCCAGGGGATCAATGTCCCCCAGGGTGATCAGTCCATCCTGGATCATTTGTCCCATGTAGTACAGGCTTTGGGCCCACACCAGGGGAACGTTGGCATTGGGTTCTCGGATCTGGCTATGGGGATTTTCCCGTTCGGCCTCGGTCACTTCCTTGGGTACGTAGTACAGTTCCGGTAGCAGCTCCAACCCTCCCTGACTAACGGCCAGGGCCTCTAGGCGCTCCCGGTAAAAGGCGGCCTGGTCGCCCTGGTTGCGAAACAGGCTATTGAGCAGCAGATAGCAAAAAAACAGGGGCCACTCACATTCAATGTGTTCAAAAGCCTTTAATTCACCCGGCTCGTAGTGGAGGCGCTCGGCATCTTCGACCACCGCCTGGTGGCCATCCCGCAGAAATCGCTTACAGCCGTACTGTCCCTGCAGTTTTTCCACAATGGCGTTGTGGGTCGCCTGGAGCAGGTCAGGATTATCCACGGCAAATGCTGGAAAGCCAATGACGCTGAGCAGGGCGGCGTCAATTTCCTTAGAGCCAGATTCCCGGGGCAGGAGGGATTCTAGGGTAATGCGGGTGCGGGCAATTTCATCGGGCAAAACATGGATGACGGACCCGTGGCCGCCGCGCACCCCAAACAGGTTAAGACCGTTCATGGCCTCGAGCGCTGCTTTGGCCATGCCTACGGAGCTACCATTGAGTTCGGGTTTGCCGTGGTTGAGCTTGTTGCCCCGCTCCCAGATGCCATAGTCGGCGGTGCGATAGGCGCGACTGATGTAATAGACCAGGTTTTGAACAAAATCAACCTCGTCGCGGGTGTAGATAATCTGCAGCCCTGAGCTGGTCATTTGGGCCAGCATCAGCAGATAGATCGAGGTGGCATCAAGCTGGAGATGGCCCCACTCGTCATCGCCGACGACGCTACTCCCCGTGGGGGTGTCGTATTTGGCATGGAGAGCGTCCAGGGGATCTTGGGTGCATTTAAATTTTTCTACCTTGGCGGTTTGCTGCATCATGGCAAACAGCAGTCCGCGCATGAGCTTGGTAACGCTCTGCTCTAGCTCGTAGGTACGCCCCAGATTTTCGTCAATTTTGCGATAGGCCAGGGCCAGTCCCCACACGGCCATGATGCTGTAAACGTTGTCCCGGACCCAGGCATCTGTGTAGTCGCCATGGGTGGTAATGGCAGTACTGGCCGGCAGCAGACCCGTCACTGGGTTTTGACGCGACAAAATAACGGTCTGAATCTGCTGGTAGTAATAGTCGAGGTGGTCTTGACGAGAATCGAAACGAGCCATGCGGTACTAAGAAGTAATGGCAGTCCCCAGGTGACTCATCGGATGACTCATCGGCCAAGGGGATGTCTAGAAGGGGCTGGGGCAGCCGGTCAACACCTAAAGAAACGTTAAGCGTCCATATTAACCTACCCATCAGCCCTAGTCCTAGCTAGCTGACGGGTAGCGCCTGATGTCGGCAGGGGTTAAAACTGGCGGCGGGTAAAAATATTGCCAGCGATGACCAATAGCAGGGCGGTATAGATAACCCCGTACAGGGCGTTGAGGGCCAGCACGCCAGGCTCCGGTAGTAAACCAGCCCCGTAGACGGCTTCGTTTTTTAGGTTGAGCCGTTCTAGGTCAGGCAGCACCACGTACATGGCTTCTACAACGTTTTGAAACCCCTCAGACTCGGCCAGCTGACCCAGCCTGAGCAGGTCGGTGCTGAGGTGCCCTACCAGGTAGATGCCAAAGGATAGCAGCGTGGCCAGCAAAGAGCTGGTAAAAACACCAAACACCAGGGTAACGGCGATAATCAGCAGCATTTCGAGGTACATGTATGCGATCGCAACCAGCATACTTCCGGCTGGAAATGCCAGCCCCTGGACGACCAGAATGGTCATAAAAATCGCCGTCTGCACCGTCATCAAAACACCGATGACGGCTCCTAGTCCCATATGTTTGCCCAGGATAATTTCAAACCGGCTCACCGGTTTGGCAATCAGCACCAGCACCGTCTTTTTTTCGATTTCCTTATTGACTAGACCGGTGCCGACAAAAACCGCCACCACCAGGGTAAACAGGTTGATGGCCGCCAGCCCGAGGTCTAGCAAAATCTTGTTTTCTGTGCCAGCGGCTACCTGGGGCAGCAGCAGTGCCGCCAGGATCATCACCAGGGCAAAGAGCGCCGCCAAATAGAGGATGCGATCGCGAATCACCTCTAAAAAAACATTGCGAGCCACCACCGTAATCCGAGCAAAATTTAGCATGGGCAGAAAAAATTCAATATCCTCACTGACCTCAAGGGTCGGTTTTTACGCCGACCGCTCCACCTCTGTTGTCTCCTCCGAACAGGTAACCTGGGCCACGGGGGTGGGGGCTGGCTGTTCCGGCTGTTCTGGCTGCCCCTCAGCACTGCCACGCGGCTGCAGGGTGCGGGGCAAAATCGTGCACACTTTTTCAGCGTAGTAGCCGTTTTGCTTGGCCGTTGGCCCCAGCCAGTTGGCCCGCAGCCTCAGCTGATAGCCGTTAGAGATCGACTGGGGGCGGGGGGCATCCAAACTCCAAAACACCCGTTCCTTGGCCGCATTGAGGACAATATTGTCAGCGACCGAGTCAATGCTGTTGTCCAGGTTTAGCAGCCACCGCTCCACCCGAGGCCAGGGGGTATCGTTGAGCTGTTGAGCCAGACTGGTCGCCGCGCTCGACAACAGTAAATCCGCCTGGGAGGCGTTGTTGGTATCCGCCCCAAACCGATAGACAAAGGCGCTGTTGTCCAAGTTTTCAGCAATCAGACTGGGATAGTCATTAAACCAATGCTGGACCCGAAAATAAAATAAAATCCAGCTGCTCAGCAACAAATTGACCAGCAGCAGCACGATCAGATCCTGCCGCACCGAGGCCGGCGGCAGCGTCCAATCAAAATTCCAGTGGAAAAAATGGGGAATCGCCACCAGCAGCGTTGCGATCACCGGCCAAAAGCCCATGGCCAGCTGCATCCGCTCGGTGGTCCAAGGATTAAAGACAAATACGCAGATCACCGCGGCGGTAATCCAGGGACTAATGGAAATATCGCCTATCATGACCGGGTTAAGGCTCAACCCCCACCAAATGGCCACGGTCAAAAACAGCCAGCTACCGGTACTGAGTACCGTCACCGTAAATGGGGTGGCACCACCGACCTCGGCCAGGGTGGCCATTAGCCAGGAAAACAAACTCAGCAGTAAAAGCGTCTGCCAGGACAAATAGCGGGGCGGTGTGATCAGTCCGCGGATCTGGGAGATGGCATCCCTAATGACGTCAATCATGTCACCCCTCCGAGAATATAGGCCCGTACTACGAGCAGCAGCAGGATGGCGCTAAAGCTCAGGGCGTTGGCCTGGAGCACTGCGATTGCAAACTGCGATGCCGCCTGCTGATACTGGGTGGTGCCGGTACGCGAACGGGCGTAGCGTTGCGTGCGGGTTAGCTCCTTGGGCTGGGCCGGGACATCCCACGTACCGATGGCGCGCATGATCAGCTCTAGACCCTTCAACTTAAGAATCAGGGTCATAAAAAAGGCAATCAGCCCTGTCACCAAAATGATCCAGCCCATTTGGGGTTTGAGGGTATTGTTGAGCAAATTATCAAACAGAACATAGCTAATCACCTGGGCCTGGAGGCGGGGATCCACCAGCGGCTCAACCGCTAGAAAAGTAAACCAGCCCACCACCACCGCCAGCAGATTGATCGCTGTGGCATACTGCACGCTCTGTTGATAGCCCAGCCGCAGCTTTTGGCGCAGCACCATGGCTTCTAGGGCAATGGCCACCAGTAAAAATAAAATCTGAAATAGTACTGCCCTGAACGGAAACACCGGTTCCAGTTCGCCCATACGCCTATCCAAGAATCTCAGACATTAGGGTATACCCTATTTGGAAATAAGAACATCTAAATAGATGTGATAGTTGTGAATCTTGAGTTTACTTGAGTTTATAAGCCGTGAATGGGACAGCCAGTGTCTCAATTTCTAAAAGCTGACCCCGACAACTTAAAAGCCACCCTTTTTCAAACGCTATACTCGAAGGTGGCCTACCTATACTTTTTTACTCTCCCATGGTTCGCTCTGGCATTGGCATTCGTACCGCTCAGCAAACATCCGAGCGAATGGTGGGGCAAATCCATGTCTACGATGGCGAGGGTAAGGGTAAATCCCAGGTGGCCCTGGGTGTGGTGCTGCGCTCCATTGGGCTCGGGATCCAAACCTTTATGGAAAGCCGGGTGCTGCTGTTGCGGTTTTTAAAGGGACCGGGGCGCACCTACGATGAAGATGCCGCCATTGAAGCCCTGCAGCGGGGGTTTCCCCACCT
Organism: Cyanobacteria bacterium P01_A01_bin.15; assembly: GCA_039814735.1. Lineage (GTDB taxonomy): Bacteria > Cyanobacteriota > Cyanobacteriia > Phormidesmidales > Phormidesmidaceae > Leptothoe. The sequence goes on from JBCCAQ010000177.1 coordinate 6,476, forward strand.
GATCGATCAGGTGCGAACGGGCCGGGCGGAGTATTTTGGGGCAGACGACATTACCAAGTTTGATAAACAGGAGGCGCAGCGGGGGTGGGATGTGGCCAAAGGTGCGATCGCATCGGGTCTCTACTCGGTTGTTGTGCTAGACGAACTCAACCCCGTTCTAGACCTGGGACTCTTAGACATTGACGACGTGGTGCGCACCCTGCGCCACAAACCCAACTATCTTGAGATTATTGCCACGGGACGCAGCGCGCCGCCTGACCTATTAGAGGTTGCCGACTTGCACTCGGAGATGAAGCCCCAGCACTATGCCACCTCCGAAATTCCGGGGCTAAGCGGGATTGAAATCTATACGGGGGACGGTAAGGGTAAATCCACCAGTGCCCTGGGCAAGGCGCTCCAGGCCATCGGTATTGGCATCAGTCAGGATAAGTCCCACCGGGTAATGATTATTCAATGGCTAAAGGGGGGCAAGGGCTACACCGAGGACTCAGCCATTGCCGCCTTGCGCCAGAGCTATCCCAACCTGGTGGACCACCAGCGCTGTGGCCGGGATGCCATTGTCTGGCGGGGACAGCAGCAAACCATTGACTATGTAGAGGCCGAGCGCGGCTGGGAGATTGCCCGCACGGCCATTGCCTCTGGGCTATATAAGACAATTATCCTCGATGAACTCAACCCCACGGTGGATCTAGAACTGTTGCCGGAGGAGCCTGTTGTCCAGGCGCTGTTGCGTAAGCCCAGGGATACGGAGGTGATTATCACCGGGCGTTGTAAAAACCCCCCGGCCTATTTTCAGCTGGCCAGCGCCCACTCCGAGGTATTTAACCACAAGCACTATGCCGAGCGTGGTGTAGAGCTCAAGCGTGGCGTAGACTTCTAGGGGTGTTTCTGGTAAATACCTGGCTGATATGGGTCAGATAGATGCGTTAGGATTTCACCAGCAGTTTTACTTCAGGTATCAAATACGATGGCAAAGGTTGAAATCTACACCTGGCAGTCCTGCCCGTTTTGTATTCGGGCAAAGCAGCTTTTGAGCGACAAAGGCGTCGAATTTACTGAATATGTGGTTGATGGTGACGAAGACGCGCGGGATGCCATGGTAGCCCGTGGGTCCGATGGTAAGCGCTCAGTCCCACAGATTTTTATCAACGATCGGCATGTGGGCGGCTGTGATGCGATCTATGCCCTGGATGCCGACAATAAGTTAGATGAGCTGTTGACAGTATCGGCTTAGCCTACTGGCCAAGCAACAGTTCTAACTGCCACAGTCCAACGGCACATAGATGTTTGCAATAGCGACCGATTAAACGCTTTTGCTTAAAGGAGGGACGGCGATCAAGGTGGGTGTAGCGGACCACTGCGATCGCAAGTTCCTTGGCATCGTTTTGGGGTACCCCGACTCTCATCAGCCGTCGCCAGTACCTGGCACCTATCCGCTTTAGCCTCAGCTGTTTAGACGTATTGGATACGTTGAGAGCGGGCAGGGACTTTCTTTCTAGTAGTACGGCTGCAGATGACTGCATAATTTACCCCTCCTAAATTAGCGGGCTAAGACGACTCAAGGAAACAACAAACCTTTTCAGACATTGAGAAACCAGCGGTTTACAGCCTTTGATAACAATCGTAAAAGTTTATTAAGAACAATCCCATCGGTAGAAAGGTATAGATATTGACCTTTTTGATCAATAGTCTTACCCATGTGTAAAACCTCTACAAAAGAGATGGAGACTATTACGTAAGTGTATTCAAACCGCCGGGTAGAAGCTGTGATATGACCCGTATGTCGCTGGTTTCTAGATCACACGGCGGGGTCAAACAATCGGTAATGGGGCCTGGCGCTACGCCTGCTAGCCCAGCTCCAGCTGCCACAGACCGGCTGCGCGGATCTGTTTACAGTAGCGATCGATCAGATGCCTTTCGTGGGGCGATGGATCGCTATTGGCATAGAGAAAGTGGATAATTGCGGCCGCCAGCTCCCTAGCATGTTCAGAAGGGACGCCGTTGTTTACCAGGGTTTTCCAACAGCGGGTGCCCAAGCGTTGCAGATTTGGAACTTCAGGTGCAGACGGAGGGCCCAACGTAGCCTGAGGCGGCAAATAGGTAGACAGGGACGACATGATTTTGTGAGATAAGTGTGATGATGTGATGCGTAGATGAAGACCAGATGCGCTGGCCATATTGATTGCTTGGGGTAACTGTTGTGACAACCCGCTAATCAGCCAACCGATGGCGTTGGCTTTTAATATCCCTACCTAAAGGATAGAAAATTGGCGCAAATAAGAGTATTGGACAATTCATGGAACATTTAAGCCAAGTAGCGTATTGCACATCTGCGTAATGTGTATTCTAGGCTACAGTTGATCCACAGCACCTATGGACGTGCTTGATTCGTAACAAACCTATTGATTTTGTCGTAACAAACCTATTGACTTTGCTAAATAAGGCTGTGGCGAGGGTTTGGTCTGGAATGTCCGTGGGGCACCAACGCCTCGATGATGGCAGTATTAGACAATGGGCTGTCGCCCAAAAAATCCCGTCATTACCCGTAAAATTATGCGTTTGAGGGGACGGGTATGTTCAATTATCCAAAAACCAGTACGGCGTAGCCACAGCAGCGGCAGTACCTGGTTGGAAAACAGCCGATTGAGGAGATCGGTCATGGCTAAAATCAGCCAGTTTTCAGTCCGTCGCCAGCGTTCGTAGCGTTTGAGGACCCGTAGAGAGCCAATGGGTTCATGGCAGGCGTGGGCCGCATGCAGGATTTTGGCCAGTGCCGCCGCATCCCGAATGCCCATATTTAGACCTTGACCGCCAACGGGGTGGCAGCAGTGGGCCGCATCTCCAACGAGGGCAATGTGCGGCTGCACATAGTGCTGGCTCTGCATAAGCTGCACCGGAAACATCACTGGTGGCTTAAGCATTTGCAGCTCACCCATGTCGCTACCGTAGCGGTGCCGCAGCTTGGCCATAAACGCCTGTTCAGACAGCGCTACCATGGCCTTGGCCTCAGCGTGGGGGGCCGTCCACACCACCTGACAGCGATTACCCGGAATCGGCAAAATTGCAAAGGGACCGCTGGGCCAAAACTTTTCATAGGCCGTATTTTGGTGGGACTTGGCCGGAGCCAAAACCGTGGTGATACAGGACTGCCAGTAGGCCCATCCCGATGTTTCAATCCCAGCATAGTCACGAATTTTTGACCGAGCGCCGTCTGCACCGACCAGGAGCTGGGTTTGTAGCCGCTGCTGCTGACCGTTGTGCTCTAGGGTCAGCTGGACAGTCTTGGGTCCCGATTGAATGTCGGTTACGGTTGTTTCGTAGTGTGAGGTAAGCCGGTGAATATTATGCGCTAACCCCTGTAGAGCCTGGATCAGCACTCGATGCTCGGCACCGTAATAAACCGCATCAGCGGGGCTGTCGTTGGGGTAAAAGTTAACGGCTTTCCCATAGTCCGCATCGGACATGCGGACGCGCTGAAAGTGGGTAATGTAGGGGCCTACTTGTTCCCAAAGCCCCAGCTGTTGAAAAATGCGGGCTGACATCGGAGAAAACGCATAGGCCCGTTCACGAGCTGCGGTTTGTGCTGGGTTTTGGGTGTCAATAACGGTGACGGAGAGGCCACTGTGGCGGAGGGCACAGGCTAATGTCAACCCCACTACACCCGCTCCAACAATGGCCACATCTGTATGGACAAGCGGCGGACGGGTAGGGCCTTTATCAGGCGTTTCGTGGAGGTGGCCAGCAGTAGAAACGTTCAAAGTGCATGAGTCAGTATTTGTCTATATTTTTACGCGTTCGTCTATTAGTGGCAACTATAGGGGCCTGGGTTAACGATAATTTGAATAGAAGCGCTGGGGGGCAATCGCATTCTAGGGCAGGACCGTTTGGGGCCACTTCCTAGCCTCCGGTTCTAGGGGGATAAGCCTCAAAGTCCCTCAGAATCCGGGGATTTAGGGGGTCTGGACAGCTATGGGCTTTTTTACCAAAAATATCCTGCGGCTTACCCGGTGGGATTTGGCAATTCTTATATTCATATAATCTGGAAGGGCCTACACTAGGAGCTGTTCTTTATAGAGAAACCAATGGCCCCACGCGATTCGAGTAAGCCAAAAGCGTCTGTAGAGAAAGCGCCAGACGAGGCCGCTCCAGACCCCAAGGTATCTGATAAAGCCGTCGACGCTCCGACGGTATCGCCCAACAATAGTGCTGAACCAACGGTGGATCCTGACAGTTTAGATACGGTATTCAGCGCCCTCAAAACGCTGCTGACCACTGTGGACAAGCTTCAAAAGTCCCGTCAGGAAGTGGGTGACATTAAACCTTTGTTGGTGCGTTTGCTAGATGGAGAGCTGTTGTCTGGAGACGAGCTTGATCGGCTCAAGACGGGCGTCAGCGGTCTTTCTCGCTTGGTTAAGTTTTACAGTGACTATCAAACCGCCCTAGAAAAAGCGCAGCCAGCCAGGGAGATGTTAGACACTGTTCTAAAACCATAGTGTTTTGAACGGTCTGTTGCTCTGAGCACGGCGATCGCAAGTTTGGCACTACACCATCAGGTAAGGGCTTTTTAAATATTAAGCCCACAGTTTAACCATGGTGATTTTCTCTGGCAGAGACTGGGACAACGTCTTTGTTTAGACTTTTGCGCGCTGCGACAAACCGAAGCGGCCTGAGAAACTTGCTGTTCTGATGGATGATTGCCAAAAATGCTACTTTATCCATAGCCGTCATGAAATCCACCCAGTCAAGTCAGATCTCAGATGAGCCTAAACCCCGTCGGCCTCAGGATGTTTCAGCACGCCCGCTAAAATAAATGCGATCGCAGACTCTGCGTAGGCTTCTATCGCCTGCGGTGCTAGCCAGTCACTCGCGGGCACCAAATTTCTCAAATTGTTCTCCGCATTAAA
>JBCCAQ010000317.1:0-5208 GCA_039814735.1 Cyanobacteria bacterium P01_A01_bin.15
ACAGTGTGTACTGAGCTGGGCAGCGGGCCAAGTTTCATCAGCTGAGTGAGCACACTGGGGACTGTGTTGATCAAACTTACCTTTGTATTTGCAGGCAGTCCCGGCAAAGCCAACGCATTTTCCACCAACACCACGCGACCGCCCCAGCTGAGGGGAACAAATATTTCAAAAATAGAGAGATCAAAACAGATGGAGGTGGCGGCCAATACTCCAGAAAGTTCTGCGGGGGTAAACTGTTCTTGAGCCCAGTGAATCAGGGCAACGGTGCTGCGGTGTTTAATGGCTACACCCTTGGGGCGTCCGGTGGAACCAGAGGTGTAGATGACGTAGGCGAGATGATTGGGGGTGACATTGTTTTCTAGGGTCTCTTCGCTGTGGAGCTGTGGCAGCTGATCAAGGTCGATGATGGTAACTGCCTGATCGGTGTCAAACTGGCCGGTGTCAAATGCTCCCCCTTGAGTGAGCAGTACGGGGATCTCCGCATCTTTGATAATAAAGGTCAGTCTCTCTGCTGGATAGGCCGGATCTAAGGGAACGTAGGTGCCGCCCGCTTTGAGAATGGCTAGCAAGCCAACGATCATGTGGCAAGAGCGTTCTATGCAGACGCCGACATGGGTTTCGGGGGTGACGTGTTGCGATCGCAAATACCCCGCCAACCGATTCGCCTGGGTATTTAGCTCTGCATAGGTCAGCGATTCAGCGCCGTCTGTGAGGGCTACTCGATCCGGTGTTCTCTCCACCTGAGCCTCAAACAGCTGATGGATGCAGCTATCGGTGGGATAATCTCGCTGAGTTTGGTTCCAGTCGATCAGGAGAGTCTTTTCTTCTGTTTTACTGAGTAAAGGCAGGTCTGAGAGTCTTTGGTTCGCATCGGTCACAATGCCCCCTAGCAGCGTTTGAAAATGGCCCACCATACGAGTGATGGTACTTTCATCAAACAGATCACAGTTGTACTCCACCTGTCCGGCAATACCCCGTTCCGTATCCTGGAGATTAAACCGCAGTTCGTACTTGGCCTGGGTCTCCTCCAGTGGATAGCGCTCCAGGGTCAGCCCATCCAGCTCCATGGGCTTTACATTCACCTGCTGCAGGTCTAGCTTCACCTGGAATAGGGGCATCATCTGACTCAGATGGCGCTCTGGGTTGATGGCCTCCACCAGTTTCTCGAAAGGTAGATCTTGGTGGGCTAGACCGTTGACTACGGTTTCACGGACCTGGCTGAGAATGTCGCTAAACTTGGGATTTTTAGATAAATCACTGCGGAAGACCAGGGTATTGACTAGCAGGCCAATGAGACCTTCGGTTTCGGTGCGATCGCGGTTGGCAATATCGCTACCGACGATAATATCGTCGCTGTCGGTGTAGCGATGTAACAGCACCTTAAATGCGGTCAATAACAGAGAAAACAGCGTTACCTGATACTGACTCGTCAATGCCTTAAGTTTTCTGGAGCAGTCAGGTGATATTTTCAGCGGTATCTGCGCCCCCCGGTACGTGGCTACTGCCCCATAGCTTCTATCCCGAGGCAAGTCTAAAACCGGTAACTCCCCAGCCAGCTGTTCCGTCCAATAGTGCAGCTGCTGCTGTAGTTTCTCTCCCTGAAGCTGTTGCTGCTGCCAGATGGCCCAGTCAGCATATTGGATGGGAAGCTCAGGCAGTGGAGAAGACAACCCCTGGGAAAAGGCCCGATACAGGATCGTTATTTCCCGTAAAAATACCATTACCGACCAGCGATCGCTCACAATGTGGTGGGTGGCCAGCACCAGCAGATGACTATCCGGATCGAGCCGTAACAGGGCCGTGCGCAGGATGGACTGGGTTAGATCAAAAGGTGTGCGGGTGATCGTCTGAATTTTCTCCTGGGCAGCGGCTTTAGGATTTACTGTTGAAGTTAGATCTATTACCTGCAGTGCCTGGGAGACAGGAGAATCAACTATCTGCTCCAGTTGGTTGTCACCATTGGTTACAAACCGAGTGCGCAGGGTTTCGTGCCTTTCCACAAGGGTATTTAGGCTCTTTTCAAGCGCAGGAATATTCAGCGGACCCTCTAGCCTCAGCACGCTGGCAACGTTGTAAGCCGTATTGTCTGGGTCGAGCTGCTGCACAAACCATAGCCGCTGCTGGGCAAACGATAGCGGTAGGGGCTGATCGGCCAAACGTCGTGGAATGGTGTCGATCTTCGGTGTCTGCAACCCTTGTTCCGCCAGCTTTTTCTCAAACAGGACGCGCTGTTCAGGGGTAAGTTTAGAGAGCTGCTGATAAAACTGACTCATGTATCACCTCCGGATAGCTGGACCTGCACTTCATCACTGGATAAACTTTGTACCTCTGCCAACAATGCCGCCATGGCATCCAAATCCTCTGTTTTGGGAAGTTGTTCCGTGATGACAGCGGCAATGCCGGTCACGGTAGGCGCTTCAAACAGCAGGTTGCGCATTTCCACCTCCACAGGAAACGCCTCCCTCAGGCGAGAAATCACCTGAATCGCCAGGAGAGAATGTCCACCCAAATCAAAGAAACTATCGTGGACACCTACCTGTTCAAGACCTAACAGATCTTGCCAAATCCCGGCAATGGTGGCTTCTACATCATTGCTAGGGGCAACATAGGCCGTGGATAGCTGGGGCCGGTGATGGCTGTTGTCTGTCTGTTGGCTAACGTCTAGTCGAGGGGATGAGTGAATCCATTGAGCAATGCGTGCTAAAAGATCGCCCTTGGACACCACAACTTGTCCAGGAGTCTCTTGGCTTAGTATGCGCTCGGTGGCCATCCAAACCTCTTCAGAGGTTAAGGCAAATACCTGTAGCTTGCTGCCCCAGCCCGTGTCAGTATCTGCTTTCTCATCGGACCAAGCGTCCCAGTTGATGCTAAACCAAGGAAATGAAGACTGTTGATTTTGCTCCGTTACCAAAGCATCTAAACCATGGTTGACCCCTGAGTAGGCCGCCAACCCCACACCGCCAATTACAGAAGAAAGGGATGACTGCACACAGCAAAAATCGGGGGTGTGGTCATGGAGGGCCGTGGCAAGATTTTGCAATATCTGTTGTTTGGTGCTGCGATTGTACTGCCAGTGATGGGGCTGCAGTAGGGCAATCGGTGCAGCGGATTTTTCATTAGTGGTCGGAGTACTTAGAAAAACACCGTTGATGGGGCCAAGGGTCTGCCCAACTTGGGTTAGCGCATGGCCCAACTCAACGGCCTGGGTTAAATCTGCTGAAAGTGAGAGAACATTAGCAGCGCTCTGCTTGATCAATAACTCTTCTGCTTGGAGTTTGTTATCCAATGGCTGAATCAAGGCGATCTTTGCCTGGTATTGCTCAGCCAGCGCCCTGGCCCACACGGTGCCTAGCCCCTGTTCCACATCACCAATAATGGCGTAGACACCTCCTTTACGCAGGTTCGTCTTTGCCCTGGGCTTAATGGGTACAGACTGATAGGTTTGTTGCCATTGATGTCGCCCCCGCTGGGCTACCACCGCTGCTGGATAGCTGGTCTGAAGAATTGTCCACAGCTTTTTTGCCTGTTGTGTAGGAGTTTCTTCAGAGGCCAAAACATCAATCTGGCGACAGCCGATGTGGGGATATTCTTGGCTGGTAACCTGGCATAGGCCCTGTACCATTGATTGATCCGTCCTGAGGCTCTCACTGCCAACCACATCATAGGCAGAGTCTGTAACCACCGTTAGCTGTACGAGAGTTGGTTGATGACTCCAGGTTTGAATTAAATTTAACAGTGTCATAAAGCCCGCGTTCTGGGCCGAGTCTAATGGCCAGAGGTAAACCATCGCCGTTGGCACTAGCTCCCTAAGTTGTAAATCTTCTAGCAACTGTTGGTAGCTACTGGGCTCTGCCTGGTTTAGGCTAAACTGTCGATAGCCTACTTGATCAAAACTCTCTCCTGCTCTGACTGTAAGCACATCTGGGCCAGCTCGCTCGATCTGCTTAGCCAGCTGTTGGCCAATGCCGAGGTGATCTAAAAAGACTAGCCAGCAAGGTCTTTCTGTTGAATCTGCTGTCTGAGGTGTGGGGGTAATCCGCTGCCAGCTAGGGCGATAGAACCACTGGGCTGGATCGGGTCTAATATCAGTACTGGGATCAGCGGCCACAGTAGCTGGCGTTGTTAATGATGTGCCCATATCCAGGTCTACCCAATAGCGCTGCCGCTCAAAAGGATAGGTGGGTAGAGGAATGCGACGATGTTGTTCCCTATGCAGGGCACTCCAGGTGATGGCCATTCCCGCTGACCAAAGCTGACCAACGGCGGTCAGTAGTTGTTGAGTGTCAGCATTCTCTTGGTCGAGGGCCTGGGGATGGGGCAAGCTATGAACCGTTGGTGATGAAACCTGCGGTGAGAAATGTTGTCGAGTGAGAGTGGTGAGGCTACTTCCTGGGCCAACTTCCAACAGAACGGGATCAGAGAGTTGCAAAATTTCTGTGATGCCTTCACTAAATTTGATGGCTTGTCGAGCCTGCTGCCCCCAGTAGACCGGGTCGGTAGCTGCGTCTGCCGTGATCCAGGTGCCGGTAACGTTGGAGATAAATGGGATGTTGGGAGGATTGAGCTGTACCTGACTAACAGCCTCTACCAAGGGAGCAACCATGGGTGCCATCATCGGTGAATGGAATCCATGGGATGTGCGCAATCGCCGACAGCTGATATTGTTTTCTTCTAGGCGGGCTTGGAGCGCTGTAATGTCATCCTCCACACCAGAAACAGCACATAGCTGCGGTCCGTTAGTAGCAGCTAATGTAATTTGTTCGTTTAACCAGGGGCGCAGCGCTTCAGGAGATAACGTTACTGACAACATAGCCCCTGGCACCTGCTGCTGCATTAACTGTCCCCGTAGGACTACTAGCTTTAGAGCTGGCTCCAAATCAAACACTCCAGCCAGGCAAGCGGCAATGTATTCTCCTAGACTGTGACCCAGCATTGCCCTTGGTTTTAAACCCCAATGGATCCATAGCTTAGCCAGGGCATATTCAACAGAGAATAGGGCGGGCTGAGTGTAACGTGTGTGGGTGAGCAGGTCTGTGGAAGGGCCAAAGAGAAGATGCGTTAAGGATGGTTCTAACTCTCTATCAAGGATGGCGGCACAGTCATCTATGACCGCTTTAAAGACGGGTTGGGTTTTGTAGAGGCCCTTGGCCATGCCAGGATATTGGCTACCCTGCCCTGGAAAGAGAAATACTAGGTGAGGATGTTCGC
>JBCCAQ010000202.1:0-10278 GCA_039814735.1 Cyanobacteria bacterium P01_A01_bin.15
AACCGGGTTAATAAAATGGGTCAGACTGTCCTTGGCAAAGCTGTTGCGATCAAAAAACGAGGTCAGCTCGATCAGACCCACCGCCCCCCGCAGGCTAGGTAAATCGGGGGGAGCCGCAACGATATAAAGCTCGCTGACGTTGAAACCGGTCGAATCTGTATCCGAAAAAGCATTGCCCGTCGACAGATCAACGGCCCCCACAACGGCAATATTTGACTCTAAAAAATAGTGGCCATATATCCGCGCTCGGGCCGAAAAGTCATCACCCTCCTGGATCGCTGCTGTCTGAAGTTTTAGGGACGGCGGTGTCAGCGGGCCATCTCCCAGTTCAACCAGCTCCCCATCTCCACCGTCAGAAGATTCCGTAATAGAAAGTGGAGCCAGCACGCCATCTTCAGGGGTGCCAACGGACATCTCATCAAAGGAAAATGAATCCGAAGGCTCCGCTAGCTCTGTCGGTTCATTAGCATTTTCCTGCACCAGCAGCACTGGAGCTGACTCATCTATTGGATTGGCCACCGCCCCATCATCGGTGACATTCCTAGGGTCTTCAATATTGTCCCCAGGATTTTCTGAGCTGGGCACCATAGCTGCGTCTGCGACTGGAGACATCTCGTCAGACCCGCCCGCTGCCGCTGCCGGTAAGGCCATCACCGGAGCCACAATTGCGGCCATGGCCATCCACACTATCCAAGACACCAGCGGCGGTGCTTGAAAATTCCGAGCAATATCCCTCATAGTCCCTTCCAATAAGTGTTAATGCTTAATATTTTTTGGGTTGCCAGGTGATGACATAGCTGCGCAGGGCAGTGGAACCCCGCCGGGTCATTCCATTAGGCAGCCACCTTTCTGTCTACATAGTGTTTTTACCCCGAGGCCGAAATGACTGATTAAGACAACACGGACAGGGCTACCATCGCTATTCATTAGGTAGCTACGCCATCGGGTCAAATTGTCACCGGTACCCTGAAATAACAAGATGGTTAATCCATCATCTTGTTCCAACCCATGTCTAAGGCTTGGCAAACCTCTTTATGATTGCTGGTGATGAAAAGCCTGATAGATGGATATTTTTAGGTAGATCGAGCTTTTAAGAATTAGCTTTAATAAATATCCTGGCCAATTTGCAGCTCGCTTTGACCCACTATTTTTTTTGCGGGACGCTTTACCAGCTCTTTATATTCAGTATCCGGTAGCATCGGAGCAACTGCTTGGCCAGCTCATGAATAAACGTTGAATAACAATTGCTAATCCAGACAAGGGCTTACTTTAGATAGGGATAGGAAAAATTACTGAGAGTACGCCGTGGGCCAAACCGTTAGCGTAAATGAGAACACCCCTGCCACCATTCAGGATCGAAAAGCAGACCATCTACGCATCTGCTTAGAAGACGACGTTCAATGCCATCAGATCACAACGGGGTTAGAAAACTATCGTTTTATCCACTGTGGGCTGCCTGAACTACGCTATGACCAGGTAGATATTAGTCGACATTTTCTAGGAAAGATCCTGCAGGCCCCCTTGCTGATTTCTTCGATGACGGGGGGTACGGAACAGGCTCGCTTGATCAACCAGCGATTGGCCACCGCCGCCCAGAAATTTGGACTGGCCATGGGGGTGGGATCCCAACGAGTGGCTGTTGAAAAGCCTGAGCTAGCCAACACCTTTAGCATCCGCCACTATGCCCCCGATGCCCTACTGTTTGCCAATTTAGGGGCCGTGCAGCTGAACTATAGCTATGGACTAGAGCACTGTCAGCGGGTGGTGGATTGGCTGGAGGCCGATGCCCTGATTTTGCATCTTAACCCTCTGCAAGAATGTGTCCAGACTAGGGGGGATACGGACTTTAGCGGTCTATTTTTAAAGATTAAAACCCTCTGTGCAAAGCTGCAGGTCCCCGTCATCGCCAAGGAAGTCGGCAATGGCATTTCGGGTCATTTGGCCCAAAAGCTGATTGAGGCCGGTGTGGCGGCCATCGATACGGCGGGGGCGGGAGGTACATCCTGGGCACGGGTAGAAAGCGAACGTGCCCAGGATGTCAAACAGCGTCGTTTGGGTCAAACCTTTGCGGACTGGGGCATTCCAACGGCTGACTGTATTACCAGCGTACGTGCGATCGCACCCCACATACCCCTGATTGCATCCGGCGGTCTCCGCAACGGTCTAGATGTTGCCAAAACCCTGGCCCTCGGAGCTGACATCGCTGGCCTTGCCCTGCCTTTCCTCAAAGCGGCTGACCATTCCGAGGCGGCCCTAGACACCCTGGGCGATATCCTGATCGCTGAACTCAAAACCGCCCTATTTTGTACGGGCCAGGGAAATCTTCAGGCTCTAAAACACGCCCAGGTGCTCCAGCGCTTACCATAAACTAAAATCAGACTCCCATCCTTTTTGTTGCCCACACCATGCGAGACTTCTTAAAATATGCGGCGGCCAGTGCCCTTGGTACCGTAGTCGGCCTGTTTAGCCTAGTGACCTTGCTAGGGGTGGGCGCGCTGGGATTAGCCAGTTTCTTTATTAGCTCCGCCGCCACCGAAACGGAACCCGAGGTCGAAAAAAACTCGGTTTTAGTGTTTGATTTGGCCACCGATATTGTTGATGCGGTGCCCTACGCTGGCCCTGGTATCGTTCTAGAAGAGACCTTTTCGGGTGAGGGCTACCGGGCTATTTCGTTATATAGCGCCCTGCAAGCCATTGAAGCCGCCGCTACAGATGACAATATCAGCGGTATTTACCTTACCGGTAATACCAATGCCGGGTTTGCCACCCTCAAAGAGGTGCGTGCGGCCCTAGAAAAATTTAAAACCGACTCTGGTAAACCGGTGTTGGCCAACAATACAATCTGGGGTGAGCGCGATTATTATCTGGTATCGGTGGCTGATTCTGTCTATCTCAATCCGGCGGGCATCATGGAACTCAACGGCTTTCGAGCCGAAATTCAATTTTTAGCCGGAGCCCTCAACAAGTTTGGTGTGGGGGTTCAGGTGCTGCGGGCGGGTCGGTACAAGTCTGCCATTGAACCCTTTACCCGCAGCACCAGCAGCCCGGAGGAAAAGCAGCAGACCCAGGCCCTGCTCACCGACCTGTGGCAGGAGTTTTTAGCCACCACCAGTCAGGCGCGGGAAACCACCCCCCAGGCTATCCAAGCCATTGCCGAAAACCAGGGATTGCTGCCGGCGGATGAGGCTCAATCGGCGGGTCTGATTGACAACGTTGCTTTTTATGACGACGTGCTGGCAGAGCTAAGGGAGCTGACGGACCAAACCGACGACGAATTGACCGATGAGCAAGAAAACGACTTTACCCAAATCAGCCTTTACAGCTACAGCCAGATCCTAGAGTCCGATGCTGGCAACCAGGACACCGTTGCCGTCGTGTATGCCAGCGGCGAAATTGTGGATGGTGAGGGCATAGCGGCGGGGCTGATTACCTCGGGAGGTCTCTCGGACACCCTGCGGCAGACCCGCCGGGACCAAGATATTCAAGCCGTGGTGCTGCGGATAAATAGTCCGGGGGGAAGTGCGATCGCATCTGAGGTCATCGCTCGCGAAGTCGAGCTTTTAGCCGCCGAAAAACCCGTCATCATCTCCATGGGTAACTATGCCGCCTCAGGGGGCTACATGATTGCCGCCCCCGGCGACCAGATCTTTGCCACCCCCGCCACTATTACCGGTTCTATCGGTGTGTACGGTCTGCGACTTAACTTCAAAGAAATTGCCAATCGCAACGGCGTCACCTGGGATGTAATCAAAACCGCCAAACTGGCCGATATCGACACCATCAGCCGCCCCCAAAGCGAAGCCGAACTTAAGCTACAGCAGGGGTTTGTCAACACCCTATACGATCGTTTTTTGACCCTGGTAGCCGAAGGCCGCGAACTGCCCAAAGAAAAAATCAGCCAGGTCGCCCAGGGGCGGGTATGGTCAGGCACCGATGCCAAAAGCGCTAGCCTGGTGGACCAAATGGGAGGTTTAAATGCCGCCATTACCGCCGCCGCCGAAGCCGCCGAACTAGACGACTGGCAGGTAGAAGAATTGCCCAAGCCCCCCAGCCTAGAAGAACAGATCTTCGAAAGTCTCTTTGGTGTAGGCCTAGTCTCCAAACTGCCCTGGGCTCAGGATCCCATTTCCCAAGAGGCCATGAAACTAAGAGAAGACCTGAGCCTGTTAAAAACCCTCAACGATCCTCGCGGTGTATATATGCGCCTGCCGTTTACAACAGAAATTGACTAGCTCTGCCCACCTGAAGAGACTAGCCATACGACAACAACATGCAATCATCAGAAAACTGTACTTGTCCGTATAAATCCGTATAAATCCGCCAGCGTAATTTCCCTTGTGTCTTAGGGTGGGCAGATCTAGTCGGTAAAATTCCGGTCCACTGCCTCAACAGCGACCGCTTCACCCATCAGAGTTTCTAGCGCCAACGTTTGAGCCATGGGTATCTGAGCGTAGGTAAACATCCAAGGAATATCGTCTGTCAATGGGAGCTGCTCCAGCACATAGGGACTGCCATAGACAATTACCGCCTGTAAATCCCCTGTAGCTATCTCCAGGCACTTACGAGCTAACTGCACCAGGTTCTGACCACTTCGAAACGGGTTCCCCCGAATAAATAGTTGCAGTAATGTGGGTACCCCTGTTTTTGGTAACTGTAACGATCGGCTATCTAACAGCGTCAACCCATAGCCCCACTGCATGGGCACAGCAATCGCCGGAGCTGTCCGGGGCAAATACCGACAGCCCAAAACATCATCCACCAAAACCACATTTTGCCCCTGTTCTTTGGGGCGAAACTGGGCAACACTCCGACGACCGGACGCTTGCAAAACAGATTTTACCAACGCCAAGGTCTCTGGCTGTGCCAGCTGCTGCACCTGGGTTACCGGTTCAAGCTCCTCCCAATTATGACAAGACGGCCCATTGCCCAACGGCCCCGACACCTTATGCTTTGCTCGCCAGATCCGCTCCACCGACGCCCGAATTTGCCCCTTATCCAAACGGCCCACCCGCACCGCCTCACAAATCGCCTGGATGCAGCCCTCTACATCGGCTGGCATCAGCACCACATCGGCTCCTGCCTCGACCGCCAATACAGCCGCTTCGTAGGGACCGTAGGTGTCAGTAATCGCCCCCATCACCAGCGCATCGGTAACGATCAGACCCTCAAAGCCAAGTTCCTGACGCAAGAGCCCAGTCAGAATCGGTTTCGATAGGGTTGCAGGATGCTGCTTGTCCAGGGCGCTCAGGCAAATGTGGGCTGTCATAATGCTGTCCACGGGCTTACCGGCTTGAGGAGAGATGGCTCCTCTAAAGGGGGCTAACTCGACTTGATCTAACCTTTCTAAATCGTGATCAATGACCGGCAGACTCAGGTGTGAATCGATTGACGTATCGCCATGGCCAGGAAAATGCTTGGCCGTTGTTAGTATCGGATAGTCCTGCGCCCCCTGGATAAACGCCTGGGTCAGCTGGGTGACAATCTCCGGGGTTTCGCCAAAGGCCCGCACATTAATCACCGGATTTGCCGGATTGTTATTTACATCTACCACCGGGGCCAGTATCCAGTTGAGGCCAACGGCTATGGCTTCGTTGGCGGTATGGTGACCAAACTGGTGGGCATAGGTTTTTGCCAGGGGCAAATCATTGCGGGCAATTTCCCCCAGGGCCATGGGCGGTGGAAACCAGGTAGCACCGCTAAAACGCTGACCCACACCTTCCTCGATATCGGCTGCGAGCAGCAGCGGAATGTCGGCCATTGCCTGTAGGGTCTGGGCGCGCAGGGCAACCTCGGCACCGCTCCCGCCCAGCAAAATCACACCGCCCACACCCAGACCGGTGATGTAATGCTCCATCTGGGCCTGGGTTGCTTCCCAGGCGGGATATTCAATTTCGTGGTCAAACAGGTGCCCGGTGGTGCGTACCACCATCATTTGGGCGACAAGCTGCGGTAGTGACAGACTATCCGGGTCTGGCAAGACGGGTCTGAGCATGGGTGCTTTAACGTTGGTACCTAGGCATCGTCCCCATCTTCGGTGGCACTGGGTACAACAGCAGGAGTGGTCTCGCCAGGGGCATCCTCGCTGCCGCGCTCGTGTTCTAGCTGACTGAGCAGGTTCAGCACCTGGGTGCCCTGCTCAAACGAAATATCTTCTTTGAAAATGATTTCCGGCGTTCGCCGCAGTCGCAGTCGCCGTCCCAGGGCACCCTTTACATAGGATGTAGCGGCTGCAAGCCCTGCCATGGTTTCGGCTTTTGCTTCAGCGGTGCCATAGATGCTGACAAATACTTTGGCATGTTGCAGATCACCCGCCACATCTACGGCGGTAACGCTGACCATACCAGCGCCCACCCGTTCGTCTTTGATATCTGATATCAGCATCTGACTGATTTCACGTTTAATCGACGCCGACACCCGCGCCACTCGACGACTCGTTGCCATGGCCTTTCTCCTTACATAATGATTGGCAAGCCAGATTGGCGAACCAGGGCGGCTATGCTATCCCTAGCATGGCTCGTAGGGTAAAACTTAGACATATAAACCCAGATACGACAGCTCCGACCAGAGCAACTGCGGTAACGCGATTTTCGAAGAGCGGTAGCAGAGGTTTAACAATGCTGTAGAGTACACCCAGCGTAAAGGTAATAAAGTAACGCGGATAGCGCGATACATTGGAAAAAAAGTCTTGCATCGTCTAAATTGAGGCTCAGTAGTGGCCCTTGGATTTAAGCAGATTATTAAAAGCCTTATTTATCCTACCGTAGGTGCTCGACTCTCCTGAGAGGAAAATCCTTAAGAGTTTATGGTCCAACTATCCTCCTCAACCGCAGCGCTGCGTCCATTTTTGAAATGGGCCGGGGGCAAACGGCAGCTGGTACCTGAACTGCTTAAATACGTACCCACTGACTACGGTCGATACTATGAACCGTTTATTGGCGGGGGGGCACTGCTGCTGACGCTGCAGCCCATACAGGCAAGTATTAGCGATCGCAACTCCGAGCTGATCAACTGCTACCAAGCCGTCAAATATTCCGTAGAGGATCTAATTAAAAATCTGCGGCAGCACCATAACGAAGCCACCTACTTTTACGAGGTACGCGGTTGGGATCGCCAGGCCGAGTTTGCCTCGAAAACATCGGTACAGCGGGCGGCGCGGATCATTTTTCTAAATAAAACCTGTTATAACGGGCTATTTCGAGTCAACTCAAAGGGGCAGTTTAACGCCCCCTTTGGCCGGTATAAAAATCCCACCATTGCCGATGAAACGGTTTTAAGAAACGTCAGCGCGTACTTGAACGAGGCCAACGTAGGCATTTGCCAGGCAGATTTTGCCGCGACCGTGGCGGAGGCCGGTCACAACGATTTTGTCTATTTTGACCCCCCCTACGATCCGGTATCGACTACGGCATCATTTACGGCCTACGACAGCAGCCGATTTGATCGCGGCGAACAGCAGCGGCTAAAAGCCGTGGTCGATGAGCTATCGGCAAAAAACTGTAAGGTACTGCTGAGCAATGCTTACACAGACTTTATTCAGGAGCTTTATGGCGACTATCGCTGCGTGCGGGTAAGCGCCACTCGGGCCATTAACTCAAAAGCCACCAAGCGCGGCAAAGTGGACGAGATCTTAGTAATGAATTATTAAAGCTGTCTGACTTTTGGGTGCATCACGCATGTCTGAGACAGCAAAATTTATCAGGGTCTACCGCTAGTTGTGTAGAACGCCGGGTTCACCGGAGGGATAAAATGGGCACCAGCTCTATTGTAAAAACCTATGGCGAGCTATCGCTGGCAGCAGTACACCTGTGCCTATGAGACCCATGGCGGAGACCCGGACGCGACGCCCCTACTTTTGATTCATCCCATCGGGGTGGGGTTAGCAGGACAATTTTGGCAGCCGTTTGTAGATCGGTGGCAGGGACGCTCCCTCTACGTGCCCGATCTGTTGGGGTGTGGGGAGGGTGATTTGCCTCGCCGTCCCTGTGGCCCTCGGGACTGGGCGGAGCAGCTCCACTGTTTTATCCAGGAGGTGATCCAGCGACCGGTGATTGTGGTGGTGCAGGGGGCACTGCTGCCTGTGGCATTAGAGCTGATGGCAGACGCGACCATGGCCCAATGGGTAGTGGCCGCCGTCCTGTCGGGGCCACCGGCCTGGCGGTTGCTCGCTAAACCTACTGCAAAATGGCGGCAGCAGCTTAACTGGTCGCTATTTGCTTCGCCCCTGGGCTGGGGATTTTACCAATATGCGCGCCGCCGAGAATTTCTCGAATCATTTTCTAAACGGCAGCTGTTTGATCGGGCTGAGGATGTCACCGACGAGTGGCTGACCATGCTCAAACAAGGGTCGCGGGATATGGCAACACGCTACGCGGTATTTTCGTTTTTGGCTGGGTTTTGGCGACAGGACTATGGAGCTGCGATCGCATCTATCCAAAAACCTATCCTGGTCATCATGGGTGAAACCGCTTCCACCATTGACCGCACCGTCCAGGACACCACTGCCCAGCAGCGGCTGACTGACTACACCAGTCATTTTCCCCACGCACGCGGGGTGACCATTCCCGGTCGCAACGTGCTGCCCTATGAGTCGACCGCTGAATTTATTCATGTCCTCAAGCCCTTTATAAACAAGCTTTAATCGACCCCTAAAAATCAACCCTGGGGGCCTCTGAATCCAGGTTGGGTAAATCTTCGTCGGGGGTTTCGGGCGAGTTTTCCCCAGGGGTATTGTCCTCGGGGGCATTCGGGTCGGGGGTATCCGAGCTGGGGGCGTCATCGGGCGGATTGGTGGCGTCGCCGTCAGCGGGGGAGTCAGTCTCTGACTCGTCAGGCGTGGTCCGGATATTATCGACGGCAACGATCAGGGCATAGTTTAACGGATTGGCAGATGTGGATGCGATCGCAACCTCATAAAAACCCGCTTGATTTAACCGCCCTGACCAGGTTGTATCAGGCGAATCAGATAGCAAAAAGGGAGCCTCTTGGGACGGCACCGGTAAATAGAGCGACATCAGGGTGCTAGCCTCGGGAGCCTGCAGATTTAGCCGCAAATTTTGACCTTCCTGCAAACTTAAAACAAATACCTTACCTTCCCCAGCAGCCAGCTGCCCCGTCAGTCGCTGTCTAAACGTGCCCGGTTCAAACTCCACTTGCTCCAGCCTTTCCCCGGAGGTCAGATCCTCCAACCTGTCCTGGGCCAGGGCGTACCACACCTGACCCACGGGCTGGTCCAAGATATTATCCAACGGCTCCTCTGGAAAGATAGCGGCAAACTTTGCATCTGCTAGATCCTCTAGCGCCCGACTGCTGACATTGAGCCGATTGACAGAGTTGCGCCAGCTTTCGCGGTCATCTGGCCCATAGGCACCGAGACCCCGTCGCGCTGGCATACTCAGATGCAGGTCCAACATATCCAGGGCATCCATAGCCAAATTGTCCCAGCGCAGTCGCAGGGGGGCATCTTCTACAGCTGGGGTCAATGGTCGCCCCGACAAATCCGGATACTGCTGATAAAAGCGCTGATTGACCCAGCGATTGAGCCAGCCTTCATTGACGCCCAGCGCTTCACGGCGCTGCTCAATCTCATTCTTACGGGCAACCTCATCTGGCGATAGGGCAATCGGTGCTTCTTCCTCTACCCCATCGGTCTCTGTGGGGCGTTCACCCAAGCGTGGCCGCAGCCCCAGACCAAACAAAAGTACCAAGGCCAGACTCGCCACCCCCAGCAGGGCCAACAGACCAATGGCCGCCTGCAGCATCCCCGTTCTATTATCGTTTTGTTTGGGGGGGCTAACCGCTGTGGCTATAGTCGGCTCAGGAGCCGCCACCTGGGTCGCCTCAGTGGGATAAACTTCAGCGTTATCGATGATCGGAGGACTGCCACTGACGCTACCATTGGCACCGCCATCCATTGGGATGGGGATGGCAGCATCGCCAGCCGGCAATCCGTTGGCCAAACCGCCACTGGATTGCCTAGAGCCATCTCCCTGCATAGCTTGGATCACCGCCGCTGCCGATGGATAGCGCTGAGCTGGAGACCGGGCCAGCATTTTTTTGAGTACCCGATTTAGCGGTTCACCCAGGGTTACAAATCGCTCCCAGCTCCAGCTGCCCTCATACTGATCGTAGAGATCCTGGGGCTCCCTACCTGTCGCCAGCACCACCAGCGTTGCCGCCAGCCCGTAAAGATCGCTAGTGGCATCCACCGAGCCGGAACTAAACTGTTCGGGGGACACATAGCCAAACTTGCCAATCCGGGTCTGGTTAGACTCAGCGGAC
>JBCCAQ010000298.1:0-6080 GCA_039814735.1 Cyanobacteria bacterium P01_A01_bin.15
CTACTCAACTATTCCGCTATGTCCGTCTCAGCCTGCTGATGGCTGGTGCGATGCTTCCCTTTCTCGTCCTCTCTTTCTCTGTTTCCGTCAATTGCTACTGGGCAGATGGGTTCATATTTTGCGTGGGGGATTCATATTCGATGAACCACCCGCTCACATCAGTGGAATTGTTTTCAGTGCCTCGAGAGCCCTGCCCGGCCTGGGATGGAGAAAGTGCTGGATGCTATCAGAGTAGCGACAGCTACAACCACAACGACTCGAGTAATGAGGGCCCACTTATTGTTTTCAACAACAAACAAGATCGGCAGTTTCCAAAGAGCAGCCATGTTTAAGCACTCAAAAAACTGACCATTATTGGTGGTGCCGTCCCCAAAAAAGGCAGCGGTAACCTGATCTGCTGAGG
This sequence comes from Cyanobacteria bacterium P01_A01_bin.15, assembly GCA_039814735.1. GTDB lineage: Bacteria > Cyanobacteriota > Cyanobacteriia > Phormidesmidales > Phormidesmidaceae > Leptothoe. The sequence continues at coordinate 404 of JBCCAQ010000298.1, forward strand.
CATCACCCAGGGCATCGCGTCGATAGCGAGACTGGAATGCGGCCCCCAGGGCCACGGGAATTCCTTCGCCGATAAAGGCAAATCCCCCCAGCAGGTTATGTTCTTTAGAAAACATGTGCATCGAACCGCCGCGCCCTCTGCTGCAGCCGGTTTCTTTACCAAATAGTTCAGCCATCACAGCATTGGCCGGGACGCCCGCACTCAGCGCATGGACATGATCGCGGTAGGTGCTGCAAACATAGTCATCGGGGCGCATCGACTTGATCACACCGGTGGAGACGGCTTCTTGACCGTTGTAGAGATGCACAAACCCGAACATTTTGCCCCGGTAGTACATTTCAGCACACTTGTCTTCAAAGTATCGGCCTAGGACCATATCCTCATAAAGCCTCAGTCCTTCCTGCCGATCCAGCTTTGCTGAAGTCGCTTGAAATTTTGGTAATGTCCTTTCCTGAACCATTGGCTTGCCAGTCGCCTCGCCGCAATACAAATTATGATTATTCCAAAAAAGTGATCAATTCATGATCAGCTCGCAACCACGCAGATGATTGTTGGCCCGATTGGGTAAAATCAACCGAACATAATTTTAGACGACAACCTCGCCTTCTCATTGTTCGATGTTTCTGAATCTATCCGAATATTCATCCAGATTAAGCCTGTATTGGTAGTGACTCACTGACTCTGCCCATTGATACCAGTGGTGACGCTTTACCAGGATGCCATGGCTGCCCACGGGAAATATCGATGGATCTACAAAGCCGTTTGCCATCGAAAACTAATTCGAAATGACGGATTTGTAACCTAATTTCCTGGGTCAATTCTCTGAAAAGTTTTATCCATTGCTGTAGGCTTTCAGATATCAACATTTCATCGCTATTATGGATGCGGTTTTAAATAGACGACCGTATTTACCCTGTTGGCCCAGGTAGCTTCTCTTGATCCACCGTATCCGTAGGTTCCAGTAGGTTCCCATTTAAACCCTCACGTTCTGCCCAGGTCACACGTTGAAGTCAAATCCAATGCTAAGGAAGTCACTGTGCAAATTCCGCTAGATTATTACCGAATCCTGGGGTTGCCCATGCAAGCGACAGCGGAACAACTGGAGCAGGCTCACCGTGACCGCACACTGCAGCTACCGCGTCGGGAATATTCAGAGTTTGCGATTCAGTCACGCAAGCAGCTGCTCGACATCGCCTATGGAGCCTTACAGGATTCGAGTAAGCGCCAAGCCTACGACGCACAGCTGTTATCCACGGACACCTCAGCAGCAATCGAGCCTGTCTCCATCGAAATTCATGAAGAGCAGCTGATTGGAGCGCTGCTAATTTTGCTGGAGCTGGGTGAATACGAGCTGGTAATTCGATTGGGACGCCCCTATTTGAGCAGCGGTTCCAATCAGCTAGCGGCCAGTTCCCAGGAGGCCCTGTCGGATATTGTGCTGACGGTTGGCTTGGCTTGTTTAGAGCTAGGGCGAGAGCAGTGGCAGCAGCACCAGTATGAAAATGCGGCCGAATCGTTGGAAACGGGTCAGGAGCTCATGATCCGAGAAAATTTGTTTGCCGATATGCAAGCCGATATCCGGGCGGATCTCGATAAGCTCAAGCCCTACCGTATTTTAGAGCTAGTGGCTCGTCCCCTGGCTGACAAATCAGCCCGGAAGCAGGGTATCGATCTGCTTAAGTCCATGCTGGAGGCTCGAGGGGGCATTGATGGGGCCAATGACGATGCCTCGGGGCTGAGCGTTGAGGATTTCCTCCGTTTTGTACAGCAGCTGCGCAGCTATCTAACCTCAGCAGAACAGCAGGATATTTTTGAGGTCGAGGTTCACCGACCCTCGTCGGTGGGTATTTATTTATCTGTTTATGCGCTGTTGGCCAGGGGATTTGCCAGGCACCAGCCTAGCCTTGTGCGCCAGGCCAAGCATCGTCTTTCCCTGCTCACCGAACGTCAGGATGTCTATCTAGAGCAGGCCGTCTGTGCTGTTTTACTAGGTCAAACTGAAGAAGCTACCCACGCCCTTGAACGTAGCCATGAGCGCGAACCCCTAATGTTTATTAAGGGCAACTCTGAAGGGGCTCCCGATCTCTTGCCTGGGCTGTGTCTTTATACCGAGCGCTGGCTACAGCGGGATGTTTTTCCATTTTTTAGGGACCTGGACCAGAGTAGTGCCACCCTCAAAGATTACTTTGCCAATGAGCAGGTCCAGGCTTATTTAGAAGCTATCCCACCCGAGGACGCTGCTCCGGTTTCTCCTAGCAGATTTGGGACGGACTACCCTAGGGGCTCTAGTGCCTACGCAGGGACCGAACGGTCTTTTGGTACCGCCGGTGTAGGAGCCTCGGCGGTCTCGGTCGGTGAGGCCGCCGCCGTGGGTCCTACCTACACCGCTGAACAGATTTCTAACCTATCTCCGGATGGTCAGCTAGACGATCAGCTGAGTGCCACGGTGGGTTTAGAGGACCCGCCGGTTAAATCGCGGCGACGAGCGTCGCCTAAATGGGGACGTTTGGCCCTGGTGATGCTCCTGGGATTACTAGGTCTGGGGTTGATTGGGTTGCTGATGGCCCAGCTGCTGAGCTGGTTTGGGGGGCTGCTGGGTGGCCCCAGGCTAGAGGGCGATCCGTTAGATATTGACGCGGCCCGCCCGGCCATTGAGCTCCCGGCTGAAGATAGTCAAGCGGCCGCAAGTGACGACGTGGAGGTGATTGCAGAGGAGGTGATTCAGTCCTGGTATGCGGCTAAGGGTGAGGCCATGGGACCGAGCTGGGACGTGTCGGCATTGGAGGAGATTTTGGTTGAGCCGGCCCTGGCTCAATGGGTCAATCGGGTGGAGGCTAATCAAAGGGATGGTGTCCATGTAGAGTATGAACAATCCATTCAAAACCTCTCTGCTGAGGCCGTTGGTGAGGATCAGATCACGGTCACAGCTGATGTTGAGGAAACGGCTAGCGCCTATCAGTTTGGTGTATTGAGTGACGGTGCTTCCTTCCAAGATCGGCTAACGGTCGAGTACAACCTTCAAAAACAAGAGGACGACCGCTGGATGATTGAGTCCTTTACGATTCGATAGGGAGTGCGAAGGCGCTATGTACGAGGGCCAAATGCTGCCCCACTTCAAGGCCAAGCAGGTTTCGGTCAACCGTCGTCGTCATTATGAAGTGGAGGGGCAGCGCCTGCCTGGGGTGACCACAATTTTATCGGCAACTAAACCGTGGGAAGCAAAGCAGCGTCTGTGGCGCTGGCGCGATCGCATCGGTACAGAAGAGGCCAATCGTATCACCACTACAGCCTCACGGGCCGGGACCAAAATCCATAAAGTAATTCGGTCCTATCTGCGTCAGGAGGACTGGAGTCTACCGGAGGGGACCCAAGGATTTTGGGCCTCGATTGAGCCGGTACTCAAAAATATTGATCGGGTGCTCCTGGTGGAGGGGGCCGTGTGGCATCCGCTCAAGTTTGCAGGCTATCCCGATGCGCTGATGATGTACGACGGTCAGCTGCTGGTATGCGATTGGAAAACGGCGCGGCGGCCCAAACAAGCGGAGTGGATCGAAGACTATTTTATGCAGGTGGCGGCCTACTGTTGGGCGGTGAACTGGGTATACCGGGACTATGACATCCGGGTAGAACGGGCGATGATTGCGATCGCACTTGAAGATAGCCCGGCCCAGCTTTTTACCCTGACCCCCGACACAGTAGACCAGTATTGGGGCAAATTTCAGCAGCGTCTGCGGCAATATCACCGACTAAAACACCCATAATTCCGGGTATGCCTCTTAACACTACTTTAATTGCGTCTAGAAAGAAATTTGATATACTCCAGACGAAATTGCTACGAGTAAACACGGATATTTTTCCGTAGTCATCGCTTCTAAGGAGCCCCGCCATGGACGTTCTCATTCCGTTTCTGATTACCTGGCTAATTACCACGATTGCATTGGTAATTATTACCTTCCTACCCACTGGTGTGGAGTCCGATAGCTTTGGTAAAACTGCAATTACCGCCCTGGTGTTTGGCGTACTCAACGGCATCGTCGGTATTGTCGCTGGTCTGCCCGTTTTAGGCGGTCTGGTATGGCTAGTTACCCTGGGCGGACTGCTGCTAAACCTGATCCTGTTTGGTCTATCTGCCAAGCTGGTGGAAGGGTTTCGTCTGCGCTGGGGAATCTGGAGCGCCGTTATCGGTGCCTTTTTGCTGTCGATACTTACCTCTATTTTGAGCGCCATCATCTAATGCTTTGCCCATGCTCCACCGGAGCAGTATGAGCTAACTTGAGAGCAGCCTGTCGTCGGGTGCTCTTTTTTATTGCCCACGGGTCTATTTAGGCTCGCGGGAGCACTGACGACACCCTGTTAGTGCTGAGATTTCCCAAAGCCAGCGTGGCAAGGTTTAGAATAGCTGCCCCCGGGAAATCTAACTTTTTTTGTAGTTATCCATACTATGATGAAGATATCTAAGGGCGGTAATGGGAATTGCCCGCTGCCCGCTTAGGACGAAGGCTGATGATACTCGTCCCGTCAGGTGTCACCGTGCCTTCTTGGCTAAGCGTATGGCTTAGGAGATAAGGAGTATGGCTGAGCTTGAAAAGATGCGGCGGTATGATGCGGTTGCGATCGCAGACTACTATCGTTTTCGTGTCTGGACCGTTCTGTGGCGGGCGTTTTCAGTGGCTCTGATGCTGGGCAGCTTTGTGCTGGGGCTGCTGCTGGATCGAGTATTCGGGCGCAAAGAAATCAACGAACCGAAGCGAGCTACCCAGCTACGTCGAATACTGACGGACTTGGGTCCCACGTTTATCAAGGTGGGACAGGCCCTCTCCACACGTCCCGATCTGATTAGCCCAAAGTTTTTAGACGAGCTGATAAAGCTGCAGGACCAGCTCCCCCCGTTCGATAGCCGGATAGCCCAGCTGATTGTTGAACGAGAGCTGGGGCGCACCCCTGACGAGGTGTATAGCTATATTTCCCCCGAGCCAGTGGCAGCGGCCAGCCTCGGTCAGGTTTACAAAGCCCGACTCTACACAGGCGAAGAGGTGGCGGTCAAAGTACAGCGGCCTCATCTGGTGCCAATTATCTGTCGCGATCTCTATTTACTGCGCTGGGCAGCAGGCTGGCTAGCCCCCTGGCTACCCCTCAATTTGGGCCACGACCTCACCCTGATTGTGGATGAATTTGGCAGCAAGCTGTTTGAGGAAATTGACTACCTCAATGAAGGACGCAACGCGGAAACCTTTGCGGCTAACTTTGCCGATGACCCCATGGTCAAGGTCCCATCTATCTACTGGCGTTACACCAGCACCCGGGTGCTCACCATGGAGTGGATTGATGGCATCAAACTGACCGACATTGAGCAGGTCAAAGCCGCTGGGTTAGACTCCGACGATCTGGTCACTATTGGTGTCTCTTCGGGGCTACGGCAGCTGCTAGAGTTTGGCTTTTTCCATGCCGACCCCCATCCGGGCAACCTGTTTGCCATGGCTGACGGTGCGATGGCCTACATTGACTTTGGCATGATGGACCAGCTCAACCAGGACACAAAGGAAACACTAGTGGGCTCAGTGGTACACCTGATCAACCAGGAATACACCAAGCTAGCCGATGACTTTGTCAGGCTGGGTTTTCTGACACCAGATGTGGATGTGCGCCCAATTGTACCGGCACTAGAGGCGGTTTTTGC
>JBCCAQ010000172.1:0-12016 GCA_039814735.1 Cyanobacteria bacterium P01_A01_bin.15
CGCATCCGTCCGTGGCGAGTAGCCTGAACAATTTGGCGGGATTATATGTTTATCAGGGCCGTTATGGGGAAGCGGAACCGCTGTACCAGGAATCGCTGGCGCTGCGGAAACAGTTGCTGGGGGAGGCGCATCCGGACGTGGCGAGTAGCCTGCACAATTTGGCGGGATTATATGAATCTCAGGGCCGTTATGAGGAAGCGGAACCGCTGTACGTCGAGGCCTTGGGGATGAGGAAAAAGCTGCTGGGCGAGATGCATCCGTCCGTGGCGAGTAGCCTGAACAATTTGGCGACATTATATGGTTCTCAGGGCCGTTATGAGGAAGCGGAACCGCTGTACGTCGAGGCCTTGGGGATGAGGAAAAAGCTGCTGGGTGCGGAGCATCCGGATGTGGCGGCGAGTGTGAACAATTTGGCGGTTTTGTATGCTAACCAGCAGCGATATTACGATTCAGAGGTTCTTTTACGACAGGCACTAGATCTATGCAACCGCCTATTAGGAAAAGATCATCCTCACACCCAAGGTACCTGGAATTCTTATATCACTCTTATCTCTAGGGCGCTCCAAGCCAACCAGGCCCATACCCTTTCCGATGATCCCATGACCCAAGACCTGATTCCTAAAATTCGTGCTGCCATGGAGAGCCCGTAGGGTGCGTTGCAACGCACCACTCTGCAGTCAGTTGCAACGCACTCACCGTCCAAGACGGTGCGTTGATAACACACCCTACGGCTCGTTTAAAGATTGTGTTGTCGAGGTCTGAGGCTTTTAAGGGCTATGGCTGTGATGCTGCCATAAAGTACGCCACCCACTGCGCCAAAACAGAGTCCCCTCATAACTAAGACCATTGAGGCCCAAGAAATATCCAAAAACGTTCCTGCGATAGACCAGACACCATAAAAGGCAACTGCTCCACCTAGGGTGTAACCCAGTACACCCATAGCCCACCACAGCCGCCAGTTCGGGGTATGCTGACGCAAAACTAAAACTTGAGCAATCCCAACGGATATGCCTACGGAAATTCCATGGCCGATAAGCAAGATCCCCCACATCAGTGCAGGGGGCATGGACTCTACAGAGGGAGGAAAAAACTTCATCGCAATAAAGAGAATTCCCTGGCCAGTCATGGCCTGCAATAGATTACTAAAGGCCGCAAGGGCCGAGCCGATATAGGTCCCTAACCCTGTGGCGACTATCCAGTGCCAAACTTTTAACTGGGGTAAACGCCGCCTGAGGACAGATGCCTGTATCCCTCCTAAAAATAACCCTAAACCTAAGCCAGCTGCGGACAGCCCGTTTCCTGTGGGGCCTACTAACTTTATTGTAAAAATTGACAGCAACGACAGCATAAACCCCAGAACATTGGTCAGAACCCAAAGTCTTAGATAGGTCATTTGCATAGCTTTAGCCTCTAACTGTCTGTCGTTGATCTTATTAGCGAGTGCTTGGACGCGACGATAGCAGCAATTGAGCAGGTCAATCCACAGCACCGTCCTACCTGCTAGAGATCCAGACCGCAGTGACCTATTTCCTGATGTACCCAAATAATTTGGATTAGCTAGGGTAGCTTTAACACCGTGGTAAAAGCAAGCTAACGTTGTGTTCAGCTGCGAGCTAGCCTGTTAGCTGCAACATGTGGCTATGTGGTTATGTGGATGTCTCACTCGACCTCCGCTCCAGGCAAAATACCACTCACTCTCAAAGGCGAATTCTCGATAGTTACGGGCAGTATGACTGTGTTTGATCGTAGAGCAAAGCCCGTCATTGCGCCTGCGCTGACATCAAGACAGAGACCCCGCGCGCGAATACTATCGGCGACTAGAGTCTCCTCCTCTGGCCAGTGTAGGAATGGCGAGCGCTCGATTGTCTCGTGGAGGTTGAGCGGAATATAGAGCTTGAATGTGTATTCTTCGCCAGGTGGTCCGAGCCGGGCAGAATCCTCACGGGACAACTCGAACACCCGGTCGTTGAAGAACGAATCCTTATGCGGTGCTGACTCGGGACATTGGAAAAGGTTGTATCCGAGGTGGTGCATTCCCTTTGACTTAGCGATCGAGCTAAGATCCATGTCTGATTTGAAAAACCCAACCAGAAAAGGGCCACGTTCAGCATCCCGCGGAGTAACTGCTGCCTCACGCGGGTATTTATAGTACGTGTCTTTCGGCACCGGATAGGAATCAAAGATTGTGTATCCGATTGACTCAATCTGCACATGCCGAGTGCAGCCGGTCCCGAAGAGAACGGCGGTCACACCAACTAGGATAGCCATGCGCAAGAGACTCACCCAACCTTTGTCCACATAACGATTCCGTTCACCTGCCACCAGTGTTCTCTGAAAATAGCCAGACAAATTAATATAGCCGGTGTGCAACGGCATTGTTATACAGAGATTTTACACAAAAATCATTAGTGGAATAATTTGGAAAGCAGGCCCCTCAACCTGAATATCAGTAAACTGAGCTATGATACCTTCCGTATTTGTGATTTGCGAAAATACTTCGTTAAGTATTTGAGGAGGCAGCATTGCCATACCGTAGTTTTCAAATGAACTCATGGCCTCTCCTTGGTTTATTGAACGAGTGATTTTCTCAACAATACGAACATTATTTCTATGCAGTTCGCTTAGTGTGAGATCTCGTAGATTATCTGTTCTTAATGTAGTAACGACATTCAAATCTTTGGGTTCAGAACATCGAACTACAACATTAGAGATTGGAGTACGTTTTCAGTCTTGGTCAAGAGCCTCGCGTATTCTTCCAATCTCAGACTGTGGATTCTTATTTTGGCTCGTTCCTTTTCTTTTTGTCTGAGGCTGTACTGTTGGGGTTGCCATTCTGCCTAAGATATCTGCCGCATCAAGATAATCAATAACCGTATCAACGGCATTTTTCTCAACTGTGCCAGCCACCTCAACAAGCGTACCAGGCGTATATTTTTCTATGTCTTTAGTGCTTTCGAGCTTTACGATATAATCTCCACTCTGTTGAAGTTGATGATAGAGAATAATTGCTATTGATGCTTCTGTATAGGACTTTGATTCTTTACGAATTTCATTTGACTCATTCGATAATTGTCCCGTTATTTCTACTGAAGCGCTTGTATCAATTAAGGACTGAAATAGCTTACTAAGTCCAAATTTGCCAGAAGCATTTGCTGAGGTTGAGCCACTTCCTTTTTTTTCAGCAGTTACTTCTGCTTCCAAAGCCAGACCACCTTGTACTGCTGCTGCAAATGACACCAGCATAGGTACGTCAAGATAAATAGGATGAATCAGTGGAATTTTTTTCATTGATGATAGCTACTTTAGAGAAGCTTAATCCGTATAACTATTATGTATACGGAAACTTTCTGGATAATACCTTCAGACCGGAGTTATCCAGAAAGCTTTAACGCCCCTTGACTGGTTCAAGTGAACTATTAAGCCAGTACGGCTGTTTTGCTCCCAACGGTTAGACCCGTTAGCCCAAATTCTGTAGCCAGCTACTTGACTATTTCCTACCTGTCAGCGTATTTTTTCTTTAGGTCACCTGTGACCGACCACGACTAGAACTTAATAACGCTTAGCGCCACTGGCCCGGTGTTGGTACCACCAAACCAGTGACTCACCGTAAGGATTACGCGGCAATCCCGACGGCTGGGGTTTAATGTAACCCATAGCCATCCCGATTTGCACTTTCTGCGCGGCGTGGCTATGGGTTATTGAGTTCTGGCTTTCCTGCTAATGCCAGTGAGGGTACCCCCGAGGGTGGCCGCCACCGGATGTTGGCAATTCACCAAACGTAAAAGGAAACCAGATCCCATGTTTCAAGACAGTTCCCAGGGCGCGGTGGCGTCCACTGACCTGCCTACCACGGTCCCCCAGTTTGAGGTTGTGCGGCATATGGTGTTTGGCAGCCTGGATGGGGTGCAACACACTATCCGGCTGCTGCACCGGCTAAACTACGCCGAACCGAACGACTGGAGTCGGCTGCTATCCACCGGGCGACCCAATGAGGTGATGGCGATTTTAACTCGCCGGGTGCGAGTCGGGTAGGCTAATAAAACCGCAAATCCTTTGTAGTGTAAGGGTTTGGAACCTTCTCTTAATATCCCTCTCTTTTGAGAAAAGGGATATTAAGAGAAGGGCGTTGGTTGGAGACAGCAGGCCGGTTGTTGGGGCGTGGGTCAAGCGGGTAGACCTGCCCTGGGCTATTCAGACGGTGCCAAACTGTTGTGGTTAGGATAGCGATCGCAACCACGCCCGCAGCTCTCGGTCAGCCCTCATCTCACTGACTCGAGCCGTCGACAAAAACTCATACAGTGTTGTCTTGGGCACCTGCAAAAATGTTGGGCTGCGCTCCAGTTCCTTGTAGGCAGAGTCTTGTAGCTGGTAGATCCGCCAAACTTCGCCGTTGTACCGCCAAAATTCTGGTACTCCCATGGCTGCATACAGCCGTAACGTATCAATATCCGTATGGGTAATATCCACTTCCACAATCAAATCCGGCGGCGGATCTTGCTCCAAATCTACATCGCGCCCCGCGACTAGTGGCTGATTTTGGATATAATAGGCCGCATCTGGCTCACTGGAGCGGTCCAAAACCTCTCGATCCAGCGTTGTCGACCCCATGGTCTTTGTCTCCATACCCAGCTCCGATGCCAAAATATAGATAAACCGACCAATCAACCAGGCTGAGAATTCATGGATCTCAAGCGGCATTGTGATTTCTAACGTTCCTTCTGAGTAAGTCAAACGTGTATTTCGCTCGGGGCTAAGGGACTGTCGTACGGCTAAATATCCCTGCCATGTTAGCGATCGCAACACCACCCGCTGTTCACCAACGGGCTGTGGTACGGGTTGTTTTACTAAGGGGGCTACGCTGACCATAGACTGGATAAGACTGTGGAACTATTCTAGGCTGTGAAATCTGAAGTATGGCCATGGGGCGTGGGATGTCGTCGGGGTTTGGATGGGGGGACCGTGGGATAGGTGAATAACCTATGCGACCAATTCCTTGAACCAATTGTCCTGCCAAATGTCTTCAAAACTCTCGTCCGCCTGGGCTTCTTCTTTGTAGCGCGGGTCGATCTGTACGGCCTTTTGCAAATTTTCTAACGCTTTATCGGTTTCTCGCTGCAGGGCGTAGCACACCGCCCGGTTGTAGTACGTTTTGGCATAGGCCGGGTTTAGCTCCAGTGCCTGGTCAAAGCTTTTGAGTGCCTCGCGGTCTCTGCCCAGTTTTACCAGGGCCAGCCCCCGGTTGTCCCAAGCTTTGACCAAATCTGGCTTAAACCGTGTTGCTTTGTCAAAGGATGATAAAGCCTCCTCAACCCGCTCTAGCTCCATGAGGGCCAGCCCGCGATTGAGCCAGGCTATGCCGTCATTTTCTTGGATGGCGACGGCCCTATCAAAGGATTCAAAGGCTTCCTGGGCCTGTTGCAAAATGCCGTAGGCTACCCCGCGATTGACCCAGGCTTCGTGGTAGCTGGGGTTGAGGTCAAGGGCCTTGTCAAAGGCGGTAATGGCGTTCTCTCGCTGTTTGAGGCGGCTGAGCACCATGCCCTTATTGAGCCAGGCTTTGGGGTCGGTGTCGTCTAGCTCGATGACGCGATCAAAGGTAGCGAGGGCGTCTTCATAGCGGCGCAGTTCCCGCAGCACCAGACCCTGCTGGTACCAGGCTTCGATCCGCTGGGGTTCTAGGTCGATGACTTTTTGCAGGGCGGCCAGGGCCTGGTCACGGCGTTTGAGCTGGATCAGGGGCTGGCTGCGGGCCATCCACAGTTCGGCGTTGCCCGGTTGAATGGCGATGGCCCGGTCGTAGGTGGCAATGGCTTCTTCCAGGCTGTCTGCCTCGATTTGGGTTTGGGCCTGGGCCACCAGTTCGCTGATGGTTTCAAACAGCTCGGGTCGGTTGGTCTGCAGCCGTGATAGCCGCTCGGTGAGGCTTTGGAGCTGGGTTTGGGCCGTCTCTACAAAGGAGTCGGCAACATAGTCGGGGGTGACTTCGCCCAGCTGCCGCATAATCTGGTCTTTTTGTACCCTGGCTTCGGTTTGTAGTCCCTCTAGCTGCTGGGCAAAGCTTTGTTTGAGCTGCTCCAGGTCGGTGGCGGTGGCGGACTGTTCTCCTTCAAACCGGGTTTTGAGGTCGTCTAGGGCGGCGGCAAAGCGTTCGGCTATGACCAGCAGCCGCTGTTGGGCCTCCTGCTGACGGCTGCGGGCGGCGTTGGCCAGTTCGTTAATTTGGTCGCCGAGGCTAGCGTCAAAGGTATCTAGTTTGTCGATAACCACATCGCGACGGCCAAAGACCACATCGCGCACCTCGCCCAGCTGCTGGGTAAATTCGCTTTCTAGCTGGCGCAGGGTGTCAAAGGACCGCTGCTGCTGCTGGGTAATGTCGGTCTGCAGCTCGCCTAGCTGTCGACTAAAGGCGCTGGTGGCGGCTTCAATGGTTTGCAGGCTGCGGGCCTGCTGATCGCCGGTTTCGCTTTGGAGCTGGCTAAGCTGGTTGGAAAAGCTGTTGGCGGTCTGCTGCAGGGCGCGAAATGTGTCGTCCCGCTCGGTGCCCAGATCGTCCTGGAGGCGGTCTAGCTGATGCTTAAAGTCGCTGGCAACCTGGTCCATGTCGCCCAGCAGGACCCCCTTACGGCCTTCTACATCTACCCTGAGGGTGGCAAACTGGGTTAAAAAGTCGTCGGTGGACTGGCGCAGCTGCTGCATTAGGTCGGCTTTACGTCCTTCGGTGTCGTTGCGCAGCTGCTGAAACTGCTGTTGCAGGTCGCCCACGGAGCGCTCAATGGTTTGGAGGGCCAGTTCCTTATGACCGAGGGCGTTGGCCTGGAGATTGTTGATTTCCTGGGCAAATTCTCCCCGGCTTTGCTGCATTTCGCCGATGATGCTGTCCCGCTGCTCCTCCAGCTGGACTTTCATGGATTTACGCAGGTCCTCTAGCTGGGGGCCAATGTCTTTTTCGAGGGCGGCCAGGCTTTCTAGCCAGCGATCGCGCTGTTCAAGGGTGTCGGCCTGGAGGGTGCCAATTTCATCGGAAAAGATGGATTCTTTGCGTTCTAGCTCGTCTAGGAAAATGCCCTGGCGGTGGTCGGCGGTGGCCTTGAGACCGGAGAGGTGGTTTTCTAGGGTGGACTGGGCTCCGTCCAATCCCTGAAAGACGGACTGCTGCTGACGGCGGGTGTCGGCCTGTAGGGTCTGTAGCTGTTGGATAGCCGTTTGCTTAAGGTTATCTAGCTCTTGGAGAAAGGTGGTTTGGTCGGTGCCCAGGGACTGGCGGGCGTTGTCTAGCTCGGTTTGCCAGTCCCTGGCCGTTTGGGCCTTTAGGTCGGTAATATCGGCCAATAGTTTGGTTAAGCTATGGCGCTGGGTGGTCAGCTCCTGCTGAAAACCACCGGAGCGTTTGACCAGCTCATCGGCTCGATCGTCGGCTTCAGCTAAAATATCGTCAATTTTGCGGGTGGCGGATTGGACCTTGCGCTCCAGGTTTTCTATTTCGTTGAGCTGGCCCAATACATTTTCGGTCACCTTTTTGGTGACTTCATTTTCCACGGCCCCCCGCATGACCCAGAGCATGGCCATGCCTACCCCCAGCAGCAGGATCAGGGTGCCCATGAGCACGATCAGCAGAACTACGCTCCAGTCACCGGGGCGACTTGTGACGGGCTGGCTAGTGGCGGTTTCGCTGGGTGATGTGGTGGCCGGGTTTGTCTGCGCTAGACCTGGCTGCATGGGGGCGCACATCACTATCAGCATGAGGGCCAGCTTGGGCCAGTTAGCGGATTTTGATGGTGCGCTCAAGGTCATAGGGACAGGGGGATGGCGGGTGGGTCATCAAGACTGCTCATAGCATACCTGAGCTGGTGCGGCTTGCTTTAGTCTTCGCTGGGGGGATTACCTGACTGGCGGGTTCGGTCATTCAAAACTTTCCATGGGGTAGCCGCTGGGGTCGATGGTGGTGCGATCGCAAATGGCCAGACTACAGTCTATCTTTTGGGCCCGAAATAGCCTGGCTCCCCGCAGGTCGGCCTTGGTTAGGCGAGCATGGGTGACTATCGACCGGCTCAAGTTGGCGTAGCGCAGATCCGCGCGGGTCAAATCCGCACCGGTCAAATTTGCGCCGTAAAGATTGGCCCGTTGTAAATTTGCCTGGCTCAGGATGGCTCCCTGCAGGTTGATAAACGACAGATCCGCGTCTTGTAGATCCGCTGCTGTCAAATCGGCCCCCTGGAGCAGGCCATTGCCGATGGTAGCCCCCGTCAGCTGGGCCTGCTGCAGTCGTGACTGACTCAGCCGAACATAGGGCATATAGGCCATCTGTAGCCGGGCTTCACTTAGATCACAGCGGCGCAGGTCGCAATCAAATAAATTAGCAGACTCTAGTACAAGGCCCTGAAAGTTACGTTTCCCAGCTTGATAGGCTGCCAAGAATTCATCAACTGTCATACACTTATCTACGTCAAAATTAGTTGGTTACCGGTGGTAGAGCCGACTGAGCGTAGGCACCCTGGCAGCCAAAAGCATAATGTTACAAAATGTAAATTAAAATACAGATCGCCCAAAGGCGGGCTTTCTTAAGTGTCACTTAATATTTGTGGGGCCAAGATCGACCCCGCGCAGTCACTCAATTTAAGATCATGACTGAGACCTCCCATTCCCTTGCTCAGCAGTATCACCAGCGCACTAAGTACTTTCCCGATGCCCTACCCCAGGGCACCCTAAATTGGGCCGAGCAGCCTGAGGTGTACAAACACTATCCCCTGGGCAGCCGTTTTGACTTGCAGGGGTATCTGGCGGCGGTGGAGCAGTCCCACGATCGCTGGTGGCAGCGGCTGTCTCAGTTTTTGTTTCACAGCTACGGCCTAACGGCTAAATTTACGAGCACCGCCGGGGATACGGTCTATCTGCGCTCAGCGCCGTCGGCGGGTGCCCTCTACCCGGCGGAGATCTATCTGATTTCGCGGGGTACCTCCCATCTTCCTGCCGGTTTGTATAACTACCATGTCAAAACCCACAGCCTGGTGCGGTTTTGGGACGATCATCCGTGGCAGCGGCTGCAGACAGCCTGTTTTTGGCATCCGGCCCTAGAGCATACCGATCTGGCCCTGGTCACCAGTGTTATTTTTCAACGTTCGGCCTGGCGCTATCAGGCGCGGGCCTATCGGCGGGTATGTCTGGATACGGGTCATCTGCTGGGCAATATTGAGCTGGCCGCTGCCCTGTGTGACTACCGGCCCCACCTGATCGGCGGCTTTGTGGATAATGCGATCAACGATCTGCTGTACCTGGATGGAGACGAGGAGGGTGCGATCGCAGTGTTGGCCCTGGCGGATCTGCTCAAGGTTGAGCAAAACCTGTCTCGGGGCTGTACGGCCCTACCCAGTGCCGCCATCGCTGAAGGGGCCGAGGCGGCGGCTCCGGCCGATGATGACCGGCTGCTGGAGGCCCTCCACCGGGCCAGTAAAATCACCCCCCAGCCCGACAAAAGTTTAAAGCAGGCCCAGCTGGCCGACCCGCCCGAGCGGGTAAGCTCCCCCTATGCCTTTCCCTTTGGTAATAATGCCAGCACCGCCGTTACCCCTATCCCCTGGGGGGAGGGGCTAACCGAGCTGGCCAAAACCATGCTCCACCGTCGCTCCACCCGGCGCTATCGGGGGGCAGCCATTGCCCTCGATCGTCTGCGTCAGCTGCTGGATTTTACCTATCACCCTGAGCACTACGGCGAGCAGGGCTGCGATGCTCACCCCGACTATTTTGATCTCAGCCTGATTCAAACATTTATCGTGGTGCTGGGGGTGAACAATCTCGATGCGGGCTGCTATTACTACGATCCGGCCGCAGCTACCCTGCGCCAGGTCCGGTTTAAGCATTTCCGCCGCGAACTGCATCACCTCTGTCTGGGACAGGCCCTGGGTCGTGATGCCAGCGCGGTCATTATCCACACGGCCAATCTAAAAACCGCCATTGACCGCCATTGCGATCGCGCCTACCGCTATCTTCACATGGATGCCGGACATCTGGGTCAGCGCATCAATCTAGCGGCCATCCACCTGGGACTGGGGGTTAGCGGCATCGCCGGATTCTTTGACGATCAGGTCAATGATGTGCTCGGTATCCCGGAGGACGAAGCGGTTCTGTACATCACAACGGTCGGTGTTCCATAGGAATATCGGCAGGGTCACCATAGCAAAAGCTCCCTAGCATTATTGCTAGGGAGCCCAATTTACCTAGGTATTAGTCTTTGAGTCCTAAGACTAGCTACCAGCACAGGGGTCAGCCGCGCAAGGGTCAGCGGCACAGGGATCAGCGGCGCAAGGATCAGCGGCACAGGGATCAGCGGGGGCAACTTCTTCAGTCGGTGCAGCACAGGGATCAGCGGCACAAGGGTCAGCGCCACCGCCACCGCAGCCAGTTAAAACACCTACGCTCAGTACGGATGCAGCAGCAACAGCGGCCAAATAATTAACTTTCATTCAGAGGGCTCCTCATTTAATCATTGAACAGAATAATAATGCAGCTGAAACCAAATCGACAAATTTATTTTTTATTTGAAAGATCCATTAATGATTACCTGACTTATCTGAGAAAAACCTTAGATTTATCTGAGAAAACTGACCGCCTGACTTAACAGTCGGTCTGCTTGTCTAGGGGCTGGTGGACAACATGGCCCTGATGCCAACGCCTAGCGCGTTGCCTCCGACGCCAGCCGGAACCCAAATAAAATATGGCGATAGGTGGTGGGTCTGCCGTGGCGATAGGCCGTTCGGCAAAAGCCTGGTAGGTCGTCCCAGGCACAGCCTTTCATGATGGCGCGTTCCTGGCCGTCTTGGGTATAGACCGTCGAGGTAAATTCAAACACATTGCCCGCCATGTCCTCCACGTCGTAAATACTTGTGCTGAGAGGGTAGGCACCGACCTGGCTGGTGCCCTCTGGGCCATTTTTTTGCCAGTTGGTGGCCTGATCCTGCCAGTTGTTACCCCAGGTAAAGTAGCGGCCGTCGATGCCCCGCGCCGCCTTTTCCCATTCATCCGCCGTGGGTAGGCGATATTCAACACCGTCCTCCCGGCTTTTCCACGCAGCATAGGCCAGGGCATCTTTTTGGGATACCAGCACGACCGGGTGTTCGGCTTTGCCCTCGGGAAACTGGTCGCCTCTCCAAAAATAGGGACGCAGCTGCTGATAGGAATGCACCAGCATGTTTTGCTCCTGGTAGTTTTCGGCGGTAATTCCGGGCTGGTGATAGCCGGTGGCAAGGATAAATGCTTGATAGTCTGCGTTGGTAATTAAATTACGACCGATACAAAAGGTCCCCTGGCGACGGCGGCCCTGTTCGGGTTCAAAGTCAAACCAGCGCTGCTGCCGTAAACGGGTTTCTAAATCAGCTACTTCCTGGGGAGTACTCCCCAGGGACTCGGCCGAAATCCGGTAGGCATAGTCCCGCTCCGCCTGGTCGCTGCCAGCCAGGTATCGTCCTCGTTCAACATAGGCAAAATCATCTCCAGGGCAGCGGGCATCTTGGCTCCCCTGGGCGACGCCATCGACCCCACCCGCCTGTATGCCGGTTTGGCTGCACCCGATCACCAGGGCCAGCAGCATCCCGAGCAGTGGGTGACAAAACCGTCGCTTTAAGCGTGATGTAAGCATACAAAGAGTATTCTGGAAATAAAAGGGCAAAGGAACACTGGCAAGAATTTTGCCGCTTGCTCTACTAAGGAAACAAAATTAATGAGTCTCCACTATTGAATGTACAGACGTTGCCGGCAACGTCTCTCTAGCATTAATTTTTGGATCTTATAAAATCCTTATTTCTAAACAGCTGCGTTTGATGAAATCTTCTTTTCGTATACCATTGTTACGGTTGCAGAATGTTCCAGGTAGTCGCCAGCGGTCATATCTTTGTACGTTTTAGAGTCTAAGATAAAGCCTCCAGCACAGTGTTTTGTGTCTACACCCATAGCTAGTAGGGTTCCATCTGCCCATGACAAACCACAACTGGCTGATTGCCGATGACGGTCAGCTGACTGAGTTTCA
>JBCCAQ010000243.1:0-8151 GCA_039814735.1 Cyanobacteria bacterium P01_A01_bin.15
AAGTGGTTTAAAGTATTGCTATAATACTCCTCAATAAATCAAAAATATGATGCCAGTAATTTATCCAATAAAGCTGACTTCACTCATAATGTTTATGCAATTTCTAAACGTATACAATTATGCGCTAAACCATGATCTGGGAAAGCGCTTTGATAACAATTCTAATTTTTCTTAGAGCCCTGTTGCATCAGGCTGTTGCAATGTGGCTAAATCATCTTCAAAATCCTTTAGCTCATGGGGAAGCTCAATGCCTCTATCTGCCAACAGTTTTTCAGCGTCCCATCGGGAGTCCAGGTGAAGTAGCTCTGCCAACTTGCCGAGGCTGATAATCCCGTCACGATATGCTTCAAGAACCGCAAATCCCAACAGCTTTTTCTCAACGCTACCCCATTTCAAAGGTAGCGCAGTCGCAAATTCATCAGGTAACGCAAGTTGAACCCTCATCTCATTTAGCTACAGACTAGCTTAAGTGGATTTTGCCCCAAACATAGCACCGCTAAACTGAATGGCCCTAAGCCATAACAGTTTTCAACACCCAATCCCTAATTAACGGATTTACCAACTCGGGCCGATCGTCGTGAGGACAGTGCCCCGCCTCCAAAAAGTGCTCCTCAATATCGCCGTAGTACTTGTGAAACAGCTCACTACGCTGCTCACAGTTCATCCAAGGATCCTGGGTGCCCCACAGCAGCAACAAAGGCCGCTCCAGCTGAGCCAACAACACATCTACCCGCTCACCTCTAGGAGCCTTAAACAGGGCCGCAAATGCCCCCGGTGCATCCCGTTCTGTTGCCGGACGATAAATGTTCTCAATCAGTTCTTCTGTGACCGCTTCTTTATTTACATATACCTGCGTTAGCGTTTTGCGAATGTATGATTTATTTCTGACAAACTGAAAAATAAACCAGCTGGGGATTGGGCTGAGCACAACAGCTTTAATCAGTTCACCCATGGCTTGCTTAAACGGGTTGGGTGCCTGCTCCGGTATCTGATCCTTAAAGGAGCCCACCCCGTTGAGCAGAACTGCCCCCCTGACCCACTGGGGCCGAGTCGCCGCTGTAAACAGGCAGCTGTAGCCACCGATGGAGTTACCGGCAATTACCGCTGGACGCCCGATGACCTGCTCGATAAAATCGCTCAGCTGGTCGCGCCACAGGTCCGAGCTGTAGCCACCCGATGGCTTTGACGAGCGACCAAAACCAATCAGGTCGATGGCCCACACCTCGAAGTCCTGCTGCAGCTCGGCAATGTTTTTGAGCCAATGGTCAGTGGAGGCCCCAAACCCATGCACCAGCAGCAGCGGTGGCCGGTCGGGGCGGGGCTCACCTGCGCGTACGTAGTGGACGGTAAAATCGCGCCAGTTCCAGAGGGTTCCGGTTGCGGGGGCTGTTGCAAGGGTCATAGGTCGATCGAAGGGAAAGTGTGTTTTGGGTGGAGCAAGACGGTTGCCCGTATGTTAGGACGATTAACATTTCGTAACTTGTTTAAGTCTATCGTGGGTTACACTTCCTGGCTGCACCAGACGGCTAGGCTAGAGACGTGTGTTGTGAGCCCCCGCTATGACCTCAATTCGCCCTAGATCTTCCCGTCGTACGTTTCAGCTTTGGTTTGAGCGATTACTGGTTGCGATCGCAACCGTCAACCTGGCCCTGGTTGCCTTTGACCTTAGCTACATCCGTTTTCGCGACCTGTACTTTAAAGCGTTGCCAGGGCCGACCGTCTGGTACGGCGAAACCTTTAAAGGCATTGAACCCCACCGGACGACTGCAGCCTATCTCAGGGAGGTGGATGCGCTCAAGGCTACCCTGGAGTCTGAAGGCTTAAATTCAGACGCCGCCGATCGGCAGCTGGCGGGTCTGCGGCTGAGCAGTGTTGACCTGGTGGATGAAAATCCATTTGCCGTGGCCAATAAGTCCGGGACGCTGGAGCGGATCAAGCAGGAAATTCGCGATCGCACCGATCAAGAAAACTCCTCAAAAGAAGCCTTTCGTACCTTTTGGAGTCAGTCATACCTAGAGAACGGCTGGTCCGACGAGCTGGCCTTTTTTGACGAAGAAATCCGACCGCTAATCGCCACCAACTACTGGCGCAGCATTGGCTTTGATGGTTTACCCACCGACCGTTTTTGGCTAATTGACATTGGCTTTGTGGCCCTCTTTGCCAGCGAATTTTTAGTCCGCACCTATTTTCTGAGCCGTCGCCATGCCAACACCACCTGGTTTGATGCCATGCTGTGGCGTATTTATGACGTGCCATTGTTTTTGCCCTTTTGGCGCTGGCTGCGGGTAGTACCCGTGGTAGTGCGGTCCAATCGCGCCCAGCTATCCCATCTAGACCCTATCCTCAGTCGTCTCAATCGCGTTTTGATCAGCCAGTTTGCGGTCGAGCTGACGGAGGTCGTCTTTCTCCGGGCCATTGACCAGACCCAAAACATGATCAAAGAAGGGCAGCTGAGCCGCTGGTTTTTTGAACTCACCTCCGGCAGTGAAAACTACATCGACCTCAACGATGTGGATGAGGTAAAAACCATTGCCGAACGCCTTACCCACATCGTTGTCAACAAGGTGCTGCCCGAGATTAAGCCTGAACTTGACGCCGTCTTGAGCCATACCGCCACAGGAGCTATCTCCCAAGCGCCTGCCTACCAGGGTCTTAGCATTTTGCCAGGCTTTACCAATGTCTCCGAACAAATCACCCAGCAAATCTCAGCGGAGGTCTCCAAGAACCTCTACGGCTGTCTGCAGCAGGCCCTCGCCGACGAGAAGGGGGCTGCCCTCATGGGCAAACTGGTGGAGAGCTTTGGCCATCACCTGCGGAATGAGGTGCAGGAGGGCAACACCCTCAGCGAGCTACAGGAGTTGATCAATGACTTTCTTGAAGAAGTAAAAGTCAACTACGTGGAGCGGATTGCTGAAAACGATGTAGAAACCCGCGAGGCCAATACCTACCGCCTTTATAGTGCTACCCAAAAAGCCCGACCAACACCAGCGAGAATAGTTGGCCAGTGATGATATCTAAAACCGGCTGCACGTGACACGGAAATTACGTGTCGGTATAATAGAGTAAAAATGTACTAAAAATTAAAAGGACCCCAATGTCAATCGATTTTCAATTTTGTCCTGACAAAGCTGTCGAGGCAGCAGCAGTATTATTAAAACTGCACGGTAAGCCTATGAAATACATAGGCTTGCTGAAGATGCTCTACATTGCCGATCGGATTGCATTGGACCGTATGGAGCAGCCAATTACTGGGGATACATATGTCTCTATGGACTACGGCCCAGTACTCAGCGGTGTTTATGATCTAATCAAACAAGAGGCACTTGCTGATGACGGGTGTTCACTCTGGGCTAAGCATATTTCTTCTCCTAAAGAAAAAAGTGTTTTCCTTCTGCAAGATCCAGGGAATGGAGAGCTATGCGAAGAAGAAGAAGAGATTCTTCAAGAGGTGTATCAAGAGTTTGGACATTTAGATCCTTTTAGAGTAGTGGACTGGACTCACGGTTTGCCAGAGTGGCGGGCTCCCCATGGCTCTTCCATTCCTATTGAGACTCAGGACATTTTGAAGCATTTGGGCAAGGACGCTGTAGAGATAGATGAAATTCGCCAAGAAACTATGCGGGAAAACTACTTAGATATGGTTTTGAATGGCTAAAATCACCATTCATTTGGGCGATTCCTTTTTAATAGACACTCCTCCCAATAAGCAGCATCTTTACATTGCCATATCAAAAACCTCTGAAGATAGATACTTGTTTGTCAATGCCACAAGCCGTCGAGCTAGCTCTGATACTTCATGTATTCTTCGGCCAGGATCTGGTGTACCCAAATTTATAAGTTGTGAATCGGTTATCAACTATAGATATGCTCGTGAAATGAATGTGAGTGAACTCCTTAAAGTGATTACCAAAGATAGTCCGATTCCTAAAGGAACTTGCTCGTCGGCTATTTTGAATCAAATTCAAAAAGGCGGTTTGGCATCCAAACGGTTAAAAAACCGGTACAAAGTTTTTCTCAAGACTTACTTAGGATTAACATAGCTGTCTGCAAAGTCAAATGGCCTCACAATCTTAGAAAAGTCAACTGATCTGCGTGATCGAGACCAATGCCAACTCCAATGCCAAATTAGAATCTACCGCTGCCCGGATTCCTCAGCAGCGGTGGCAAATTTTTCCGCCCCAGGTGCAGCAGGCGCAGCGGATGGCCACCGTTACCCAGCTATCACCGCTGCTGGCCCAGGTGCTGATCAACCGAGGCATTCACACCCCTGAGCAGGCATGGCTGTACCTCGATCCAGAAACCCAGCAGCTGCCGTCGCCGTTGGATGAGTTTTCCGATCTGGCCCAGAGTGTTTTGATTCTAATGACGGCCATTGAGCAGGGCCAAAAAATCGCCATCTGTGGCGACTACGATGCCGACGGCATGACCAGCACAGCCTTGCTGATGCGGGCGCTGTGGCACCTGGGGGCCGATGCCCATTATGCTATTCCCAGCCGGATGCAGGAGGGCTACGGCATCAATAGCCGCATTGTCGAAGATTTCCATGCCGACGGGGTGGCGGTTATTCTCACGGTGGATAACGGCATTGCCGCCTATGAGCCCATTGCTAAAGCGGTGGAGTTGGGGCTTACCGTCATTATTACGGACCACCACGATCTGCCAGAGCAGCTGCCCCCGGCCCAGGCTATTCTCAACCCCAAGCTGTTGCCGACTAGCTCGCCCTATTACGGTGTGGCTGGTGTGGGGGTGGCTTACATTTTGGCAGTGTGTTTGGCCCAGGCCCTCAATCGCACCCAGGATCTCACGGCGTCCTCCTTAGAGCTATTTACCCTGGGGACCATTGCCGACCTCGCGCCTTTGGTGGGGGTCAACCGTCGCTGGGTGCGGCGGGGGCTGCAGCTGTTGCCCAAGTCTCGGATTCCAGGGATTCAAGCGCTGATTGAGGTGGCGGGACTCGACCAGAGTAAAAAGGCGCTCAAACCCGAGGCCATTGGGTTTCGGCTGGGGCCTCGCATCAATGCGGTGGGTCGGATCGCCGATCCGCAGATTGTAATTGACATGCTCACCACCGAGGATGTGGGGATTGCCCTGCAGCGGGCTATGCAATGCGAAGAAACCAACACCCTGCGCCAGCGCCTGTGCGAGGTGATCGAAACCCAGGCCGTGGCCTGGTGTGAGCAGCAGCAGGCCCAGGGCAAGCTGGATTTGCAAAAAGAACGGGTGCTGGTGGTAGTACAGCCCGACTGGCACCACGGGGTGATTGGCATTGTGGCTTCGCGTTTGGTAGAGCGCTATGGCGTACCGGTTTTTATCGGCACCTATGAGGATAAGGAGCAAAAGGAAGTTCGCGGCTCGGCCCGCAGCATTCCTGAATTTAATGTGTTTGAAGCGCTCCAGGCCTGTGACGATCTGCTGGATAAATACGGCGGTCATCGGGCGGCGGGGGGCTTTACGTTTGCCGCTAAAAATCTGCGTCAGGTTACCTCGCGGCTGAGCCATTTTGCCTGTCAGTGTCTGCAGCCGGAGTACTTAAAGCCGTTGGTCACCGTTGATGTCCAGGCCAACCTGGCGGATATTACCCTCGACCTCTATGGGCAGATCGATCACCTCCATCCCTGCGGTATTCAAAACGATGAGCCAGTTTTTTGGACACCCCTGGTGAATGTGGTGGAGCAGCAGATTATTGGGAAAGATCGCAAGCATCTCAAGCTTACTCTGGCCCATACCCAGCCAGAGACCCAGCGGGTAACCTCCATTAAAGCGGTGGCCTGGCGCTGGGCTGAATACCACCCGCTGCCCCACCAGGTGGACATAGCCTACAAAATTCGTTTGAACGAATGGCAGGGGCGACGGTCCGTAGAGCTGGAACTGGTGGGGGTGAAATTGGCTCAGCCGGACCTGGCGGTGGGGTCGATCCCACCCTGGTCGGAGGCCGGCTTGGAGCCCCCATCGGAGCTGGCCCACCAGACACGGACTCCGCGTCCGGCTAAGGTGAGCGCCCCTGAGCTACCACCGGTCAATGGCCATGGTCCGGTGGCAGAGCCAGGGGTAGCAGAGCCGCGCCTATCCTTTGAGGCGGACTCACACCAGCCCGGTTTAGCGGATATGGATGCTACGACGGTCCATGCCGAATTTTTCTATGGCAAGCGTCGCTATGTCAGCACCATTGAGCAGGATAATGCCTCCCAGGAACTCAAAGTTCGTAACTCGGAAGGGCAGGTGCTGGTGGTGCAGCTGGCCCAGCGGCGGGGAGTATTGTATGTCCCTGGAGAGGATCCTGAGGTGGTGGATCTCTCGGATGCCTACTATTTTAATTTGCTGCGGGCTGGGTTAAATGCGCTGGAACTTAAGCAAAAAACTAGCTTACTCATCCATAAAGATGAGCTACTGTCTGAAAAAGATCAGCTGCTAAACGACAAGGACAGCCAGATCGCCACGCTAAATCAGCAGATTCAGATTTTAGAGGATAAGATCACCCAGCTGTCAGCGGCCAAGCAAACCGCTTTTCAAGAGCTGCAAACTGAGCTGCAGCAGCAAAAAGCTGCGATCGCAAACCAAGAAGCCCACATCGTGCAGTTACAAACCGATCGGACGCAGACCCATGTGCCACCGCCCGATCCCCAGGTGATTAAGCAGGAGGTCCGCAAGGCATTGGGCGACAGCGTTTGGTTTTGTATGCGAGCCGATTCGCAAAAGGATTTTTGTGCCGCTTACCGGAACTACCATATGCTCCAGTCGGACGGAGCCGATCCTGATATTGCCGACTATTCCGAGGCGGGGATTCGCCTTAGTTTTGCCGTCGAGCGGGAGGTCATGCAGCCATTTTTTGCCGATCTCTATGACTTTATTCGGCTGGAGGGGGTTTCGGAACTGGGTGGCATTGAGCTAGGTCCGAGCTGCAAATATACCCTGGGTATGATGCCCGCACTGCTGGCGGAGCAGTGGCGTACTTTTAAAAAGGATGCCTTAACCCAGCAGCAGCAGGCACCGGATGCACAGCTTTATCGGACTATCAAGGCAAAAAAACGTTTAAGCAGTCGCGATCGCACCCTGCTCACCGAATTTTTTGCTCAGTGGGAGCATCCCATGGCGGTCTGTTTTGAACAAAAAGGCAAACAATCAGCGGCTAGCCTAGACCAAATCAGTCGGTTGCGAAATATTGCGGCCCATGGTGAAAGTTTTTTGTATGGGTGGCACTATGGGTTGATGCGTCAGCTGGTTGCAGGAGACGAAAATCGGCGCGGATTATTTCGGCAGATTTACGGAGGTTAAGCCGTGATGTCGGTTACCTCATTGTAAAGACCTGTGGATAACTTATCAGTCGGTCTATGCTGATGTTAGACCGCATGTGATAGAACTATCAGAATGGCTAAAACTATCCAAGTGTCAATACTCTGAACGGTTTCAGCTGTGCAGACATGCTTGCATTTTTGTTATAAATCGCTATGGACTTCAGGGCGCTTTTGCTCATCTTCAAAATTTTCCACACGTTTTCCACAGGGTTTTCCACAACTCCCCAGAGTTTTCCACACGTTGTATAAGTCCGCGCCCAAATCAGTAATTTGTTAGAAAAAAAATATCCCTAGGTGATCAGGCATATCGATTGAAGAGGAGTTGGCAAAGTCAGAACAGCGACAATCTATCCAATGCCTTAGGAGCGTAAGTTTCCCGCGATTTTTGAATAGGATGTTCGAGATGTGAGCAGTCTCCATCGGCCATCATGGGTACATAATCTACCAAAGTGGGGACCCTGAACCTGTGTGCCAATATACACCTACATATATCTTGGGAGGTATGGACTACGATAGGCACCGGGCTACTGTATGGCCAAGGTTTGCCCGAGTATAGCCATGTTCGGGGCCTATGCCATGTCCGAGCTGGCTCATTAAAGATCTGTATAGTTCATTAGCACTACCTCGCGTGCCTCCGCTGTATAAATACATAGATACTTATGGTTAGTGGTCAGGTTATTGAGATTACAAATGCTCGAGCCAATCATGTCTCCCATGAGCAGGCCGATCGCTATCGGGTGGAACTCAATATCTGCGATCGCGTTATCAATCGCTATCCCAGCCACTACCAAGCCTGGAACTATCGTAGCTACCTACTCGCTACCATTGGCCATTACGAGGCCGCTGCCGAGAGCTATCG
>JBCCAQ010000192.1:0-10842 GCA_039814735.1 Cyanobacteria bacterium P01_A01_bin.15
AAAAGGCGCAGGGGAACAGCAGCAAACCGGACCAGCCAACGAAGACAAATCTATCGCGCTTGAGCCAGTCATCGACGACGTCGAAGACGCCCCGATTGGCTCCAGCACGGCCCATTGCTATGGTCATTTCAAATCCTCTTATGTTTCTTTTCTAAATCGGACATACCAGGAAATCAACCCTAAATACAAAGGAATCAATCCCGGCTAGGAAGTAAAGAGGGATCTGTCAACTCAAACGAACGATGGCACAAAAATTAAAAAATATGTAAGCCGCAGCGAGCGGAATAATGCCTTAGTTGTTTTCGAACGTCTTTGTGAACAGAAGTTTACTTATCTTTACTATCGTTCTCATTATAGTGCTGATTCCCGTTAAACTTCCACCGCCGCTTTTGCAAGAAGAAATGTTTTTAGAAAAGCTGATTCTTTAGATAGCTCCCATTTGATTTTTAAAGACCATACTTATCGGCCATTTTTGACATACTAGAGACCTGACTTCTCAGACAAAAAATTTTCACATGTATATAGTTGAACTTTCGCTAAAGCATACGGCCCTACCCATGTCGGTCCAAAAGAAGACCGTAGAGGATGCCAATGAAACCTACGCCACGGTTTTAAATGCTCTCAAAACAGGCCAACCCGTCATTATTGAGCTGGCCTGTGATCAGCAAGAAGGCAAAAAGCTGTCGGTGCTAGTCAGCGAACTGGCGGCCGTACAGATATATGAGAAATCTGGCGGAGCGTCATCCTCGGGGCAGGCGGCCGGATTTTTTGCCATGGCGAATGATTGATGCGGCTGAGAACTTTGCCGTGAATACATTGGAGCTGTTCGGGTTTTTATGATAGAGCGGGCGATCGCAATCGACGACTTGCACTTTAGCTGGCCGTCGGGGGCCTCGGTGCTGAGGGGATGCTCACTACAGGTGCCAGCGGGGGAGTTTTGTATGCTGCTGGGTACCAACGGCAGCGGTAAATCGACGTTGCTGAGACTGCTAGCTGGGTTATTGGATGCTCCCCAGGGCAAAATTCATCTGCAGAGACCGGTGGGATTTGTCTTTCAAAATCCCGATCATCAGCTGGTGATGCCAACGGTGGGGGCCGATGTGGCCTTTGGCCTTGTGGATGAAGACTTGGCCTATGATGCGGTGCGGCGGCGGGTGGACGACGCCCTCACTATGGTCAATCTGCTCCACCTGAGGCGGCGGCCTATTTATGCCCTGAGCGGTGGTCAAAAACAGCGAGTTGCGATCGCAGGAGCCCTGGCCCAGCAGTGCCGGGTATTGCTGTTTGATGAACCCACCGCTCTGCTGGATCCCGATAGCCAGCTGGAGCTGGTGTCCCAGGTACGCGACCTGGTTAAACGCCAAGGGATTACGGCCCTGTGGGTGACCCATCGTCTGATGGAGCTTGACTATTGCGATCGCGCTGTCCTACTCGAGCAGGGTCGGGTGGCTGCCGACGGCGCGCCACACCAGGTGAGGCAGGCCCTGCAAAACCTTCACCTTGCCTAGCTCTAGTTTTTAGAACCGTCGCCTTTCCCCACCTGTCGTCTCTTTTAGTCTTGAAAATACAGCTGCTCTGAATAAAAAAATCTGAATAAAAAATCTAGAAGACCTTGTTACATAGCTAGCGAACGTTAAGCTAAAGAAATTATAAAGTTAGCTCATAACGTTACCCAGGCACCCAGAAATGACCGGTCTTCTATCGCAGGCAATTTTATTGGTCGATGGGTATAACGTAATTGGTGCCTGGCCAGAGCTGATCCAGCTGCGCGACACCCAGGGGTTAGATATTGCCCGCAGCCAGCTGGCTGAGACCCTAGCTAACTACAGTGCTTACAAAGGATTTGAAACCCTACTTGTCTTTGACGCCTACGGTCAGCCCCAAACCCACCGTAGTGAGAAATTTACCCAGCATCTTTCAATTCATTACACTAGCTTTGGCCAAACTGCCGATAGCTATATAGAAATATCCTGTGCCAAGTTTCGCAACGATATTCGTAAATTTGAAAAACGGCTGATTGTAGCCACTTCTGACCGTACCCAGCGTCTGACCGTAGTGGGCTACGGTGCCGAATGGATGTCAGCTACTCAGTTAGGCTCTGATGTAAACCTTTCAGTACAAAAGGTAAAGCATCGTCAAAAGCCTCAAAAACGCTCTAAACAGAGATTTTTATCCAAGTCGCTCAACCCGGAAACCCAGGCAAAGTTAGCAAAGCTCCGCTTAAATTTGATGGATTAGCCTGATGTGGCTTAATCAGTTTCTCCTTTCAATTCTCTAGAGTCCAGGGGACGTAGACCTCCCAAGGGGAAGGAGGTCTACAGGAAAAATCAACGACCCTCTTGCCTAAGTGCTATACAATTACATATATTAAGAAAGCTACGCAATCCTCAGTAGCTCAGTGGTAGAGCGGTCGACTGTTAATCGATTGGTCGTAGGTTCGAATCCTACCTGGGGAGTTGAAAAATCAGAAGTATTGGCTGCGCTTGCTGGCGATGGCCTGGATAAGCGCTCTCCATGCTGCTTATCCTAAACGGAGCTGAGCAACCAGCTGTGCTGAGCACTTTGCTGCTGTCAATCCATTCAAAAGTATAAACTAAATATTAAAGTGTCATTTCCGTCATTAATTGTAGCGATAGTATATATTTGGGATAATATTTGTCTCCCGTTTTAAATTTTTGTTTTGAGGGGAGCGAGCGAGGAAGCCTGCTTAGGTGTGGGTTCTTCGATTCCACATAGCAAATCTCTATCTTTAAGATGCCTCGTATACTCGTCGTCGATGATGATCCTGCTATTTCCGAACTGGTGGCAGTTAACTTAGAAATGGCTGGATATGACGTCAGCCAAGCTGAGGATGGTATCAAGGGACAAGCGCTAGCCGTCCAGCTCCTGCCCGACTTGATCATGCTTGATCTGATGCTGCCCAAGGTGGACGGTCTGACCGTTTGCCAGCGTGTTCGCCGTGATGAACGGACAGCCGATATTCCGGTGCTGATGCTCACGGCCCTGGGGCAAACTCAAGACAAAGTTGACGGTTTTAACGCTGGTGCTGACGACTATCTGACCAAACCTTTTGAGCTGGAAGAAATGCTGGCTCGGGTTAGGGCGTTACTGCGGCGTACGGATCGTATTCCTCAGGCTGCAAAGCATAGTGAAATTTTGAGCTATGGCCCTTTAACACTGGTGCCTGAGCGTTTTGAGGCTATCTGGTTTGAACGTACTGTCAAGCTGACGCACTTAGAGTTTGAGCTACTTCACTGTCTGTTGCAGCGCCATGGCCAAACGGTGGCCCCCAGTGAAATTTTGAAGGAAGTTTGGGGTTACGATCCAAACGATGACATTGAAACCATCCGTGTACACATTCGCCATCTGCGTACCAAGCTAGAGCCGGATCCGCGCCATCCCAAATTTATTAAGACCGTATACGGTGCGGGCTACTGTCTGGAGCTGCCCAATGACGATCAGGGTTTTTCTAATCGCGTAGCTAGCTAGGGCCGCTAATCATTTTCTAATCAATTAAAAAAAGCAGCGGTAGGATTTATCTCCACCGCTGCTTTTGTGTATTAGCGCCCCTGTAGGGTTCTATTTAGTGATGGCTTCAACTGGAAGATACTCAGCTGGTGCCAGGGCATTGCCGCGAATCAGACTACCGATAGTTTTGGCCGTAATCTTCATTTGGGTAATGGGATTAGCCGGAACGACGGTCTTGTATAGATAGCTGTCGAACGTGAGCTTTTGTACGTCCATGTCGGCGCACATCTCAACAAAGGCTTCACGGGTCGCATCTGAGCGGTAGAATACCCGCTGCAGAATATCTAATACAAGGTAGGTAATGCCGTATTGCTTATCCCAACGCTTAATGTAGAGTTTGAGCTCATCTTCAGTGAGGGCCCGCTCGCCGCTGTTGGACAGTTCAACGATGGTCTCAGCACACATGCGACCGGACTTGGCTGCAAAGTAAATACCTTCACCGGATGATTTGGTGACGGTGCCTGCGGCATCACCCACCAGGGCGACCCGGCCAGCCACACGCCGAGGTCTGGGGTGCTCGGGAATGGGGTGGGCTTCTACTTTGATGATCTCGCCACCCTCAAGGCGTTTGGCGGCACGCTTGCGGATACCCTTTTGTAGCTGTTTAATTTTGGCCTGGTTGACTCGCATAGTGCCAGTTCCCACGGCCACGTGGTCGTATTTGGGAAATACCCACGCATAGAAGTCAGGGGAAACGTCGTCGCCGACGTACATTTCTGCCAGCTCTTCGTAGTAGCCCATTTTGTCTTCGGGCAGGCGAATGCGTTCTTGAAATGCGATCGCATAGTTATAGTCACCCGCATCAATCGCCCGAGCTACCCGAGAGTTGGCACCATCAGCACCAATAACCATGTCCACCTGTAGGGTTTTGGCATCACCCTGCAGGGTGCCGTTGGCATGATCCGCGTAGTGCAGCGTGTAGGGATCCCTATCGTTGGAGGGGATTTCTAGCTTGTGTACGGTGCCGTTGATCACCTTTGTCCCAAGCTTTTCTGCCCGTTCCCGGAGAAATCCATCTAAAACCTCACGGCGACACATGCCGATGTACTCATCGTCCTTGAGGGTGCTACCAATATTTACCTCAATATTTGAGGGGGAGATCATCTTCATCTTGCGCACGCGGCGATCGATGATCTCAGGGGGCAAGTCAAACTCATCCACCATGCAGAGGGGGATGGCTCCACCGCAGGGCTTAGCATTGTCTAATTTGCGCTCAAATAAGTATGTTTCAATACCTGCTTTTACTAATGTCTCAGCAGCAGAAGAACCTGCTGGACCGCCTCCAACAACTGCAACCCGAAGTGCCAAGGTGTTTCTCCAAATTGATTAAAAGCTATGGTCCGTATGCTATCACGCAGGTTTCAGCTATTTTGTTGTGGGCTCCGAGATGTAACAAAACTGAAACATCGCTTAGTGTGCATACGTCTATACAACCAGTCATCAAAGGAAAAGTAACGAAAAGAGACATGAATTTCTAAGGAATGCATAAAAGCCTGCCCTGAGGATGGCTCTTTACTAAGAAACTCTATTGGATTTAATAAATGACATTCCCAAGATATGGTTTGTTTAATTATATTAAGTGAAGTGCATTTAATCTTATAAGCGTGCCCTAGCGGCCTTGGCCTGTTGTGGGTCCCTCGGCGACTCTTCGCTTTGTGAAATAGCTTGAACAGTTGTTTTTCCCAGTGACCGTTGGGCTGTTAATTCCAGGCATTAGCGGTCGTCACAATCTACAGACATTTCAGAGTGTTCCCTAAGGGTTTCAGATGTATCAAATTGATCAAGAGCAGGCGCTAGCCGGGCAGCCAGTTCAGGCTAGCCCAGCTCAGCTAGCGGAGCTATGGGCCAAGAAGTATCTAGGGGCTTTAGCGGACAACTCCGATGCCATGGATGTGTCTACCACCCGCGCGGACATTGTTGATCGACTCATGTCAGAACTGCGCTTTGCCAGTGCTAAAGCCTGGAATAAAACAGAGTCGCTTTTGGCCTATGAGGTTAGAAGACACCGAATCAACGCTAGATTGATCGACCCATGGAGCGTTGCTAAGGATGTCCATGAGATTTATGAAAAGGCGTTGACGGCTTACGCCAATCAAGTCTCGCCCCAACGTTTATCAGTTAAGATTTCAGCGGATTTGGGGGCCATTCGTAAGCGCTACACGTCTGCAGACCCCAGGCTGATTGGCTTTGTTAGTATGCAGTTTCACCACTGTGGGCAAATGCTGCTGGACTGTGGTCCCGAGGCTGAGCGAACGCTTCTGGCTGCTTACTTTAAGGTGATTGACGACCACCTGTATATGCCCCTACAGCGAGCCTATGAGGCGGCTGCAGGTTACACCTACGGGGATGAGCGTCTTAAGGTTATCCAAACGCTGTTGCCCCACAGCACCACGATTGCCAACAACGTTGTCAATCGCGTGCATCAGCTCTATCCCAACTATCGCTGCTACACCGACCGTCTAGACAGCGACATTGTGCGTGTGTCTAGCATTCGCGATACGGAAATGTTTCAGATCTACCTGTGGACCTGTGTGCTAGAGCAAAGTTTGGCACCGATTCAGCAAGAGCTGTTTCCCCTGTGTGTCATGCTCTATCCCACCCTAAAGGTCAATTGGGAGCTGGTTAGGCAGATGCTCCATCTGTTGGGTCGGGAATTTAACTGGTATGTAAAAAAAGAACAGGTAGAACACTACGCGCCGTATCAAGATGCTCTGTGGGAAATGTTTTCCCCTAGCATTTTCCCAGACGTGATTTAGGGGATGGAGAGACGTTGCATGCAACGTCTCTCCATCCGTATGTTATGGTCTGTAAATTTTGTTTTCTAAGCCGCAGGTTTAGCCGTTCTGTCTTGCCTGTAGCTGTGTCTGAAGAATGCGTAAAACAAGACTACCGCCTAGGGTGCTCACCATGAGCAGCAGCCAAAACTGATGCGCGAGGTCGCGGTCTAAAGCCCAGCCGCCTAGGGGCGGGCCGATCAGATAGCCAATGGCCCAGCACATGGAGTTGACCGATAGATATACACCCCTCAATGCGGGGGGAGCCAGCCCCACTACCAGGGAGGAAGCAATCGGTGTGTAGGCCACAGTTCCCAGAGCCATGGTGGTTAGCCCGGTGAGAACAAACAGGGTGGGACTGATAACTTGCTGGCCGACCAGCCAGACGCTTAAAAAATGTAAGGCCCAAAAGCCAGAGGCCATCATCAGCGCGTAGGGCTGGCTAAATCGGTTCAACCAGCGGGCCATGGGGAGCTGGCAAAGGGCTGTCAGGACAATGGCCCAGGTGAAAATGCCCCCCACTGCCGCATGGTTGTCAAGGCCGGTAAAGCGATTTAGATATAGGGGCAGGGTGCTTTGGGACTGGGAGAGGTAAAGGGTAAAAAGGCTGTTAACAACTACATAGGTTTGTAGGGTGCGATCGCAAAGCGCCACCCGCCAGCCCTGCCAAAAGCTGTCCGAGGAGCGTTCGGTTGTGTTTAGGGTCTCCGCAATGGCCACTGCCACCACGGCATAAAACGCTAGGAACGTAACGCCGTCTAGGGCAAAAAGCAATCGGTAGGCTTGAAAAACGGCAATCACAGCGCCGCCTACCACCACCCCGGCACTTAGGCCCAGACTGTCAGCCAGACGCACAATGGCAAAGGCCTCGTTACGGTTTTTGTCGGTGGTGAGGTCTGCGACCACCGCTTCAGTGGCAGGCCAATAGAGTCCTACGCCCAGACCCATCAGTAGATTGGCAAAAACAAAGCCGCTAAAGCCTTGGGTGACAACAAAACAGCCATCGGCTACAGCTGAAATGGCAGCGGATAGTAGCAGCGTTCGCCGTCTACCCCAGCGGGGCGAATCGGCCATGGAGCCCCCGGCAAACCGACCGATCATCCCTGACAGGGACTGGCTGCCCAGCCCCAACCCAATGGCCGTGGCCGAGAGTCCCACGGTATCGGTGAAAAAAAGCGGTGCGTAGAACAGGGTAAACCCAATCCCTAGCTGAGATAACAAACGCCCCCCAGCTAGAATCCAAACACGATGATCTAACCGAGGCAATAGGGATGACAAAAACGATATCTAAACCACAACGACAGTTAAAACCACCCTAGCATCACAGCTTTAGGGACTTTTAATCTCTCTTTCTAAAGGGCGCTGATAA
Source organism: Cyanobacteria bacterium P01_A01_bin.15 (assembly GCA_039814735.1). Classification (GTDB taxonomy): domain Bacteria; phylum Cyanobacteriota; class Cyanobacteriia; order Phormidesmidales; family Phormidesmidaceae; genus Leptothoe. The sequence goes on from JBCCAQ010000192.1 coordinate 7,672, forward strand.
ACTACGCCCATGGATGCCATGGCTATGTTTAGGGTGGGCTTACGACTGGCGGTATGACAACACAGGTCCCAGACAATGTGCGACAGCGGGCAGGGGAGCTGCGATCGCAGCTCCAAAAAGCCAGCTACGCCTACTACGTGCTTGATGCCCCCGATCTGCCCGATCAGGTCTACGATCGGTTCTACCGCGAACTGCAGGACTTAGAGACCCAATACCCCGAGCTAATTACCCTCGATAGCCCCACCCAGCGCGTGGGCGAACGGCCAGCCAGCCAGTTTACGGCCCTAGAACACAATATTCCGCTCTACAGCCTAGAGAACGCCTTTGACCTTGATGAATATCGCCAGTGGGAAGCTCGCTGGCAGAGACAAACGCCGGACATTGATACGGCCCCCGTCGTAGCGGAACTCAAAATCGATGGTAATGCCCTGGCCCTCACCTATGAAAACGGGCTGCTCACCCGGGGGGTGACCCGGGGTGATGGCATCAGCGGTGAAGACATCACCCAAAACGTTCGTACCATTCGCTCTATTCCCCTCCGGCTGCAAATCGACAGTCCGCCGCCTGTAGTAGAGGTGCGGGGTGAGGCATTTATCCCCAATGACATATTTGAGCAGATCAATTCAGACCGTCAGGCAAACGATGAAGCTCCCTTTGCCAATCCTCGCAATGCCGCAGCAGGCACCCTGCGGCAGCTCGACTCCCAGGTCGTGGCCCAGCGTCGCCTCGATTTTTTTGCCTACACGCTGCTGCTGCCCGAGGGCGAAGGCGGGCTACCGCTACCCCGAACCCAGACAGACGCACTAGGGACGTTGCAAACCCTGGGTTTTAAGGTCAACCCCAATCACAAACTATGTCCTACCACGGCGGCGGTTGCCCAGTTTTATCAGCATTGGGAGCAGGCTCGAACCGCGCTGCCTTATCTCACCGATGGTGTTGTGGTCAAACTCAATGACCTGGCCCTGCAGGAGCGTCTGGGATTTACTCAAAAATTTCCCCGCTGGGCCATTGCCCTCAAATACCCAGCCGAGGAAGCGCCTACGGTTTTGCACGATATGACAGTACAAATAGGCCGCACGGGAGCCGTCACCCCTGTGGCCGAACTCGCTCCAGTCCAGCTAGCCGGTACCACCGTTGCCCGAGCCACCTTACACAACGCGGATCGCCTTGCTGATCTCAACCTCCACAAAGGCGATACGGTGATCGTCCGCAAGGCCGGTGAGATTATTCCCGAGATAGTTCGGGTGCTGTTAGATTTGCGTCCGGCGGAGTCCGAACCCTGTCGTTTACCCACCCACTGTCCTGAGTGTAATCATCTGCTCGTCAGGCCAGCTGGTGAAGCCGTGACCCGCTGCATCAACCCATCTTGTCCAGCGATTGTGCGGGGTGATCTAATTCACTGGACCAGCCGCCAGGCATTAGACATTGCTGGGTTGGGTGAAAAATGGGTGCAGCAGCTCCTAGACCAGCAGCTGGTCAGCTCCGTGGCCGATCTGTATAGTCTTACCGTAGAAGACCTGTTGCCCCTAGAGCGCATGGGTCAACAGCTGGCTCAGAAGCTGATAGATGCCATTCAAGCTTCTAAATCTCAGCCCTGGCCTAGGGTGCTGTTTGGTTTAGGAATTCGTCACGTAGGGGCCGTCAATGCCCAGCTGCTAACTCGGGAATTTTATACGGTGGAGCGATTAGCGGCAGCGGACCCTAAAGCCATTGAAGCCGTCTATGGTATCGGACCAGAAATTGCCTACTCGGTGCATGAGTGGTTTCAAGCCGTGGCCAATCAGCGACTGATCGAGCGTCTAAAGGAGGTGGGAATGCAGCTGGCTGGCACACCTCCAGATCCGGCACCGGACGTTCTTCCCATGGCTGGCAAAACCTTTGTGCTTACGGGCACATTGCCTACACTGAGCCGACGTGAGGCCAAAACCAAAATTGAGGAAATTGGCGGTAAAGTGACCGGGTCAGTTAGTTCAAAAACAAGCTATGTTGTGGTCGGTATAGATGCCGGATCAAAGCTAGCTAGGGCTGAAAAGCTGGGTATCCCATGTCTCAGTGAAGACGAGTTGCTAGTGTTGCTACAAACAGCGGCATCTTCCTAAATTACGTTTTCTAGGCGTTTCCCGGCTGCGAATATCAGATTATCTATGAAACGAGTGTGCTTATCGGCTGCGGTGAAGTACTGGCAACGTATAGTGTTGGGTCTGGGGGCAGTCTTTGCAACGGCCCTACCTGGCGAGGCCGCCGAACGAATTACATTTGCGTTTGGTCCGCTGGAGCGCTCCATTGAACTGGCTGATTTGGAGCAGCTGGCTGAAGATGGGGTGCTCAGTGAAGAGCTCGCCTACTATGTGCAGTTTCTACCCGATGACTACGACATTAATGAGCTTAGGCGAGCCCTTACCTGGCGCCTAGATCAGGATATCGACACCATTGACGTTGATGTGGTGTTGCTGGATCGATTTTTTTATACAAAACAGGGGGAGTACCTCCTTAATATTGCTGCTGACTTTATTCGTACGGAGGGACGCCGTAGCGACCTGCGGGCACTGCGGGGGGCCATATTAGTGGCCGTTGCCGATGAAGAAGAGGGGCTGACCCTGTTGAATGCTGTGCGCAAGTTTCCGACTCCAGCCATGCGCCTTGAGCTGGATCAGGGGCTGGCGCTGCTGCGTGAGATCAACCGGGCGATCTACGAAACGGAGGCATCTATTGATTTGCTAGAGCGGTTGGGGGCTCCTATTGGCGAGCTTTCCCCTAGGCAGCAGGCCCGTTTGAGTGTTCTTGCAAATCAGGCGCGCCAGCCTGGTCGCTACCAGGTCGTTCGGCAGACACTGTCTAACCAGGCTCCCATTCCAGCTGATATCTATATGCCGACGCTGCAGGGACAGCGCCAGCGAAATCGTCCCACGGTGATCATTTCCCATGGGTTAGGGAACGATCGGACATCCTATACCTATTTAGGGCAGCATCTGGCCTCCCATGGCTTTTTAGTCATCAACGTAGAACACCCCGGTAGCAACGCTGAGCAAATTAACGCGCTGCTGGTGGGACAGTCAGCTGACGTGGTGGCCAATGAAGAATTTATTGCGCGTCCCCAGCAAATTTCTGCTCTACTCAACTATCTAGAGCGAGAAGCGACAGAGTACGGCAGCTTGATTAACTTTGCCCAGG
>JBCCAQ010000370.1:0-3465 GCA_039814735.1 Cyanobacteria bacterium P01_A01_bin.15
ACGAAGATCAGATTACGCTTAGTGACCCAGAGGCCATAGTAAAGGCGCTATCCCTAGGCAAGGCCGAGACGGTTGCCCCTTTATTTCCCAATGCGATCGTTTTGGGTTGTGACTCGGTGATGGCATTTAATGGCGTCATCTATGGCAAACCGGAGACACCGGAGGCCGCTGTGCAACGCTTGTGCCAGATGCGGGGAGGGGTATGTGAAATATTGACGGGGCATACGCTGATTGCCCCCCAAGCGATTAAGACACTGACGCGCGCTCAGATAACGCGGGTATATTTTGCCCAGGTGAGCGATCGCGAAATTGAAGACTATGTGGCCACGGGTGAACCGATGGACTGTGCTGGAGCCTTTACCATCGACGGCAGAGGCGGATTTTTTGTGGAGAAAGTAGAGGGCTGCCATACCAACGTCATTGGCTTAAGTATGCCGATGCTGCGACAGATGCTGCGGGAGCTAGGGTACTGGGTGACTGACTTTTGGTAGCCTCCCCTGGGCAATTTATCCTACGGACCAGTTGCTCATTTGCCAGCGCAGCAGCAGCGAATTGAGTACTACACCGATGGAGCTAAAGGCCATAAAGCCCCCTGCAAACCCAGGGCTCAAGACAATACCAAACTGGGGTAATAGCACACCGGCGGCTAGGGGAATGCACACCAGGTTATAGCTAAAGGCCCAGGCCAGGTTCTGACGAATTTTATTAAAGGTGCTGCGGCTCAGTTCTAGGGCGGCCACCACATCGTTCAGGTCATCGCGCATGAGGACAATATCGGCTGTTTCCATGGCAATACCGGTGCCTGAGTGCATTGCTATACCGATATCGGCCTGGGCCAAGGCTGGGGCATCGTTGATGCCGTCGCCGATAAATCCAACACAGTGACCGGCCTGCTGTAATTTCTCAATATCTCGGACTTTATCGGCGGGGGTCATGCCGCCTGCCGAAACGATAATTCCTAACTCACGGGCGAGATGGCGGGCCACTTCCGGTCGATCGCCGCTGAGGAGCTGTACCTGTAGATTTTTGTCCCTGAGCTGCCTGATAACGGATAGGGCTTCCTCGCGGGGGCGATCGGCAATGGCGAGCAGCCCCACCAGCTGATGGTCTAGGGCCACGTAGACGAGGGTTTGCCCCTGGGCGCTCAGCCTGCCAGCGGCGGCAGCAGCGATATCAGTGACAATATTGGCCTGGGCCAGCCAGGTATCGCTACCAAGGTGAATGGTGTGGTCCCCTAGCTGTGCGACTACGCCCAAACCGGGAACGGTGGTGCTATCGGTCACATCTTTTAGGGTGAGCTGCCGCTGCAGAGCTTCGGTAAGAATGGCGGCTGCTAGCGGATGGCGACTGTCCTGCTCAACGCTGGCGGCCAGACCAATGATATCGCCTGGGTCCATGGCAGCGTAGCTCAGACAGTCGACAACCTGGGGCTGGCCGGTGGTTAGCGTACCGGTTTTATCAAAGACTACGGTGTCTAGCCGGTGGGCCGTTTCCAGGACATCGCCACCGCGCACCAACAGGCCCCGCTGCGCCCCAATGCCCGAGCCCACTAAAATCGCCATGGGAGTGGCCAGCCCCAGGGCACAGGGACAGGCCACCACCACGACGGCAATGGCTAACTTAAGGCTAATCAGCAGCCGAGAGGTTTCTAATGCCTGGTGGGCCTGATGGGCATGGTGCGGGCTAATCGCGGCCTGGGTGGCCTCGGGCCAGAGCGACACCCCGGCACCGTACCAAAACACAAATGTGAGCAGCGCCAGGGTGAGAATACCGTAGGTAAAGTAGCCCGATAGGGTATCGGCTAGCCCCTGGATCGGCGCTTTGCGGGTTTGGGCGGTTTCCACCAGGGCAATCATTTGGGCCAGGGTGCTATCAGCCCCGGTACGGTTGACTTTGATGGTGATCGTCCCTGACTGGTTTAGGGTGCCGCCGATGACCCGATCGCCTGGTTGCTTTTCAACGGTTAGAGCTTCTCCGGTGACAATGGCTTCGTTGAGGGTGGTTTGCCCCGTTTCAATCTGGCCATCGACGGGCACTTTGTCTCCAGATAGAACCTGTAACACATCGCCTACCTGGACCTGGGAAATGGGAACATCGATGGTTTGACCAGCTGCTTGCCCGGTGACCAAGCGGGCCATGCTGGGTTGCAACGCCATCAGACTGCGCAGGGCCTCGGTGGCGCGAAAACGGGCTCGCTCTTCTAGGGTACGACCCAGCAAAATAAAGCTGAGCAGCATGACGGGTTCGTCAAAAAAGCACTCCCAGCCCAGCTGGGGCATGACCAGGGCGACAACGCTGGCCAGGTAGGCACTGAGCGCTCCGATGCTGACCAGGGTATTCATGTTGGGACGAGCCCGCCGGGCACCCTTCCAACCGTCTTGTAAAATCTCTTGGGCAGGGCCAATCAGGGTAAGGGTGGCCAGGGCAAAATGAAACCAAAGGGTGCCGAGAACCGGTACGGTCAGACTACTTAGCCCATCCAGGTGTTGAAGATGGCCCAGGGTGGATAGGGTAAGCAGGGTCAGCGCGATCGCAACCCGCCAGCCTAGCCCCCGCTGACCGGCCTCCTGCTGCTCGGCCCAAGTAGCCGCGGTCTCATCTTGACGTAGCCGGCTAGGAAACCCGGCTTCTGTGAGCACATGGGCCAGCTCCGATGGCTCAACGCGCCCAGCCTGATACTGCACCGCCGCTGCTTTGGTGACCAAATTTACGGTGGCTACTTCCACACCGTCGCACTGACGTAGCTGGGTTTCGACCGCCTGTACACAGCCCGCACACATCATCCCATCCACATTGAGCACAGCGACGGCCAGGGGCTCAGAAACCATATCTGCTGCGGGTGGCGACGATACCATCAAAGACATAGATAGATAGTGAGCTAATACCCTGAGCCTAACGCCGATCGTCGTAACTTGCGTCAGCGCTAAGAAACTCTCAAGAAAGGTTCTGATATCAGGACATGCTGGGGCAGCTCCTGACGTCGGTCCCTAGGAGGTTTGTACATGCTCTAGTTGGGAAGACGCCAGGCGATCCATCCAGCTCAGCAGAAATTCGCGATTGGCTTTGATTTCTGTCGGTTCGGTGGTGTCGAAGGCATGGGGTAGCAGCCCCAGGAGGGTCGCGTTGGTCACACAAAACATGGAGCGCTGAAAACTGGCGCAAATTTTAACCCGCACGTCGCCCAGCTGCCGCTCACTTTTCAGATAGTACGCCTCTAAATAGTCCGGCAGATGACGAAACATATCCTGCATGAGCAGCGTGGGCGGTATGCCGCTGCCGCCGACGGGCAAGGGGTCGGCATAAAGGGCACCGTAGGCAAACCGACTTTTGTCGGGGGAAATTTGCTGGGCCTGGGCGTTGTAGGACACGGTTCCGAGAAAGGGAGTGCCCCGAAAGAAAATGGCCTCCACGTAGGGAATGGCCGTATCGGGTAAAAAGGTCAGCCCGGCAGACCGGGGCAAAATG
>JBCCAQ010000037.1:0-26829 GCA_039814735.1 Cyanobacteria bacterium P01_A01_bin.15
CCGTCCCTTCGGCATCAAGGGTACCGATGAATTCCTGATGGCGCTCTCGGCCATTACGGGCAAGGCCATTCCCCTGGAACTGCAGCAGGAGCGGGGTCGCGCCGTGGATGCCTTAACGGACTCCCAAGCGTGGATTCACGGCAAGCGAGTTGCCCTCTACGGCGATCCGGACCATGTGTTTGGTATCACCCAGTTTCTGTTGGAAATGGGGGCTGAGCCAAAGCATATCGTAGTCACCAACTCCAACAAAGATTTTGAGGCAGAACTGCGGGAAGTGCTGACCAACAGCCCCTACGGCCAGGAGGCCACTATATGGGGTAAGAAGGATCTGTGGCACTTGCGATCGCTCATGTTCACTGAGCCCGTAGACCTGCTAATTGGCAACTCCTACGGCAAGTACCTCTGGCGCGACACCGGCACTCCGCTAGTGCGCATCGGCTATCCCATCTTTGATCGCCACCACATGCACCGCTACGCCACCCTTGGCTACCAGGGTGCCATCAACCAGTTCAACTGGATTATCAACACCGTCCTGGATGACCTGGACCACAAAACCAACGTACCTGCCAAGACGGATATCTCCTTTGATCTTATCCGGTAGACCCAAAGAGGGGACAGCTAGCGAGCCCACTCCCCTCTTCCTTCTCCTTGGTTCTTTTCTCGTTCCTCACGCTTTCTCTTTTTCCATGAAACTTAGGAAATAAAATTGACTAGGCTCCACTATTCGACGTATAGACGTTGCAGGCAACGTCTCTCCAGCATTAATTTTTGGATCTTATAAAATCCTTATCCCCTATTTCCCATGAAACTTAGCGAAGAAATTGAAATCGATTCTGCTCCCGCCTTTGACATGGGGGATCGCGTTCAAGTCCGCAAGCTGATTCGCAATGACGGTACTTTTCCCGGTAAAGACATCGGGTTTCACCTCGCTAAAAAAGGCGACATTGGCTACATCGTCGGTATTGGTACCTACCTGCAGCGAGCCTATATTTATTCCGTGCATTTCCTCGAAACCAACTATGTAGTGGGCTGTCTCAAAAAAGAGTTAGACCTAGCGGAAGATCGTCCCCCCCTGATTGAACAACCCGATTGGTAACAGCTAATGGCTACTCTATCCTCCGAAACGTCTTTTCCGTCCTGTCCCATTAATCTGCCTAAGCGGCGTTTTCCCAGCTTTGATATTTTTCAGCCCCTGCGCCGCAAAATTGATGATATCCAAGTGAGAAATCATCGACTAGCCCATCTCATTTGCCAGGTGATTCCCTGTCGTTGTCCTTTTGAGCGAGACATTTCGTTATTTGGCTATGGGCTGCATATCCCGGCCCTATGTAAGCTTAACCCGGTTTATAACGAACTGGTCAACCTGCGACTTCGAGCCCTTTCCTATCTATCAGATGTCTTTGGAGAAGATATTACCCAATACATTTGTTGATTAATCTCAGTTAATCCAAACTTGTTTCATGCCCTTTTCGGCTTTCGCCCCTCTACTCCCTGATCGCCATGAAAATCACCTCTGGCAAAATCAACGAACTCCTCACCCAGCCGGGTTGTGAGCACAACCATAAAAAAGAAGGTGCCAAGAAAAAAGCCTGTCAGCAACAGGCCCAGCCCGGTGCTGCCCAGGGAGGATGCGCGTTTGACGGGGCCAGCATTGCCCTGGTGCCGATCACCGATGTGGCTCATTTGGTCCATGGCCCCATTGCCTGCTCAGGTAACTCCTGGGGCAGTCGCGGCAGTCTGTCGTCGGGGCCGATGATCTATAAGATGGGGTTTACCACCGACCTGAGTGAAAACGATATCATTTTTGGCGGTGAAAAAAAGCTGTATAAGGCGATTCACGATGTCAAGGAGCGCTACAGTCCGGCGGCTGTTTTTGTTTATCTCACCTGTGTCACTGCGCTGATTGGTGACGATATAGAGGCCGTCTGCCAGACCGCCAGTGAAAAATTTGACATCCCCGTTATCCCCGTCAGCTCTCCTGGTTTTGTCGGGAGTAAAAATCTGGGCAACCGCATCGGTGGCGAAGCTCTGCTGGAGCATGTTGTCGGCACCCGAGAGCCTGACTACACCACCCCCTACGACATTAATCTTATTGGCGAATACAACATTGCCGGAGAGATGTGGGGGATGCTGCCACTGTTGGAGAAACTGGGGATTCGCGTACTGGCCAAAATTACCGGTGACGCTCGCTACCACGACGTGGCCTGTGCCCATCGGGCCAAGCTCAATGTCATGATCTGCTCCAAGGCCCTGATCAACATGGCCCACAAGATGGAGGAGCGCTACGGCATTCCCTATATCGAAGAATCCATCTATGGCGTCGAGGACATGAACCGACTGCTGCGGGATGTGGCGGCTCATCTGGGGGACGCCGACCTGCAGGCCCGCGTGGAGGCCCTAATCCAAACCGAAACTCGCAAGCTAGACGAGGCCCTTGCCCCCTACCGTCAGCGGCTTAAGGGGAAGCGGGTTGTGCTCTACACAGGCGGTGTCAAAAGCTGGTCGATTATCTCGGCGGCTAAGGATCTGGGCATTGATGTTGTGGCCACCAGTACTAAAAAGAGTACTGAAGAAGACAAGGCCCGCATCAAAACTCTTCTGGGTAAAGACGGCATCATGATGCAAAAGGGTAATGCCCAGGAACTGCTAAAGGTAATTGCTAAGACCAATGCCGACATGCTGATAGCAGGCGGGCGTAACCAGTACACGGCGCTCAAGGCCAGGGTTCCCTTTCTCGATATTAACCAGGAACGACACCATCCCTATGCGGGCTACCTGGGCATGATTGAGATGGCTAAAGAACTAGACGAAGCCCTGCACAGTCCGATTTGGGAACAGGTTCGACGCGAGGCACCCTGGGAACTAGCAGGGAGTGAGTCTCGGATGGACGATGATGAAACGCTCTCCTGTCCACTGCCACCGCTGCCTGTCTCTCCCATGGCCGCCACTAAAGTATTCTTCCGTAGAAAATCTGTCGCGGTCAATCCGCTCAAACAGAGTCAGCCCCTGGGTGCGGCCCTCGCCTACTTAGGTGTCAAGGGGATGATGCCGCTGTTCCATGGCTCCCAGGGCTGTACCGCCTTTGCAAAAGTCATGCTGGTGCGCCATTTTAGGGAGGCGGTTCCCCTGGCAACCACCGCCATGACGGAGGTAACTACCATTTTAGGGGGTGAAGAAAATATAGAAAAAGCCATCCTCACCCTCTTAGAGAAATCTAACCCAGAGATTATTGGGTTGTGTACCACCGGTCTTACCGAAACCCGGGGGGATGATATGCAGGGAATCTTAAAAGATCTGCGTCAGCGCAACCCCCAGCTGGCCTCCCTGCCCATTGCCTTTGCTTCAACGCCTGACTTCAAGGGAGCGCTGCAGGATGGCTATGCCGCCGCCGTCGAGGCGCTGGTGCGCGATGTTCCAGGTCAGGGGGGGCAGCCCAGTGCGTCATGCTATCCCTATGCCACGCCGGGGCTGCCCTCCCAGGTAACGGTCCTGGCTGGTTCCTCCCTGGCTCCAGGAGATGTGCAGGCATTAAAAGACATGGTGACAGCCTTTGGTCTCAACCCGGTGCTGGTGCCGGATCTTTCCACATCCCTGGATGGTCATCTGTCCGATGGCTACACGGGGCTTACCAGCGGTGGCACCACCCTTAGCCAGCTCAAGTCGCTGGACTACTCGGTCTTTACCCTAGCGGTGGGCCACAGTATGAAGCTGGCAGCTGAGATTTTACAACAGCGATTTGGTACCGAGTTTAGACTGTTTGACAGCCTGACCGGTTTGGGGGCCGTAGATAGCTTTCTACAAACCCTCTCAGAGCTAAGCGGACGCCCCGTTCCAGAAAAATTCTGTCACCAGCGCCGACAGCTACAGGATGCCATTTTAGATACCCACTTTTTCTTTGGTCGTAAACGGGTGGCCCTGGCCCTAGAACCGGATCTGCTCCATACGGTGGCCTGGTGGTTAACCACCACCGGGGCCGAAGTCCATGGGGCCATTACGACCACCAAGTCCAAGCTGCTCAAAAATCTCCCCATTGATACCGTTACCATCGGCGATCTAGAAGACTTTGAAGCGATCGCCCCGGGTGCCGATTTGCTAATTGCTAACTCCAATGCCAAAACCCTGGCAAAACGGTTAGATATTCCCCTCTATCGGCTTGGGTTTCCGGTCTTTGATCGCCTGGGCAATGGCCAGCGCTGCACGATTGGCTACGGGGGGACAACCCAGCTTTTGTTTGATATCGGCAACATTTTCCTAGAAGCCGATGAACACGCTGCCCATGCCCAGGTCCATGGCTGGCGCGAAGGTGGCCTGTAGCGACATATTTGCGACTTTGCATAAACGGAGACAGCCCATGAAAATTGCTTTCACCACCCAGGACTCGATACACATCAATGCCCACTTTGGCTGGGCAAGTCAGATTGATGTGTATGAGGTTGATACGACAGGTTATACCTTCTTTAAATCAATAAAGTTCTATGGCAATCTCAAAGAAGACGGCAATGAAGACAAGCTTGAACCCAAGGTAAAAGCCCTTCAGGATTGTTCTATTGTCTATGTTTCAGCCATTGGAGGCAGTGCCGCTGCTCGATTAATTGGTCGCAACATTACCCCCATCAGGGGGCAAACCGAGGCCGATACCATTGAGGATGTGCTGGCTCAGCTGGTGCAGTCCCTCAGAGACAGCCCGCCGCCGTGGCTGCGCAAGGCTCTTTTACAGGGCCGCCCTGTCCCAACGTTTGAAGATGAATTTGAAACTATCGAAGAGGAAGTAATCGTATGAGTCCCGCTGCTACAACCGAACTAAATACACCTGACCTGACGGCTGCTTTAACTGTCGACAGCTCCCCTTTTCTCAAGGCCATTATCCAACAGATTCGAGCTAATGACTCCTATGGTACCTACCGTAACTGGGCCGATGAGGTTTTGCTTAAGCCCTACTTGATTCCTAAAAAGAAACGCCGGGAGATCTCGGTGGAAGGTGAGGTAGACCCGATCACCCTGGCACGGATTTCATCGTTTTATCGTGCGATCGCAGCCTGCATCGAAGGGGAAACCGGCCAGCTTTCCCAGGTTGTTGTTGACCTTAGCCACGAAGGGTTTGGCTGGGCGCTGATCTTTTCCGGTCGCCTCATCCTGGTTTCAATATCCCTGCGCGATGCCCACCGCTTTGGCTTTGACTCCCTAGAGAAGCTCAGCGCCGAGGGTGAAAAGCTAGTAAAAAAAGGAATTGATTTGGCGGAGCGGTTTCCAGCTGTCTGCAACCTGTAGACCGGCCGCCAGAGGATGTACACGCGCCTTGCCCTGTCCTTTACCGTTTAACCCCCCTTTCTATGGCTCAAACGACTACCAATCCAACCGCTCTAGACGACCTCAAAAAGCGCATTAGAAAGCTCAACAGCAAGGCCGGTCAGATGAAAATGGATCTGCACGACATTGCCGAGGGCCTACCCACCGATCTAGATCAGCTGCCCGATGCGGCTGCCCGCACCTACGATATCTACCGCCAGCTTGGCGAGCTGAGACAACAACTCAAAACCCTGGAGGCCGCCCAATGATGACTTTACCTAAAACCCTAACTCAATTTAATCAGCTTAAGGATGCTGAAGACTATTTTCAGTTCTTTGGGTTGGCCTATGACCCCAAAGTAGTCAATGTCAATCGTTTGCACATTCTACGAAAGTTCTCCCAGCTGGTGCAGGATGAGGACACATCCCAGCCCGACGAGCAGGTTCTAGCGGCCTATCGTCGAGCGCTGCAAACCGCCTATGATTTGTTTTTAACATCCTCTTCTGTAGAACAAAAGCTGTTTAAGGTTTTCCAAGACCAGCCCAACAACATAGTTAAACTATCCGATATTGTTGTCGAATAAGGTGATCATGCTGCCATCCCTCACCCCTACTGAAGTTGAACGCTACCGCCGCCAGATCATGCTGCCGGGTCTGGGCGAATTGGGACAGCGCCAGTTAAAAAACACCACGGCGCTGGTCACGGGTGTCGGTGGGCTGGGCGGCACGGCTGCTCTCTATCTGGCTGTTGCCGGTGTGGGCAAGCTGATCTTGGTGCGGGGTGGCAACCTGCAGCGAGATGACCTTAACCGACAGGTGCTGATGACCGATGACTGGGTGGGGCAGCCCCGGGTATTTAAGGCCCGTGAAACCCTGGCCAAGCTCAACCCGGATATCGAGATTGAAGCGGTGTGCGAATATGTCAGCGCCGACAATATTGTCCCCCTTGTACAGCAGGCCGACATTGCCCTGGACTGTGCCTTTGACTTTAAAGAACGAGACCTGTTGAACGCCGCCTGTGTACGCTGGGACACGCCCATGGTGGAGGCGGCCATGAACAACATGGAAGCCTATCTCACCACCATTGTGCCAGGGAAAACCCCCTGTCTCACCTGTCTCTTCCCGGAAAAGCCAGACTGGGATCGCTGGGGATTTGGGGTACTCGGAGCCGTGTCAGGCACCCTGGCCTGCCTGGCCGCCCTAGAAGCGATCAAGCTTATCACCGGTTTGGGAGAGCCGCTGTTGGGGCAGCTGCTGACCATGGATTTGGCCCGTGCCGAATTCGCCAAACGTCGCCCCTACCACGACCCCAACTGTTCCACCTGTGGCCACCAGCTATCGGACTCTTTGGCTACGGTCGCCCCCGTTTCCCTCTGTTGACCCCTATCTTGACCCATGCCTTGGACTACCCTGATTTTGTTTGGAATGGCCCTAGTCTCCTGGCGATTTGCCCAGGATCATCCTGATGACATAGGCCGGTTTTTAGGAACCCAGTCCGCCCTGTTTTGTCTGCTGGCTGGTTTAGTAAAAGCGCCTCTGTTGGTACAGGGGGCTGCCCTAGTGGGGCTGCTGGTCTACCCCACATGTACACCACAATCTAGACAGGAAGGGCATGTCCACTGTCCGCGGCTCTGTATCTTGCAGGGGCAATGTCGCCCCCGGAGCTAGTTGAGTGTTTCTGTTGTCTTAAACCGTACTAAAAGGAGAAATCATGAGCGTTACCCTGACTGAATTGGCTGAACTCCGTCTGCGTACCTTTGTGCGTGGTACCCCTGACTACACCCCAAGCCGAGGAATTCGTTTGGCGGTCAAGGACGGTGGCTGTAATGGCTACGAGTATGATATTAAAGTGGCCAATGCCCCCAAACCCGATGACGAGATCACAGAATTGGGCAGCCTTAAGGTCTTTGTTGATCCCCAAAGTGCTCCCCTCCTCAATGGAGTGGTGGTGGACTACATCGACAGTCTGCTAGAGAGCGGGTTCAAATTTACCAATCCCAATGCCACGGACACCTGCGGCTGCGGCAAGTCTTTTCAAGCAGGAGATTGTGGCCCAGCTGGCATCCCCTGCTCGTAACCAAGGGGGCTTCAGCGGGATCGACATACAGCCCAGTACCTAGGATTTGACACCGAGCACAGACGCTAACCCATCCCAGGAGATGCAAAATGACGACCTATCAAGTTCACCTGATCAACAAAAAACGTAAGATCGATCTCACGATTCCCGTCGAAGATGACATGTACATCCTCGATGCGGCTGAGGAAAATGACATTGATTTACCCTTTTCCTGCAAATCTGGGGCCTGCTCTAGCTGTGTTGGTAAGCTCGTTGAGGGCGAAATCGACCAGGAGGATCAGTCTTTTCTAGAGGATGAACAAATCGAGAAGGGCTTTGTTCTATTGTGTGTTGCCTATCCGCGCTCAGACTGCACGATCAAAACCCACATGGAAGCCTATTTGGTGTAGAAGCTTTGCTCACTCAAAACAGTTAAAAAAGGTTAGAGACTATCAATGATGACCAGCTTTACCGTATCTGGTGCTTCCCTAAGGCTACTAAAAGTTGGTGAACGTGGTGTGATTGCCAGGGTAAAGGGAGCCAACCCGACAATTGTCGAACAAATCAGGCGGTTGGGCCTCGCTCCCGGCACATCAATCACCCTAGAGCAACGTTCGCCTCGGTTTGTTGTTCGCACCCGCACAGGTCCATTGGCTTTGAGTCAGGGCATGATCCAGTCTATCTATGTCCGGACCTCAACGTCTTAAGCGATCGCGCTGGCATTTACATCGAGAGTATCCCGTGCCCATAATCTAGAATTTTAGGAGTCAGAACCATGGCAAAAATCGGAATTTTTTACGGTAGTACATCTGGTGCTACGGAAGAAATCGCAGAGAAAATACGAGAGGAACTCGGAGAGGACGTCTGCGATTTGTATAGCATGGAGGAAGATTTTGACGATGTTGACGATCTCTTAAAATACGACTATTTGCTACTGGGCTGCTCCACCTGGGGCGCTGGGGAAGTGCAGAATGATTGGCGCGATCCCCTGTTTGATATGGAGGTCGACAAGCCGGACTTTTCTGGAAAAGTAATTGCCCTCTTTGGTGCCGGCGACTGTACCGGTCACGGTAAGCACTTTGTTGGGGCACTGGGCACCCTCCATGACATATTTAAGTCCCTGGGAGCTACCATAGTGGGAGCTGTTTCAGCGGAGGGGTATTCCTTTGAGCAGTCTACAGCGGTGCGCGATGGCCAGTTTGTTGGGCTGCCCCTAGATGAAGTGAATGAGAGCGATAAAACAGAGCAGCGGATTATGGATTGGCTAGAGCTGCTCAAGCCGGATATGCCGGTTCTGGCCACTTAGATTGAGCCTTTTGCGATCGCATCGTCACGTTTACAAACCTATACCTGTCGCGCAGAGGCGACCGTCCCTGCAGTGACTCCCCGCCCATGAGCGATTTTCTGCAGCGATGGCCAATGAACATCACAACGTCATCAGCGGCTAGTTTGCCTCACTTTCAGCGTCGATGGACCGATTACTATCAGGCGGTGGAGGGCCGCCCGCCCCGTGAGACCCTAGTGATGGCGCTGGAGCGCTTTGCGGTGGAGCTACCGCCTGGTATGCGCGGCACTATCGGTACGGCGGTGGATTTAGGGTGTGGCGACGGACGTGACACGGTGGAACTGCTGCGGCAGCGCTGGCGAGTGATTGCTGTTGACGGTGAGCCGGAGGCAATCACTCGGCTGCGGCAGCGCTCCGACATCAATCGGACCTATCTAGAGACTCGGGTACAGCGATTTGAAAACCTGACGCTGCCGCCGGATGTCGATCTGGTTAATGCTAGCTTTTGTTTACCGTTTTGTCCGCTGGACTTTTTTGCGGCACTCTGGGAAGAGATTGTCACCGCCCTGAGACCCGGCGGTCGATTTTGCGGCCACCTGTTTGGCGATCGCGACTCCTGGGTGAACTACGCTGATATCAACTATCACACCCGTGGACAGGTCGACCGGCTACTAGACCCCTTTACCATAGAGCTTTTAGATGAAGAAGAGCATCCAGGTAGAACCGCCCTAGGAGAGGAAAAACACTGGCACATCTACAATATTGTTGCCTCAAAACGCTAGCTTGGCAAACCGCCAGGTCTTTGCCCCTAACCGTTAGGGAAATTAAGGGAGCCCCAATCAACTAAATCCACCCCTGCTGCTTTCCCCTTTTCCTTTCCCCCTTTCCCAGCTAAGACCAAGATTTTATTTCTTCGTCCCTAGCCCCCGACCGCCATTAACCCAGGGTAAACTGAGCCAAGATTGAGAAAAAATTAAAGTCTCAATTTTGGCTGACTAGCTACAGTTTGTCCATGGGAGATGCGATGAAATATTGTTTAAGGAGAATTAAAAAACAAAACCATGAGTGCTTCCCCCAGCCCCCCATCAACCGACCCACGTCAGGGCCGCTATATGGCCCTGATTGACCGCCTATTGGCCTGTCCCAACGGAGAGGAGCCGGAGATTCTAAATGCCGAACCAGACTTGTTAGACCCTGGATTTGTCAAAGCCCTGATGCAAACGGCCAGCTACTTTGCCCATCAGGATAACCCTGACGCCGCCAAATTTTTGATCTTTATTGCCCGAGAACTCTCCCATCAGCTCGGACTCTATCCCCAGGCCCAGCCCTAACCCCGTCGGCGCTCAACGCTAACCCTACCCGCCCCTATAATGATGCAACGTCGCCGGTGTCTTACCTTCTTTTTGATTGGTCTGTTTTCGTGGCTGGTGACTATCGGCTGTAGTGTCAGTTCTCCCCTGGCGCAGTCCGGTGTAGCAACGGAAAATCCGGCGGTTATTACCGTGTCCGCTGCGGCTAGTTTGCAGGATGCCCTGGCTGCGATCGCACCCCGGTTTAAGGCGGCCTACCCCAACATTGTTGTAGAGTACAACATGGGCTCCTCCGGCACCCTGCAGCGCCAGATTGAGCAGGGTGCGCCAACGGATATCTTTTTCTCCGCTGCCGTTAAGCAAATGGATACCCTATCGGAGAAAGGATTGATTTTGCCTGACTCTCGTCAAAATCTAGTGGCCAACAGTCTTGTGGTAATTGCCCCCATTGCGACCAGCCTAGATATTACCGACGTCGCCCAGCTCAAAGAGGTGGACATCAGCCGTTTTGCAGTGGGTGAATTTCGCAGCGTTCCCGCTGGCCAGTATGCTGAGCAGGTGCTAGAAAACCTAGATCTTCTAGAGCCCCTAGCGTCTAAATTTGTCTTTGGTAACAATGTCCGTAGCGTCCTCTCCGCTGTAGAAAGCGGTAACGCCGAGCTGGGTATGGTGTACGCCACCGATGCTGCTCTGTCCAATCAGGTAAAGGTTTTGGCGACCGCCCCCGCTGATTCCCATGCGGCCATCGTGTATCCGATTGCGACGTTGCAAACGACCCCCCACCCGGCGGCGGCCCAAACATTTATTAACTTCCTAGCAACAGACCCCGCCCAGGAGATCTTTAAAGAATTCGGATTTGGCCAAATTTAGACTGTCCCCCCATGTTTGACCTTTCTCCCCTTTGGATCTCCCTACGCATTGCCGCGATTGCCACCGTCGTCACGTTCTTTTTGGGCACGGCGGCGGCTCACTTTATCCATCACTATCGGGGACGATGGCGCTCGCTGTTAGACAGCCTTTTGCTGGCACCCATGGTACTACCACCAACAGTACTGGGCTTCTTGCTACTGCTGTTGCTGGGTAAAAATGGACCGCTGGGGTCTTTGTTTTCCACCGTTGGCATCAGTGTGGTCTTTACCTGGTACGCCGCTGTGATCACGGCTACGGTGGTGGCGCTTCCCCTGATGTATAAAACAACCCTGGGGGCATTTGAGCAGATCGATAGTAACCTACAACAGGCAGCGCGCACGTTGGGGGCGTCAGAGCTGGCCGTATTTTGGCGGATCACGCTCCCCCTGGCGCTGCCCGGTCTTTTAGCCGGGGCGACCCTGGCCTTTGCCCGCGCCCTGGGTGAATTTGGAGCCACCCTGATGCTGGCGGGGAATATTCCAGGACGCACCCAAACCCTACCCATGGCGATTTATTTTGCGGTCGAAGGGGGAGACTTTTACGAAGCGGCCACCTGGACCGGGGTTATCCTAACGGTGGCCCTGGGGGGGCTGGTGTTGGTCAATCGGTGGCGGCCGCAGCGGCTCAAAAAGCTCAAGAGAGTGGAGACAGCCGTTGAACCTGGCCGCTTTTCTGCTCCGACACATTTCCCTTTGCCCGGTTTCCCGTTACCTCAGGCCGCATCGCCCCAGCTGTCCATTACCCTAACAAAGCGTCTGCCCAATTTTACCCTTAATGTATCTTTCTCCACGGATAGACAGCCCTTGGGTCTCCTCGGGGCTTCTGGGGCAGGTAAAAGCCTGATTTTACGCTGTCTTGCAGGTATTGAGACGCCGGACGCCGGACGCATTGTATTAAATGATCGGGTGCTGTTTGATTCGGACCGGGGGATTAATGTACCGATTTGCGATCGCAAAATTGGTATTCTCTTTCAAAACTACGCCCTGTTTCCCCATTTAACCGTCGCTCAAAATGTTGCCTTTGGGCTCCGGCAGACCCTGCCATCCGCCCAGGTCAAATCCGCCGTTGCCCAGCAGCTAGCCACGGTCCACCTGGAGGCGTTGGCCCAGCGCTATCCCCACGAGCTTTCGGGCGGCCAGCAGCAGCGGGTTGCCCTGGCGCGGGCATTGGCCAGCCAGCCTGAAGTGTTGTTACTCGATGAACCCTTTTCGGCCCTCGACACCCACCTGCGGGCGCGAATTGAACAGCAGCTAATCGATCGACTCCAAAGCTATCAGGGCATTACCTTACTTGTGACCCACAATTTAGAAGAGGCCTATCGAGTCTGTCAGCGGCTGTTGGTATTGGGCAACGGTGTTGCCATTGCCCACGGTCCCAAACACCGTATTTTTGAGCAGCCTCGCACCATCGGGGTAGCCCAGCTAACCGGTTGCAAAAATATCTCTCCAGCCTCGGTCCATGGGCCTAACCAAGTAACCGCTCACCACTGGCACTGTACGCTCCAAACGGTTGAACCGTTGCCCACCAACCTCTCTCAGGTGGGGATTCGCGCCCACCAGATTGACTTTTTAGACCCATTAGACCCAGCACAGGATCAGCCCGATGCGAGCCTTTCTGCTGACCCGATGCCAGGCCGGGTCATCTCCAATGCTTTTCCGTGCTGGCTGGCGGCCACTAGCGAAACCCCCCATCGGATGACGCTATATCTCAAGTTACACGGTCCTCCCAACGATAAAAGAGACTATCATCTACAGGCGGAAGTGTTCAAAGAGAAATGGTATTTATTAAAGGATCGGCCCCTGCCCTGGACGGTCCATCTAAATCCCCTGCGTCTGATTTTGTTAGAGGACGGTTAGGGCAGCCCCTATTGAAGCAAGACCTTGAGAACAAAGACCATGGAGACTACTGACTGGTTAGTGACAGCCACCGGAGAATGCCAGCCTCGACCCGCTGCAAAAGCCTGGGATCTGATTTGCGATCGCTACTATTTTCATCGATTTTTGACGGATATTATCGATCTGCTCGATCAGGCCCCCAATGAGCAAGAGGAGTGGAATTTTTTACCCCAGATTCGGATGCGGGTCCGGCAGCTGGTAACCAATTCCTACTGGTTGGAAACCCAAGAGCCTGCAGCTAATCCAAAAACAGACGTTGCCATCCTCACCCTCTACGACGAGATTGGGTACCCCCTAACGGTGCAAAATGTGCTTTCCCAGCCGGGGGCAAGCTCTCCAGTGCACAACCATGGGACCTGGGGGACAACCGTTATTATCAAAGGCCAGGAAAAACACACCTTTTGGCGACCGGTGGATGACCAGCACCAGCCCTTTAAAATTGAACCCGTTGGCGAGAAGGTATTTGGTCCCGGCGAAATTGTTAGCTTTATGCCCGAGACAATTCACCAGGTACAAACCATGGGGAAAACTCCCGCCCTAACGTTTCAGCTCTACGGCGATACCCAGCCGCGATCGCGATATGAGTTTCAACCTGACAAAGCTACGGCCAAAACGTTCTAAAAAAATTAGAAAAAGCTACCAGCAGTAGACGTGTCCGTCAGTCCTACAGCTTTAAGCGCAACACGCTCCGGGCTACCCAGTCCTAGATTTTTTTGAGCGGACGTTTCCAACCTTGTATCTTCAGAGTTAGAGGAAACCCGTTCCAACCTAGTGGAGCGTCAAGGCTAAGAATTAGGATTTTCGAGAGTGTTGAGATAGTCTGTATGGGGTAAGCAAACGTCCCAATCACAGTGATTTTAGCTTGGGTCTATATGGGCCACGGTGGATATATGCCACGGATATATGGGCTGAGTGGGCCTTCAAATTGATGGCGCTCAAACCCCATAAACGGCTCTATTTTCAACGTGGATTTCTCGCTCTATCCCTTATCCAACAAGCTATATAGCTGCGTTGTCACTCTTTAAGGTCTATTTCTTGTCCGGACTATTGTTTAAGCATCTGGGCGATGTCATTGAAGGCGTTCCTTTTAAGGATGGCATTTGCTTTGAATCAAACGACCAAACTGTCGATCCGCAGAAGGCGGCCTAACTCTGGCTCGTACACCAGATTTGACTATATCTCAACCGTTCGTTACCTTATTGAAGCAGCTGGGGCTCAGCTCATTTACCTACCCCCGTACTCACCTGACTTCTCACCGATCGAGAACTGCTGGTCCAACCTCAAGAGCAGTCTTAGACGTATCGGTGCAAAAACTTACCCTGAGTTAGCAAAGGCGATTGGAGAGGCCTTCTCAGAAGTCTCTCTTGATGGCATTCGTGGATGGTTTACTCATTGTTGTTACTGTACCTCAGAAGACTAGAAAATGCTATATCATCCGCATGGGGCTAAACAAAATAGGGGTATCAGGCAGAGTTAGAGTTAACACAAACTTCACTTTAATGTCATTACTTTTGTCCTAAACAATATAGAAAGCATCAACCTTATTACCTAAACTAAAGTCTAATTAACTATAATTCTCGAGTTTGGTTCATATTGGCTAAGCTTTGGTCTTTAACTGGTGTGTATCTTCCAAAGCTAAGTTTTACTTGATTAGACTCTCTCAGTAACGTGATATCAACGATCAATCAGTAACTGGGGTGATCATTGCTCTTTTTGAGAAAAGCTATAGCCAAAGCCTCCAAATAAGTCATATTCTGCGCAAGAAAAATGTGTTTTTCTAATAAGTGCCTGAGGGGTCTTTACTGACCAGAGACTGGTGATAGAGGTTATTTTAAATAGCTAGTTAGGCTATTTAACAGTGCCGCTAATCCTAGGTGTGATTTGTGAAATTTTGGTGTATTTTACCGTTTTTTGCTCAATTTAGCCTTTGAATCAACAAAAGCACTGATTTGGGAACTAAGTAGCTATTAAAACACGTCCCTAGAGATATGTTCTTTCTGGTGGAAATCTAAGATTTCCGATGCGGATTGTGCGTGATTGTAGGGCTGCTCATAGTCTGTTGTAAAGGACGAGTGGTGTTCTAACAGGTTTCAAATAACGTTGCTGTGCAGAATTCAAATAAAGGCCGATCAACAGCACTGAAGCTTTGGTGCTGACGAGTTGTTATACACATATTCTAATCAAGATAGGGGACTGTTTTAGAGATGCTTCAGTAAGCAAAACTTTGATTGCTTAAAGAGTCTAAGGATTAACCGTTTTCATTAGAGTAATTGCCTTGGAATGTAAAAACCTCTTAAGGTGCCCTTGTTCTCAACCTATATTCTAAATCCTAAGAACGCTATGCATGAGCAGTTTGAAGTAACTTCTTTTCTGCACAAAATTGTTGTATCTCCACGCAATGGTCGAGTTCATATTGTTGGTAAAGATATTGAATGGTGTTTCGATATTATTGATGGGCAGGTGTTATTTGCTGCTCACTCATTACAGTATTTAGCAACGCTAGAAACAATATTGCCAGATCTAGGCTATGAGGCATTATTGCCTTTCTACTGGCGATTGACCGAATTGGATCTATTTAGACGTCAGATCGATTACTTCGGTTTGGAAGCTTTGAACTGGACCAGTAAAGTTGTTGGAGCATTAGTGCAGTACAACACTATCAACCTGGATCAGGCCGAAAAAATACTGGCTAAATTAACTGAAGATGCCGCTGAAGCCCTTTTGGGGTTGGAAGCAGCAACCGTCTCTTGGTTTGCATTTCCCGAGGAGCACTGGTACTCAAAAACCGATGGCCTGAGTCTTATTTCTCTGATTGATTCTCTTACTGAGAGGCTTCAAGGTTGGCAGCCACTTTGCGATCGCATTAGCTCTCCCCACCAGCGACCCTATTGCGATACCCCTAGCGATCTTTACCAATCTGTGCCCCAGGGAATGCTCTCCCGTGAAATGCTAGCAGCGTTGGCCCGGTTGATGCAGGGATCTAGCATTCGCCAACTGGCCCTGGCTGTCAGACAGGATGAACTCAAATTAGCACAGCTGCTCTACCCGTATATTGAGCATCGCATGATCAAGCTATGGTCACCGATTCAACCCCTTGACCGTCTGCCCTGGCTGCCTAACAAACTGTCTGCCCAAAGTTCTGCTGCCGTAGTAGCGTCAACACCTCTGCTCGACAGGCATGACCACAGTTCTATTACCAATGGTTCGGTATCCAATGGTAGAAACTTCAAGGATTTGGCAGCGTCCATGACTACCGTTGCTAAGTCTCGATCGCTGATTATTTGTATTGATGATAGTCAGACGATGTTGGAGAAGATTGAGAGCTATCTTGACCCGGAATATTTTGAATTCAAAGCCATTATAGATCCGGTAAAATCTGTTTCTAAAATATGTGACATGCAGCCCGATCTAGTATTAATGGATGTCTCCATGCCGACTATTAATGGAAACTCCCTTTGTGAAATCTTAAAACGTAGCTATATGTTTAAAGATGTGCCAATTATTATGATTAGCAGCAATCACGGTGCTCTAAATAAAGCCAAAGCTGATTTATCGGGAGCAACTGACTTTTTAGGAAAGCCATTTTCAAAAAAACAGTTATTAAAGATTTTAGAAAACCACCTAAATGTTCCTGTTAATCAGTCTGGGTAAGTTAATGGCTTAAAGATAACTATTCCAATATTTCAGAGACAATAAATCCTAGGAGTTAGAAATAATTTTTCTGGTTAAAAACTGCTTAAAAAACCCGTTTTTAGTTAATTAAGTCGTTATTTTAGTTATTGAGGATTCAGTAAAATGACAAAGAAAATTTTAGTGATCGATGATGTTAAATCCGAGTTGGATTTGATTAGCCACTACTTGGAACAGGCTGGTTATGTCGTGACCACGGCAGACAATGGTTTAGATGCTCTTGAAAAAGTCAGGTTAGATCGGCCAGATGCAATTGTTACTGATTTAGTGATGCCCGAGGTTACCGGCCTAGAACTCTGCCGCAAGCTTAAAAAGGATCCTACAACGGCGGATATTCCCATTATTGCTTGCACTACTAAGGGGCGAAAAATGGATCAAAGTTGGGCTAAAAAACAGGGAGTTGCTAGCTATATTGTTAAACCCTGTACGGCTGAACAATTGACCGATGCTGTCCGATTTGCCACCCTTTAATCTCAACGATCAATTTTATTATCTATGCAACAGCCTTCTACACAGTCTTCGCAGGTGCTGACACCGGCGGATCGTTTACAGCAGCTACTGCCTGAATTATTTACGCCTACGCCAGTTTCAGGTGAGCAATTTTTGAGACTGCAGCTTACGCCGGAGCTGACTATTGCGATCGCACTGAGCTGGGTTGAAGAAACGTTTTTGGCCTCGCCCCAGTGGGTTACGCCCATGCCCAACATGGTTCCCCATGTTTTAGGATTGATGAGTTCAAAAAGTCGAGTATTTTGGGCTGTTGACCTCGTCCAGCTATTGGGGCTTTCCATCGCGCCAAAACTGTCCCAAAACTATGAAGTAGTCCTTATTCGGACATTGCCTCTGGAAATGGTTCAGCCAGATAAACAAGATATGGCCAATCCGAATAATGAGCTTTTTTTAGGGCTGGTTGTCCCTAAAATAAAAGGCTCTGTTCGCCTGGTATTGGAGGATATTGTTTCTCCAATAGCTGAGGTAGATGCTAATTTACAGCCCTATTTAAGCGGTCAGGTTGTTTTGGGCGGAGAGACAATTCTTGTTTTAAGTGCTGAGGCGATTGGAATTTCTCAAATGTCTCTGTGACGCCTGATTCTTATGTTTCTGTGCTAATCGACGACTTATTTATTGGAGAAGGTTAAAACCCTATTATGACTGTTCAGCAATATTCATTCAGCGATTCATCTCAGCCCCAGGGGTCAAAGCGACCTCAGAGGCAATTCCTAAAGAAGTCTTCAGATCAGGGGCGCTCACTGAGTAAGCGGCTCATACAAACCCTATTGCCACTTGCCCTATTGCCCCTGGCGGTGGCTAGTGGTTTGAGTGTTTTAGTAACTCGTCGAATTGAACGAGAAAGTGCCTTACTCTTACTTAAAGAAGAATCATTTCTAGCCAGTGAAGCGGCTAGTGTTTTTGTGGAAGATAATGTCACAATTATCGAAGCCACTTTGCTTAATCCATCTATTACCCAGGCCCTGCGACAGTCTAATGTAGGGGTTGAAGAAAATGGACTCAGAAACCAGCCGATAGAGTCGCTAGAGCAACGGTTTGAACAAACTAAGCTACTTCAGCCCAATGCCACCCTCAATAAATATCTGGCAGATGTTTCTGAGATAAAGGGTATGGAGGAAATATCTGTTACCGAACGTAATGGATTTAATGTGGCTTACAGTAGTCCAACCCCTGATTTTGTCCAAAGTGATGAGGCCTGGTGGCTTGAGGCAAAACAGTCACAGCAGTTTATCGAGGTGGCTGGTTCTAGCGACTCGTCGGATATACAAAATATATCGATTGCAAAGACCGTTGGTAGATCTGAGGAGTTCCTTGGGGTAATAAAAGCGGTTGTTCCGGCCACTGTCATGAATGAACGAATTGCCACGTATGCAGCTACTGTCATTAGTGGTTCTCAGCAAATACAGATAGTTGATACTCTCACCAGTAGCGCTTTTTCGACGATTAGCGCCGATGAGATTATTTCAACTCAGTCAGAGGTCGTTGGTGGTGATTCTATTATCCAATCAGCTCAAGTCCTCGCAGCCCAATTGGGTCAAGCGATAGACAACGTAGAGACCCTAAAACAAGAGCTAGAACCGCAGTTACCGGGAAAATTAGTTGATCTAGATCGAGTAGAAGTGACGGCAGGGCAGGTTTTTTTGACCCTGTTGTTAGAATATCAGGGTAAAGAGTACAGTCTGACTACGGTACCCGCAACACCCTGGGTAGCGATCTCATCGGTAAACATTTCTGAAATTAACTCTGCGGGAAATGATTTAGTCATTATTTTTGTTTCAGTGGCAGTAGTTTTGGGGGCAGCTGTTACCTTTTTGCTGCGGTTGTTTTCCGATCAGCTCTCCGCTCCCCTAAAGACGCTTACCGAAACGGCGCAGACCGCGACTTCTGGTAATTTAGAGGTTCGAGCCAGTCCATCGGGGACCAGTGAGACTCAAATTTTAGGGCAAAGTTTCAATAATCTATTAGAGCAGATACAGCTGTTGCTTACCCGCCAAACTAAGCTGACCGAAGAGCAGCGAGTTGAGAGGGAGGGGCTAGAAAATGATATTACCCAGCTGATGGAAGATGTGGGTGGGGCCGCCGATGGCGATCTCTCGGTTCGAGCCAAGCTTTCGTCAAACGACGTGGGTATTGTGGCTGACTTGGTCAACGCAATTATTGAAAACCTACGGGGTATTGCCATCAATGTAAAAGAGTCTACCGGCGGTGTGAGCCAGTCATTACTGACTAACGAGCAGCAGATTCGGATGTTGGCGGAGCAGGCTATCGAGGAAGCTTCCTCAATGAAGTCCACCATGGTGGCCGTAGAAGCCATGGATCAATCGATTCAAACCGTTGCTGACAGTGCCAGTCAGGCCTCTGCCCTAACCAACGATACCTATACGACAGCTCAAGTTGGCTCCCAGTCCATGGAAGAGACAGCCGATAGTATTTTAGAGCTACGGTCAACGGTGGGTGAGACCTCTAAAAAAATTAAGCGTTTGGGGGAATCGGCCCAGAAGATTGCCCAGGCGGTTAGTCTGATTGATGAAATTGCCCTTAAAACAAACCTGTTGGCGGTCAATGCTAGCGTTGAGGCATCCCGCGCGGGAGAACTAGGCCAGGGCTTTACGGCCGTAGCTGAACAAGTCGGAGCCCTAGCCGAACAGTCAGCCGGTGCCACTAAAACCATTGCCCAGATCGTGGCCGAAATCCAAACCGAGACCCAGGAGGTTGTTACCGCCATTGAGACTGGAACGGCCCAGGTAGTTGAGAGTAGTCAACGGGTGCAAACTACCCAGCAGCAGTTGGAACAGGTGCTGGCTAAATCGGAGAAAATCAACCAGCTAATGCAAAATATTTCGACCTCTACCGTTGATCAAACCAAAGCGTCAACGACGGTCACTGAACTAATGCAAAAAGCTACCCAAGCCTCAGAGCAGCGATCGCAATCTTCGGCTCAAGTAGCCCAGGCGATTCGAGATACGGCCAAGGTGGCCCAGGAGCTGCAAGCGTCGGTTGAGCAGTTTAAGGTTGAAGGGTAAACGATGGCACTAGACAAAGAACAACGGGCTCGACTGACCTTCCTGGCAGAGGCTGAAACCTATTTTGGGCAGATTGAGGCTGCCCTGCTAGCCATAAAAACAGCGGACGACCGTTCAAACCAAGTTAATATTGCCCTGCGTGCAGCCCACTCCATTAAGGGGACGGCTGGAATGATGGGGTTTACGGCGCTGAGCCAGGTGGCCCACAAGCTAGAAGATTCCTTTAAGATTCTTTGGGCTCGACAGATATCTGTGGATACTGGTTTAGAAACCCTGTTGCTGCAGGGGGTGGACTGTTTGCGTGCGGTGCGACAGCACTACTATGATGGGCAGCCAACCCAGCCCCAGTGGTTGGCTACCCATGCTGAGCCGATCTTTGAGCAGCTAAATCAACGGCTGGGTGAACTCACCCCTGCCGATGAAGCACGACTTTTGTCGGAAGAAGCGGATGAGAATCTTGATTTTATTATCTTTACAACCAGCGTTGAAGACTGCCTGGAGGAATTTGAACGGACGCTGCCTCAGCTCAGTGACGCAGCCCTCAGACAAGCCGTCATAAACATGGCTCAACGGCTGGGTGAGTTTGGGTTAATGGCCCAGCTGGATTCATTTGTACAGCTGTGTCAGTCGGTGCAGCAGCATTGTGCCCTGGCTGAGCCGGAGGCATTGGTTGCGATCGCAGCCAATGCCATAAAAACCTGGCGGCG
The DNA here is from genome assembly GCA_039814735.1 of Cyanobacteria bacterium P01_A01_bin.15. Taxonomy (GTDB): domain Bacteria; phylum Cyanobacteriota; class Cyanobacteriia; order Phormidesmidales; family Phormidesmidaceae; genus Leptothoe. Next base: position 20,671 of record JBCCAQ010000037.1, read on the forward strand.
TAGCCATTCCCTGGTGCTTTTAGGGCGTACAGAGCGTCTCCCAACCCAGCTAGAGCCACTCGATGGGCATGACCGGACGAGGAGCCCAAGTGATATAGGTCATCTGCAAGAGCAGCTAGCGACGTTGGAAATTCCAGGAGAATTTTCCAAAAGCGACTCACTCAATATCCAGCCAGGCAAACGCTTAGATGACCCGGTTAATTTAGAAGTCCTGCAGGGACAGTTTGCGGCTCTGCAGCCAGAGCAACCCGTCCTAGAAAAGATTTTAGAGCCGGTTGCCCCCAGTCATATCCCGGAGATAGGGAGTGAGCCGTTAGCCCCAGCCCCGGTAGCCACGGCTCCAGAAATGGTCGCCAATATCTCCCTGGTACCCCTGAGTGCTCCCCCCCAGCTAGAAGCACCCAGTTCCCAGCAAGTATCAACGGTGCGGGTATCGGTCGACCAGCTTAAAAAAATCAACAGCACCTTTGAGGACCTGACTTTAAACCGAAATTCGGTCAACCTCAAACTAGACCAGCTGGATGCCTTTAGTAAGTTGATGCATGAGCGTATGGCGATCTTGTCTTCCTTTAATCGGGAGCTACGCCAGTGGTATGACCAGGCTTCAACCGAAGGATCGAGAGCCCCGGGTGCTGTATCTAACAACGGCAGGGTGATTAGCAACCAGGCGATGGAAAATTCCACTGCCATGGCTGGTGCCGATACCCTTGATGCGCTGGAGCTTGATCGCTACTCTAAGCTTCAGCTCCTAGCCCAAGAGCATATGGAGACCATTGTTAAACTCGAAGAGGTCAGTCGTGACATTGAGCTGGGGCTCAATGAAATCGGACAGGCCATTAGCGGTTTCAACTACACTAGCCGAGCCCTCAAAACCCGGATTACGCAAACGCAAATGCGGCCGTTTGAAGAGATTGTTAGCCACTTTCCTCGCGTAGTTCGAGATTGGTCAGTGCAGTACAACAAACCCGTGGAACTGACGATAGAAGGTGCCACTACCCTATTGGAACAGTTCGCTCTAGATCAGCTGAGCGATCCGCTGATGCATCTACTGCGTAATGCCTTTGACCACGGGATTGAATGTCCTGAAATTCGTCAGGCACATCAAAAACCAAGTGTAGGAACAATTGCCCTACGGGCGGTCAATCGCGGTAATCGAGTTGTGGTTACCCTCAGTGATGATGGGGGTGGGATTGATCTCGATCAGGTTCGCGATCGCATCCGCAAATACAATCTCCCCAATGACCAAATCGATGGCATGACGCCCCAGGAGCTGATACCGTTTATCTTTGAACCAGGGTTCAGCACCACCGGACAGGTCACTGAGCTGTCCGGACGCGGCGTTGGTATGGACGTGGTGCGTACCAACCTCAAAGACCTACAGGGCGATATCCAGGTGCATACCAACCCCGGACAGGGGAGCACCTTCACCCTCAGCATCCCGCTGTCGTTGTCCATTGTCCGGGTCATGGTGCTAGAGCGAAACGGTTTAGTCTTTGCCCTACCTGTTGATACGGTCCAAGAAGTGATTAGAACATCGGTGATAGCATCGGGTGAGCCAACCATGACCTGGCAAAACCAATCAATACCGCTCATTTGTCTAGAAGAGCATTGGGTAGTTCAGTGCGCCACTAGACCGCTAGAAATCGCCGGTAAACCGCTGATTAACTGTCCAATGGTGTTAGTTGTAGGAGAGACTGAGGACTGCTATGGCCTAACGATTGATCGCTTTTGGCAAGAACAAGAAGTTGCTATCCGTCCGGTGGTTAGCCCCATATCTATGCCCCCTGGTTTTAGTGGAACCACGGTGCTAGGCGATGGACGTGTGGTGCCGCTGGTAGATCCTATTCGGCTGATGGCCTGGATCCATCAGCAGCCCGACATCTCGTCTGCTCCACCGGTGATACCTAGTCTCCCCGTACAAACCAAGGCATCCAGAATTTTAGTCGTCGATGATTCTATCCACGCTCGACGTTATCTCGCCGCTAGTCTAGAGAAAGCGGGCTATCTGGTAGAACAGGCCAGGGATGGCCGAGACGCGGTTGATAAGTTGACCAGCGGTCTTGGGGTCGAGGCTGTAATCTGTGATATCGAAATGCCTCGACTCGATGGCTATGGTGTCTTAGAAGAGCTACGGGAACAATCCGAATTTAGCCAGTTACCCATCGTCATGCTGACCTCTCGCAGCAGCGAAAAACACCGTAAATTGGCTATGAATTTGGGGGCGACGGACTATTTTTCAAAACCCTACAACGAACAAGAACTATTAAAGCGATTAAAGCTGCTCATTGCTTAGATTGCCAGGGTTTGACGTAGCAACAGCTGGTCATGGTAGCTCAGACTAAAGCGACCGTTTTCAATATCACGCACCCAGCTTTGGCTTTTACCCAGGCGCTCGGCTAGGGCGCGCTGGGTAAAGTTGTGGCGTTGACGAGCCGCTTTAATCATCCCAGCGGACAGACGCTCAGTCCGCGGAGCTGAGCGAGCCTGTCGCCGCTTGGGCGTGCGGTGACGAACCGTGTGCTGCCACTGCTCCGATAGCTCAAATCCCAGAATACGGGCATTCATCAAACGCTGCCACTTATCTTTAGGTGCAGAGTCCGTCAGACTCTGGGTCTGCTTAGCATCATCAATCCAAAAGTCGAGAGCCGCATCGACATCATCGGGAATATGAGCCGCCCTAACCCAGAGTGGCTGGATCTCAGCTGGATAGGTGTCTGGGTCAAACAATGGTCTAAGACCGTAGTTGCAAATAGTTTCAAGGTCGCTTTCAAAGGTCTTGAGCAGGCGCTTATGGGCTCCCCTCACTGTGGTGGCCTCAGCTACCTTAGTTTCGCCGTAGGCAATCCGCAGCAACGTACGTATGGTCAGTCGGTGGTCACCCCCTAGCCGCAGCTTAAACAAAAGCCACAGGAGAAGCCGGATGGCTCCCTCGTGCTGCTGCCAGCTACCCATTACCTCCGCCAGTAAAGATTGAGGTAGGGTGCCATATTGGTAAAAAGTTGTCTGGCTACGATAATCTTGCTTGTTGAGAAAGTGCCGAGCCCAGACACCAGCTTTCACCGTAAAGCCCAACCCAATCAGATGGCGATAGCCCTGGCTATCTTTTTCAAAATAATATTGAGTATCAATCAAATGCCAAATTGGGTGTTCATCTAGGGAAAAGGCCCCTACTTTGCCCTGGCGAGGCCAGTCAAGGGCTACCAGCAGCTGGCAAGATTGATGTACCAGCGACTTGATCAGAGTCAGCCTATCGAGCTTGGTTAGGTCTTTGCGTTTGTCTAATCCCAAATATTTTTCAATGTGCTGATCGTTTAGTACAAACTCTTGCTCCCACGGGCAATCGAGAGTGACGGCATGGGCCGCAAAAATTAAGTGAATACAGGCGGCCCGAATATCAAACTGGGAGACGGCTATCGTTGCCTCCTCTGGCGGCATTGGCACAGGTGAGGTACTCTCGGGGTCCATCGCCAGCCGAAATCGCAGTTCCCCTCGACCTCGATGCACAGGGCGAGTATAGAAAAGCGGATTGTCACCCTCTGTTTGCCAGGGGGGACGCTGGGCTAAAAGGTTACAGGCTTCCCAAATAACCATAGAAGAAGCGAAGGGAGTGGTTTTACCATTCAAAAAAATGTTGGGAATTGCAGGGGGCAGCAGTGAGCTTTTGCGACGTCCCTTTTTGGGTTGCAGCGGTATTAACGAATCAGTGCTGCAGACTTCTACACAGCGGGGTACTGCCAAGTCTGGGCAACCATCGCAGAGGGTTGGATCGATCCAGTAGCCTTCTTGCTCAGTATCAGGTTTGATTGCGCCATTTGGGCACTGCGGCTGGCAGCTATCGCAGAGAATACAGTTGTTTTTAATGGTGTAGGCCATGGGCAGAATATCCCGACTGGTTAGTTGGGTGGGTACTTTGTTAATTTTGATTTTTAAGGAATTAGCGTGACTGGGAGCCTGCTCCAATCCTGCTGGTACAGAACTTTTATCAATAGTTCCTCATTCTGTAGGGCAGCTGGAGAGGTGTCCCCCTAGGACTGTTGAGGTGGTTTTCTGTAAATTGAGTCTGCTGGATTTGGAACTGATTTAATAGCTGAATACCTCAGGCAATCGATAGTTTCTTAGGAACAACACACCTGTGACACGAACTCAATCGGTGTTTTGAATTGACTCTATTAGGGATAACAACTTAAGACCTAGGTGTTCTATGCCATTTTATACGGTTTTATTGTTTCTTTAGAATGCCCGAAGAGTATGTTCAGTCCGGACGTTTAGGGTGAGGATTTTGTTATCCATGTCACGCTTTTTAAGCGGAGTAACAACTAATCAGCCTGTTTCTATACTGTGTATTGATAAAAACTTTGGGAGTGATTGTTCCTCTCGACTAGATATCGTTTGAACGGCACGCCCTGGCAATCAACCACCTCGGTAGCGTAGAGATGAAAGCCAAATTTTGTAAACAACCCTAAGCTAAATTCTCTAGCTTCACCATAGAGTCGTTGCAGGTGATGATTCTGCGCATAGTTTAGAACGGCCTGCATGGGTATAGAGCCAACGCCCTGATGGATACAGTCATCCCGAACATAGGCTGATGCTACGTGGCCGTTTCTACCAATGCCAGCAAACCCCAAAATGCCAGCGTCATTGATGGCGACAAAGGTGGTTACTCCTAGAATAAACTGGCGAAAGCGGTCTACGTCAGCGGTGGTGGATGCCCAAGCTGCCGTTTGGGCTGGGGTGTAGTATGTGGGTGCGTGAACTGACACCGTCTGGCAATACAGCTCTGATAGGTAGATCTGTTTCATGGGCAATACGGATATTCATGGATATGACAACTGCTCCTTGACAGCAGCACTGAGAAAAGTGCTGTCAATAGCGCCACCAGTAGGCGAGCCTAATGCCTACGGTAGGGTATCTTGTCGGGTAGTCAAGTAAAAAAACGCCATCGATCGCGCTCCCATCGGTTCAAACATCCCATAAACATCCCATTAGTAATTGCCAGGCTGATTTTGATGAGTGGGTGGTGGACGCTGCGATCGCAACTGCCCCTGGCTGATGATGGGTCGGCGCGTTTTCTTTTTTCTATGTCCGCTGAAACTGTGCAATCACCTGGGAAGCCTAGGTATAGCGGTCGGCCTAGCCAGCCAAAATATTTGCTAACATGGTCCTGGTGTCAATAGGAAAAGCTGTCTCCACCGCAAGCTCCGTATGGAATAACCTAATTATCTTCCAACTTAATGGAAAGCTTGACTTACTACTATAGGGTACTCAACCTGGAACCTGGCAGTACCAAAGAAGATATTAAACGCGCCTATCGAAAATTAGCCCAGCAGTGGCATCCGGATAAGTTCCTAAAACAACCCTATCAGCTAAAAGAAGCCCGAGAGAAATTTGAACTAATTAAGGAAGCGTATGATCGGCTCATTGGCTCTTCCTACACAGAAGCACCAGAAATTAATCCCCACATTTCGGTTCGATCTGCTAGTGCTCAAGACCATTACGAAGAGGGTATTCTCTACCTTCAAGCATACAAATACGAACAGGCCATCGAGAGCTTTACCCAGGCCATACGTAAAAAGTCTGACTATCTACAAGCCTATCAGGCTAGGGCATTTATTCTAGAACAGCTGGGTCTACACCTGCGGGCTAAACTTGACTTTGATAAAGTAGCCGATCTCAAACGACACCATCGACCGGCCCCCTCTCAACAAAAGCCTGCTGACGCGGAACTGTACTTCCAGCAGGGATTAGTCCAGTTCCAAGCTCGAAAATATGGAGCAGCTATCGAGATGCTCTCCAAGGCAATTGCTATCAACCCTAACCATCAAGAAGCCTATCGCTATCGCAGCCAGGCCTATTTCCGCCGAGGGTACGACCAGCAGGCCGATGCGGATTTCAACCGGATGCGCGAGCTAGAGCAGCAGGTCAAACATTCTGCGCCGCCGCCGCCGCCTACCCCACAGCCGAGCGCCCATTATGCCACCTGGCACTGTGCTTACACCCTGTCTCGGCATACCCAGACTGCTGACTGCCTGACAGATCTCAGATGCCCCCACTGATATTTCAAGTCTGACATCGTATTGAGCGAATACGGGAAAACCAAATCTGGTCATAGTACCGTTGCTCAGCCTTGTTAGACGCAAAGCAAGGGTCTGGGTCTCTAGG
>JBCCAQ010000074.1:0-18274 GCA_039814735.1 Cyanobacteria bacterium P01_A01_bin.15
ACTTGATCATACAGTTGGGTAGAGGCTGACATGTGATATGACGCTGATGGTTTTTGGTATCTTCAGCTTTGCATGTCCCCTGCCCATTTCTTTGTCAAACCTGATAGATGCTGGGTTACAGGACTTGTGTCAGGCAGTCAGGTTCTAAAGATTTAGTCAGGCCTACGTTGCCATAGTTTGTATCTACGACAACATTTAAATCCCCATCTGTTTGGAACAGCTGGGGATAAACGGCCATATTTCTTGAAGAAGCTGGCTACATCTATGAGCATCCACTATGCCAGTTGATACTCTGGCATATGTCATCTGTCGTGCTTAGTGTAATGGCATAGCTAAAAGTCTCATTTTACGGAGATTATATCTCCCCATTAATGTGTGATTTTGGATGATTTATGCACCACCAATATCTACGTATATTTACTTAGCAAATTCCCTAGATAAAGATTCTGTAAATTCTAAAAATGTTTTGAATTTAATTCCTGTTCACTAATTGGGTGTGTTCTTTTACACCCAGACTGCAGTCAGCGTTTTAAGCCAGGATATATAAATAGGGTCATTAACCAAGCCTATAGACGCTCCCGAGGGTTGGCGGCTCGCCATAGATTTTTCGATGTCATCGATTTTCGATATTAGGGGTGCGTATTAATACTGAGCTGTTTGCTGATTGTTGGATTGAAGTATTGTGTGAAGCCTCTTAAATCGGAGAATTGGGAACAAAAAACATATGTAATATTTTTGATGTGCGTACGTACAAGCAAATCAGAACATTTACCAATATCGTCAGACTTTATGGTTGACTCTATGCCGAGGGCTTCTAAGCCTATCGTTCTTCCTCCCGCTCAATCTCAGCCTAAAAAGTCTTTTCCAAACGATCACTTTCCCCTGTGGCGGCGTAGCCTTCTGGGTGTAGCCTATGTCTCTTTGGGCGTTTTAGCCGTTGGTGTTGGAGCCGCTTCGATCTCCTATCGTTTGAGCCACATGACTATTGATAGTGGTTTGGTCAACGGTCGGTCCGTACGGGTTCAAGCTCCCATTGATGGCACAATCCAAAACTTTTATGCTCGGCCAGGGGCTAGGGTACAGGTTGACCAGGTGTTAGCCCAGCTAAATCCCATGCCGCAGCTGCAGAACAACGGTTTACCCACCGGTCTTACCCAGCGAGCAACAGCGGTTCGCCTAACATCGGCCCAGCAAACCTTAGAGCTGTTACAGCAGCAGCTTCAGGACCTGAATCAGCAGGAACAGGCGGTGCAGACGGCTACGGTGGCCATGGCCACCAAGACGGTTGACTATTCTAGCGCCGAGGTAGAAGCGACCATGGCAGAAGCGACCGCTGCTCGCAACAAATATGAGCGCTTCCGCTCGCTGCTCGCTGAAGGGGCTGTTTCCCAACAGGACGTGGACGAACTAGAAGCTAGCTGGCGCTCTAGTCAGGCCGCCGTACAGCAGGCCCAATCGGAACAAACCATCGCCCAGATTAGCGCTAACGCCCTGGCACAACAGGTTCCAATTCAATCGGATCTCAAGGACTTGCAATCCCAGCAGCGTCAGCTCGTAGAAGAAATTCAGCGACAGACCGGGCAGATTAATACCCTGGCCCTGGAGGTGCAGCCAACAGATATGGCAACAGATTTATCTTCGGCCCCAGCGGGTGAGCCGACACCACAGCCATCGCTGCTACCCATTTTGGCCCCCTTTGAAGGGGTGGTCTACACCACCAATTACGACACAGGGGAACAGGTTAATCGCCCCACGGCCCTGTTGTCACTGCTGGATTGTCACGCTCTCTGGGCAGACGCCATCATCAGTACAAACCAGGCCAATCGTATTGATATCAACCGGCCTGTACGCATCCAGCACAGCGGTCAATCTGAGACCGTTGTGGGCCAGGTTGATTTTGTAACGGCGATGAGCGCCAGTGAAATTAGTAAAGCGCGAGCTGAAGCCCTGGTGCCCAACGTGCCTGATAATTTGGCGGGTCAGTCGTTAGCTCGGGTGCGAGTTAGCATACCACCCACCTCCGTACAAAAGCAGGACCACCGGTTTTGTGGCGTTGGTGAATCCACCAAGCTAACGTTTGGCACCCAAACAAACCAAATAGGATTTCTCAGTCGGCTATTTCATCCATAGATCCCCTGGCCTGCCATTTGTTTTCTACCCTGGGGAGCCAAAATTCATTAGGCTCCACTATTGGATATATAGACGTTGCATGCAACCTCTCTTCAGCATTAGCTCTTATACAATCCCTACCCTTATTTTTTAGAGCAATCACCATGGTTACATCATCGAGCCAGACAGGCTCCACCCATGTCAGCACAGCCACATTTTTAGCCCTGTTTAGCTGTGGGATCGGCGGTCTATATTTATTGCAATCTCCTGGGCAGCTGGCCATTTGGAACATATTTGGGTTGGTTAGCCTCGGGGTTGTCGGGCTCTGGCGCTGGTCTTGGTTTTTGTTGCGTATGCTGCGGGCACGCTACTACCTACACTGGGTTTTTCCCCGCTGGCGTCGACAGGCCAATACAATTCCCGCTAACGATCTGCCCCACATGTGTTTTTTGGTGCCAACCTACAAGGAACAGCCCTGGATTACAGAGCGGGTGTTTAAGGCCATTGTGGGCGAGGCTAAAACCCTAGCCCGGCCCACCACTGTCCTGGTCAACAGCAGCGGTGAGGAGGAAAACGCGGCTATTTGCGCCATTATCGAACAGGAAGATCCGAAGAACCGGTGGATTCGGCTGATTCAAATGACCCAGCAGGAGGGTAAGCGTAAGGCCATGGCCGATAGCCTACGCCACCTGGCCCAGCTGGACCTACCGGCTGATACGGTGGTTGCGCTTATGGATGGAGACTCCGAACTGTTGCCGGGCACCCTCAAGCGCTGTTTGCCCTTTTTTAAGCTGTTTCCCAAAATGGGTGCCCTGACAACGGATGAGCTGCCGGTGGTCAAAGGATCCAATTTCTTTTCCGAGTGGTTTCATCTGCGGTTTGCCCAGCGTCACATGCAGATGTGCTCTGATTCTCTCTCCCAAAAGGTCATGTGTTTGACCGGGCGTTTTTCTCTCTTTCGAGCCAGTGCCGCTCTGCAGCCGTCGTTTGCAGCCCAGCTGGAACAGGATTTTCTACACGACTGGCTGTGGGGGCGGTTTAAGTTTTTATCCGGTGATGATAAGAGCACGTGGTATTGGCTACTGCGGCATCGATACGACATGCTCTATATACCAGATGCCGTTGTCAATTCGATTGAGACGCTCTCAGGTTCTGTAGTTGAGCGGGCATACAATAATATGCGCCGCTGGTATGGCAACATGCTACGCAACAACGGTCGGGCCATTGGTCTGGGGCCTGTTACCACCGGCTGGTTTACCTGGTACAGCCTGTGCGATCAGCGCATCAGTTTTTGGACCTGTTTGATTACCCCTGGTTTTTTACTGGTCTCGCTACTCCAGGGAAGTTGGAAAGCGGCGACTGTTGTTGTATTTTGGGTGATCTCTAGCCGTTCACTGATGCTAATGCTCACTTTTTGGGGTCGTCGCTCGATACTAAAGCCAATCCATTTTCCCCTATTATTGCTGTCCCAGTGGGGGGGCTCTCTAGTTAAAATTTGGACCCAGATGAATCTGGCTCAGCAAAAGTGGACCAATCGAGGCTCCCAGAGTGTTTCGGCCCATGGCCAGGGTCTAGAGCGCACGGTCAAGCTGGGGACATCACGGCTGTTGCTATATGTGCAGCTGTTTGTTTTTGGGGTGTGCCTATTCTGGCTAACGGGGCATCTGAGTCCCGCCTGGGATATTGCTGGGCTGCGGCTTAGCTACGGGGCAACTGCCGCCAACGTGCAGGTTGTGGATGTGATGGAGCACGGGGTGTGGCCCAATGACGGTGCGGATGACAGCCAGGCGTTGCAGGCCCTGATTGATGATCTCGATACGGCGGACGACTACCCGGTGGAGCTGTTGTTGCCCATTGGTGAACTGGATTTGCTACAGCCTGTGACTATTACTCGAGGACAGTTAACTTTTAAGGGACAAGGCCCTGGGCGCACCGTGCTAGCTGCTCGCTTTGATCGCTCTAAGGGGGATGCTGTGCTAGAGCTACGGCCAACGGACGCAGCGGCCCTGTCCCAAATTCACCTGAGCGGGTTTACCTTACAGCCTGTGGATGCGGCACCTGCTGCCCGCTTGGATGGGATTGGGCTACATCAGGTGGTGAATAGTTCTGTGAGTAATCTTGCGATCGCACCCGGCCTCTTGGAGCCCATCACCCTAGAGCAAACAGAAAATATCACCATTGAGCAGGTCACCATTCAAGAGCGGGCCACCTAATCCACCGCCATAGCAAAGCCAATTCGTCCTGGGGTGTTGCCCAGGGCGGATTGGCTTTGCTATGGAAAGTAGAAAAGAAAACTTCATCAGTCTGTAATAACTTGACTGTGCAAAACAATAGATTCGTTTGTTTCATCACGAGCGTATCACTGCCCCACAGTCGTATGTGATCAGCGACCGCACCTGGGTTCTCTGACTATCGGGGCATCTGAGATCGGCCAGTCAGCCAGATTAGACACCTTGGGCACGTTGGTGAACGTTGCCCTTATTCGTGTAGCTATTGTCTTTTCCGTAAAGGTCTACATACAAGTACAAAATTAGTAATGTACCGCTCCTTATGAAAATGTTGTGTAAAGCCATCGATTTAAGGCAGTCGGGCATAGACCAAGAATGTAATAAATAGTCTTGATGAGTGTGCATAGGAATTAAATATTACATAAATTACTACAAATAAAGTGGCCAGAACCTATGGTTGACTCTTTATCTAGGGCCTCTAAGCCTAAAAGTTTTCCTGCTAATAATGCTCCAGATAACGTAGGCTTTCCAGAAGAACAGTTTCCTGCGTGGCGGCGTGGCCTTGTGGGTCTAGCCTACGTATCTATGGGTGTTTTAGCAGCCGGTGCTGGACTTGCTTCCATTTCATATCGTCTGACTCACATGACCGTCAGGGATGGCTTAATCAACGGTCGAACCGTGCGTATTCAAGCCCCTGTGGATGGTGAAATTCAAGATTTTTATGCTCGTCCAGGGGCGCGAGTGCAGTCTGGGCAGGTCTTAGCACGGCTGACTCCGACCGCACCACAGGGTCAAAACGATAGTCCACTCATGGTTTCAACAGTTGACACTGTCCCTGACGCCCAGTTCTCTACCCAATCGATAGAAATTCGTCTGATCGCGGCCCAACAAACGCTAGAGCTATTAAATCAACAGCTCTATGATGTGAACCGGCAAGAACAGATATTGCAGGATACTACCCTTAATGTGGCCTCTGAGACAGCTGACTATTCTGACGCAGCTGTAACAGCCGCCCTATCGCAAGAAGTGGCAGCTCAGAAAAAATATGAACGCTTTAACGTGCTTTTGGAGCAGGGGGCCGTCTCTCAACAGGAAGTAGACGAACTAGAGGCTGATTGGCGCTCTAGCCAGGCAGCTGTGCAACAGGCCCAGTCAGAGCAATCGATTGCTCGCATTAATGCTGATGCCGTAGCACAGCAGGTTCCCCTTGAATCGAATCTTAAGAGTGTGCAGTCACAAAAGCGACAGCTCACTGAGGAAATGCAGCGTCAGACTAGTCAAATAGAGCTGTTAGCCCTGGAGTTACAGTCTGGCGAAGCTTTAACTGTTGCCGCCAATAGCTCTGCCCAGACTGTTTCTACTACCCAGGCTGACCCATCGTTGATTCCGCTGTTAGCACCGTTTGAAGGCGTCGTATATGCAACGCACCACGATACGGGGGAGCAGGTTAATCGTCCGACAGATTTATTATCTCTATTAGATTGCAATGCCCTTTGGGTTGAAGCATTAGTCACAGCAGACCAGGCTAATCGGATTGATGTCAATCAGCCTGTGCGCATCCAACACAGCGGTAATTCTGATACTGTTATTGGTCATGTGGACTATGTGACAGCCGTGAGCACCGGAGAGATTACAAAAGCCCGAGCTGAAGCTCTAATTCCGGCTGTGTCGGCTAATTTGACGGGTCAGCCATTGGCCCGAGTCCGGGTGAGTATGCCCGCTAGTCAGGTACAAGAACAGTCCTATCGATTTTGTGGGGTGGGAGAATCGGCCAAACTCACCTTTGGTACCCAAACCCCCATGAATTTTCTCAGCCGTCTGCCTCGTTTTTAATCGTTAACTATCCCTAACCATGTCTACATCTTCAACCAGGCAACGCTCCATGGGCGAATACATCAGCATGGCTACGTTTCTAGCCTTGTTTAGCGTTGGCTTAGGCGGTCTGTTTGTATTACAAAACCCTGGCCATTTAGCGATCTGGAATATCTTTGGCATGGTCAGTCTAGGGGCCGTTGGGATCTGGCGCTGGTCTTGGTTTTTGTTGCGGATGGTGCGATCGCGATATTATCTGCATTGGGTTTTTCCCCGTCTGCGTCGTCGAGCCGATGCAGTGCCGGTTGAAGATCTGCCCCATATGTGTTTTTTGGTGCCGACCTACAAAGAACAACCTTGGATCACGGAACGTGTGTTTAAGGCCATTGTCAGTGAGGCCAAAACGCTAGCCCAGCCCACCACTGTCTTGGTAAACAGCAGCGGCGATGATGAAAATGAGGCCATTCGGGCTGTGTTGCAGCAAGCAGATCCGGGACTACAGTGGATTCGTTTGATTCAGATGACCCAAAAGGATGGCAAGCGTAAGGCCATGGCCGATAGCCTACGTCATTTATCCGAAATAGATCTGCCAGCTAATACGGTGGTTGCCCTGATGGATGGAGACTCTGAACTGTTGTCAGGCACCCTACGCCAGTGTCTGCCATTTTTTCAGCTGTTTCCTAAAATGGGAGCCCTGACCACCGATGAGCTACCGGTGGTCAAAGGCTCTTATTTCTTTTCTGAGTGGTTTCATCTGCGGTTTGCCCAGCGCCACGTGCAGATGTGCTCCGATTCTTTGTCGAATAAGGTCATGTGTCTGACCGGGCGATTTTCTTTATTTAGGGCCGAAGCTGCCCTGCAGCCATCGTTTGCAGACCAGCTAGAGCAGGACTATCTCAATGATTGGCTCTGGGGTCGGTTTAAGTTTTTGTCTGGCGATGATAAGAGTACCTGGTACTGGCTACTACGGCACAAATATGACATGTTTTATGTGCCGGATGCGGTTGTGAACTCGATTGAGACCCTGTCGGGCTCGGTGATAGATCGCGCCTATAGCAACATGCGTCGCTGGTATGGCAACATGCTGCGCAACAACGGTCGAGCCATTGGTCTGGGACCTCGAACAACGGGATGGTTTACCTGGTACAGCCTGTGGGATCAGCGCATTAGCTTTTGGACCTGTTTGATTACGCCTGGTTTTTTGCTGGTCTCTCTTCTCCAGGGCTACTGGAAAGCGTTTGCCGTTGTTGTTTTTTGGGTTATTTGTAGCCGCTCATTGATGCTGATGCTCACGTTTTGGGACCGTAGCTCAAGGCTAAAACCGATCCATTTTCCTTTGCTGCTATTGTCGCAGTGGGGCGGGTCCATGGTTAAAATTTGGACCCAAATGAATCTGGCTCAGCAAAAGTGGACCAATCGTGGGTCTCAGAGCATTTCCGCCCATGGTCAGGGATTGGAAAAAACGGTCAAGCTAGGAACATCGCGCCTCTTGCTTTACATCCAGCTATTTGTATTTGGGATCTGTTTATTCTGGCTGACTGGCAATCTGAATCCTGTTTGGGATATTGCTGGTCTGCGCTTGACCCATCAGGCCACCGCTTACGAAATTGTCCAAACGGTGGATGCTATGGATTATGGGGTGTGGCCCAGCGATGGCCAGGATGATAGCGCCGCACTCCAGGCGTTGATTGATGACCTCTCCCAGGGGTTGACCGAGCAGCCAGTAGAGCTGATCTTGCCCATTGGGGAGCTGGATTTGCTGCAGCCTGTCAATATCGGACGCGGACGGCTAACTCTTAGGGGCCAGGGACCTGGGCGGACCGTACTAGCGGCGCGCTTTGACCGGTCTAAAGCAGACGCTGTTCTGCAGGTGCGGCCTGCCGGTGCGGCCATCCTTAGGCAAGTCCACCTGAGCGGGTTTACTTTAATGTCCATCGATATGGCAGATGTTGCTCAACTAGATGGAATTTTGATGGAGCAGGTGGTGGATAGTTCTGTGAGTAATCTTGCGATCGCACCCAGTATCCGTAAACCATTAACCCTAGACCAGACAGACAATATCCGCGTTGAGCATGTGGCGATTCAAAACCGTCCTGATTTCGTATTGACCCCAACCTAATCCACAGCCGTGATAGAAAAATCAGCAAAATCGATATAAGTATCCTGGGGAGTGGCCCAAGACGCATCGCCGCCACCAAAAAAGGTAGAAAAAAAGATCCCATCGATTTGTAACGAATCAACGGTGCGAAACACCACTTCTTTTTGATCAATCACCGGGGCATCATTCACCCAAAGCCGAATTTCACCATCGGTCTGATCCGGATTGTTGAGTTTAATCTCCTGGGTGAGTTTGTACCAAATCCCAGGCTGAAAGCGCCATGCCCCCCGCTCAATGGAGGTGCCATAGGACTCACTGGTCGGCAGATAGGCATACACCTCACCCTGACCATCGCGTCGCCACATCAGACGCACCGAAAATCCATCCGCGCCGTTGGGACTATCGCCACCGCTGGCTCCGACCCCGCCAAATAGCCCCGGCAGTTTGCCCCCTTTAACAAAGTCAAATCCCTCAGCAAAGCGCAGGTAGTAGGTAAGCCTCATCTGGGTTTGGGCTGGCAAAAAGAGATCTGAGTAAAACTGGGCTCCACCGAGGGGAGACGCTGTCTGCCGCGATACTGACGGGCTCGCACTGCCCGCCGGATAGTAAACCCTCAGCACCGTTTCAAAGGGACCATCGACGGGCGAAAGGATTTCTAGATTGTCGGCTCCCCAGGATTTACCATCCCGTGGTTCCCAGTTTTTTATCCAGTCTGAGCGATCCAAATTGCTGGTCCAGAGAGGGACCGGCTGATCGTCGGAGGACTGTTCGTGGGGGGATTCTTCATTGGCGGGCAGGTCGCCAGATGTGCTTACCGCGACCGGCTCAAATGTCGGGTCTGGCGCTGAACCTAGCGGCTCGGTCTGACAGCTGCCCAGGGCCAATATCATCAATAGCCCAATTGATTTGAACATCGATTAAATCCTTAAGCCGTCGTGGGTGCCAATAACGTTGAGTGGCCTGTTAAGGGCTGCCGTGTATACACAAGTCGAAAAGGAGCTTAAAGTCTTGCATTACCCCCCTCAATCCCCCCTTGGTAAGGGGAAGCTCTAATTCTCCCCCTTACCAAGGGGGAGAATTAGAGGGGGTGAGGCAATCGCGAACGCTAGTTTTCAGTACTTGTGTGTACACCGTAGCTGTTAAGGGAGATGCATACCTTTCTTATTTTATGCATCTCTTCTACAACTGTGGGGGTGCGTTAGGGTGTAATCTAATGGCCGATTTTCCTATGCTTTCTTCAGATAACCCAATGGTTCAGCCCATTTCCATTGCATCCCCTGGACAAACATCAGCAGCTCCGATAAAAACGGTGCGTCGCGCCCCGATTAACCCGAACCATTGGTATGTGGTCGCCCAAAGCAGCGAGCTAAAGGACCAGCCCCTGGGTGTCGTGCTGTGGCACGAGCCGATCGTGCTATACCGAGACCGCAACCACATCGTCCATGCCCTAGAAGATCGCTGCCCCCACCGTCAGGTCCGCCTCAGCCATGGTCAAGTGCAGGGCAATCAGCTGGAGTGCGTTTACCACGGTTGGCAATTTGACGGCACCGGAGCCTGTGTGGAAGTGCCCTACCTGAGGGAAAAACAGCAGCTGCCCAACTGTCGGCTGCGTACCTACCCCGTACGGGAACAGGATGGCTTTATCTGGCTGTTTCCAGGGATTGCCGAACAGGCGGATAGCACTCCCCTATTGGGGCTGCCTGAATGGCACCATCTCAACTACATCGCCTCCTATACAACCATCAGCACCCAGGCCCACTTCTCATTTTTGATCGAAAATTTGATGGACATGTACCATGGCCGTCTGCATGACAATCTGCAGGCATGGGCCAACCCTGTCCTCCGCGATCTTGAAACCAGCCCAACCCGAGTCGATGCCCACTACGACGCCGAAAGCTACTACAAAATCGACAGGATTTACTCCGTAGGTCAGCTATTTATCCCAGCCATGCGACAGCTGAGACCCACCAACCTGGATGTCAGCTATGTCTATCCCCACTGGCAGTCCGTACTGGGAACCGACTTTAAAATTTACTGTCTGTTTTGCCCGATTAGCGAAACCCAGACCAAAGCCTATTTGGTACACTTTGTTTCCCTCGGGGCTTTTCACCGCCTCCATAAGCTGCCGGTATCGTTTCGCCGCTTTGTCAAAAATCGCCTATTTAATGCCGCTCGGGGGCTGCTGGCGGGCTTAGTAGATCAAGATGTGCTGATGATGGAAGACGAGCAGCGGGCTTTTGAGGCCACACCCCAGCGCAAAGGCCCAGAGTTTAATCAGGCTGTCACCAAGGTGCAGCAGCTGATCTACCATCAGGCTGATCAGCCACAGGGGTAGTTCTCCTTCACGGCTGGTTAGGACCGAATATTCAGGCCTCCATGCAGAGACGCTCCATGGAACGTCTCTGCATAATTTCGTGTACAGCCGTTCCATGGAGAGCCTTTGCGAAGCCCTTGTTCCCTACTCAACATTTTTGTCCCATCGCTTGAATGTCGGATTAAGAATGAACAGCATGGGAATTATGTCTGTTTCTAGTTTGGGACTTGGCCTTTGTTTGGGCCCGTCGAAAAAAGTGTTTGCTCTCGACGGCTATCAAACGGCCTATGGCCTCTAGCATATCCAAATCTTCCTCATCCCATATATTGGGTTGTGGATGCCCGATGGCAATGGCTCCATTTTGCTTAACATGCTCTATGGGAGCGGCCATTAAACATTTTGCAGCGGGTAGCTGTGAGTCCAACCGCTGGCGATAGCTAGTATCTTTAATGTGAACAGGGCGACGTTCCCGCAGGACCTGACCGCAGATTCCATCTGAGAGATGGACACTCCATCCTTGTCCCATGGCTTCTCCGATGGCAACGACAACTTTATAGCTGTCATCGTTAATCTGAAATGAGATCGCAACGGCAGTCGCCCCAAAAACATCCAACAAAACCTGGGCAACGGCTTTCAAAAAATCCGCCAGCCGCTGAGCTGAGATCGCTGAAAAAGCCTGCAGGGTTTGCATCCGAGACCACCGTCGCAGACTCAATGTATTAATGCCCTCCAGCTGATTGACCATGCAGCTATTGATCTCAGAAATGTGGAAATTTTGCTGGGTATAGTCTCGGTCTTGAATCGGTTGATAGGGTCTCTCCATGACCTGGGAGAGCAGCAGCGCAATACGCTCAACCACCTCAACATCGTAGGACCAGACCGCATCAAAGCGTCGGTTTTTAGTCACAGGGTCTTTTTCAGGTACCTCACGAGCCACCAGTGTGGCCCAAAACGTAGGGGTATTAATAAGCAAAAACCATTCCTGGGCCAAGGATGATGCCGGAGCTAATTCTAAAAACTCAATACCCGAAATGTTGGCGGGTTCACAGTCTGGAACCCCAAACACATAAACCCGACGGCACATGGTTCCAAGGCGACTGTAGCGCCGCAACTGCTCGGGAAAATTGGAAAACTTCTGAAATCCTGCAAAAAAGTCAGCTGAAATTTGATGATTAATCACCTGCTGCTCAATTTGATGACTAATCAAATTCATCATTGGAACAGTATTCACCCTGCGTAGGGATTCATACTGATTTTCAATGGATAAAAACAAGGAAATCCCCATACTTTAACACCCTGATTAACGTTCGATAATAAACAAGCTTGAATCGTGCCAGCGAAGACTACACCCCAAAGGCTGCACTTCAAATGACTTTAATAAATGTACTGATTGTAGCAGCTACCATTGAAAAAAATAAATGCACATCACTATGATGATTTATTTTTTGCTATTGAACAATACAAATATAATGTTCTGCAAAACGTACATTATGTGGTATGCATCTACGCAAATTCTGTATTAACGCCCGGTCAAGGAAATCCTGTAGCTTGGGATTCAGACACTGTTGTCTAGACCCACAGCTCAGGGAAATCTCTTCTTGATGAGGGATGCTTTTTGAAGTATTTGCCAGCAGACAGCTATGGATATTATCAGGAGCATAATTCGCCTTTGTTCTAATAAATATCCGGTGGGTCCCAATAACTATCCGATGGGTCCTGATAACTATCCAACAGGCTCTAATAACTATCCAATAGGCTCTACTACCCAGCAGGTTCTAATAAATATCCAGCAGCGCCTACTATGGTCATGAACAGGAAAAGTAGCAAGGGCTACCCGACTTGGAGGTTCCTGAAACTTTGTTCCCCAAGCGTCCGCAAGAGGAGTCTGAATTAGTGACCTATTGTTTAGGAATATCGGTGAAAGAGGGACTGGTCCTGGCGGCTGATTCCCGTACCAATGCCGGGGTGGACTATGTTTCGTCCTATCAGAAGCTGTTTGATTTTTCGATTCCTGGGGAGCGGGTGATTGTGGCCTGTGTGTCGGGGAACCTGTCGGTGACCCAGGCGGTGGTCCATCAGATTGGTCAGGATATTAAAACCGGGGCTAAGGATTCGCTTCATACCATGCCCACTATGTACGAGATCGCTCGCTATATCGGGGATGAAATTCGTAAAATTCAAGATGAGGACCGCACTTGGTTAGATCAAGACGGTATTAAGTTTCAGTGCAACTTTTTGGTGGGGGGCCAGCTGCCGGGGGAATCGCCGGAGGTCTATCTGGTGTACAGCCAGGGCAACTGTATCCGGACCACGCCGGAAACGCCTTTTTTGCAGATTGGGGAGACTAAGTATGGTAAGCCAATTTTGGATCGTACCCTGACCTATGAGTCGTCGCTTGATGCGATCGCAAAGTGCGCCCTGCTCTCCATCGATTCCACCATGCGCTCCAATATTTCGGTCGGTCCCCCCATCAATATGGTGCTTTACGCGGCCAATAGCTTTGAAATTCGCCACCGGGTCCAGCTCCAGTCCAGTGACCCCTACCTGGCTAAAATTCGGAAGTACTGGGAAAGTGCCCTGCGCGAAGCGACCCGGAATATGCCCACCCCAGAATGGAACCGGGTGTCCATTGACGCCGACCCCGACTTTGCCCTGGAGTAAGCTAGAGATAGGCCGCCAGCTTGTAGGTTTAGCCGCCCCATAGAGAGTTCTTGACGCTGTATGGGTCGATGCTCAGGCCATGGATGCCTGGGGAGCCTTTACGACTAGAAACGCCTGTCCGGTGGATATCTTTTAGGGAAAGCCCCTACCCCACAGCTGCCTGTGTTTGCATGGGCTAATTTAAGCATCCGGACTTATAAAGCCTGATTTTCATCAAAAAAAAGATGTGTTTTTTAGTAGGCTATCCGAATTGTTGATTGTTGATACATTCTCTTATTTTTGAGCTAGTATCGATCGTGAGTTATTCGTTCGGCTTGAGTAGGCTCACCCAGTGCAGACAGGGCTGCTCATTTTAGCTGAGTGCATCTACCCCATTTGTGGTCCCTTGAGAGCATAGCCGTGGGTGCTGATTTTAATAGAAGATCGCTCACCCAGTGCAACAGGTTTAGTATTGAAACAAGTTTTTGACTCCTATGCCCTAGGAATAAGGATTTTATAAGATCCAAGCATTAATGCTGGAGAGACGTTCCATGGAATATCTTCTGTACATCCAATAGTGGAATTAATTTTTTTCCTACGTATAGGGCGTGGGTAAGCGTTGCCAAATTATCTCCTATAGTTGTCGAATCTTAGGTTTCCCTCAATGGGCTACTGGCTTTTAGCCAACAGTAGTCCCCTGGTGTAAAGCATGATTGTAGGAAAAATGTTGCAACTGTTTAGGTGAAATCTGCTAAACACATGGCCCACCCGGTGCTTTGCCAACCGACGTTATCTAACAATAACCTATGGCTACCCTTACGGTTACCAATACGAACGATAGTGGCAAGGGTTCCCTACGCGAAGCGAGCGCCCTCGCCGAAGCGGGGGATACAGTTGTTTTCTCACCCAAGCTGGCTAATCAAACTATCCGGTTAGAAAAGCAACTCGTTATTGATGAGAGCCTGACTATCGACGGCGGCGATGCTCCTAATCTGACGATTAGCGGTGAGAACAAAACACGAATTATACATATTAGCTACGACTACTCAGACGTAGTGCTGCGTGATCTCACCTTTGCGAATGGTAGCGCAGTTGATAATGACCCGAATACGACCTTACAAGGTGGAGCCATTGAAGTGCGTGGCTCTAATACCCTGGTAGTAGACAACGCTGAATTTATCAACAACAAAGCTGAGCGAGGCGGTGCCATTTTTGTCAGCTACGGTGCTAGCGCCACCATTGTAGACAGTGTTTTTGATGGCAATGATGGCTCCTCCGCTAGCGATGGCTTCAGCGCTGGTGCCATTTCTACCTATGGTGGTGGAGAAGGCGCGCAGATCGTCAACAGCAATGGCGAGCGTAATGTTGGTGGAGAGGCGTCTTTAGACATTAGCGGGACCACCTTTACCAATAACAAAGGAACCTTTGGCGCTGTTTATACCCTACTCACCAACCTCAAGGTTGAGAATTCAAGCTTTAAAGGGAATGAAGGCACCAACGGCAGCGGAGCTATTTTTACCGACGGTGCCAATGGCACCGAGAAACCCGATAATTTGGGTGGAATCACCGTCATTCGTAACGTTGTTGCAGAAGACAATATTGGCGGTGGTGATTACGGTGGAGCCTTCTTTCTAAGCGGATATTCCGGCGATAGTATTATTGTTGAAAATACCGAAATTACCAACAACACGGCTAGTAGAGGAGCCGGGTTAGCGGTTCAATCCTATCAAGATGAAGCCAATCCAGTCACGTTGACCATTCGCAACTCTGCAATCACAGGTAATACGAGCACATCCCAAGGCGGTGGGCTGTGGACTGATGTGAAAGGCGGCGTCACCATTGAAAGCTCAACCTTCTCAGGTAACAGCATTCAAAACTCTAGCGATTCTGGCATCGGTGGCGCTGTTGTTCTCAATACTGGGAAAAATGTCGAATCAACCATTACCGACACAACGTTTACCGATAACTCTGCTGGCGATCAGGCAGGCAGTATCTGGATTAGTGGGGCAACCCAAGCAAAAAACCTAACCATCAGCGATTCTCAATTTGCAGGCAACCGCTCTAATGGAAAAGAGATAGAGAATACAGTTAATTTTGAGGTCACCGATGGCGGCGGAAACGTTGTTCAAAATATAAATGGCGCGGACACAGGAATTCCTGAAGCGACATTTGTTGAAGACTTGCCAGAGCCTACTGCTGAACCCGACTCTACTCCTGAACCCGAGCCCGTTGCGGAAACTCCCGAGCCTGAACCTGAATCTACTCCTGAGCCCGAGCCCATACCCATACCGGAACCCGTCGCAGAGATGCCGGACCCTGAGCCCACACCAGAGCCTGAGCCAACGCCTGAACTGATTGCGCCTGAAACAATCGTGGAGACCCCGGAGCCTGAGGAGAGCCCACCCACTACTCCTGAATCAAAACCCGAGTCAACGCCTGTTGGAGCGATTCTTGATACAGTGGTTTCCTCGCCAGTCACCACACCAGAGCCTCAACCTAAAACGAACAACTCTCCTACAGCCCCTTCTATGCCAGATGACCAACCAACGACTGTCAACTTAGGCTTAAGTTTGATAGAGGGCAATACCGATAGCGTGAATGAACTACTCGTGGTGGTCACTGACGATTCGGCGGGCCGCATCAACGGCATTGCCCCGGATGAAGCAGGCTATGAACAGGCACTGCTAGACAAGGCCGTTGTCGTTTTCTCAACGCTCAAAACCGGACAGCTATCAGGGTTAGAAATCAGTCGTAACCTGGCGCTTCCTGACGACGCTATGCTTCAGTTTGCGGTCATTGAAGCCGGTAGCTTGGACAGCCTGCGCCAGCGTGGAACCGGAGAGCTGCGACTGGCCTACGCTGATGATACTCTCAACCCCGTAGCGGCTGATACCTTACAAGCGCCTGGACTACAGCTTAACCTCAAGGTGCCTGCTGACTCAAACGGTAGCGCTGGAGAAATGAGCGTTGTGCTAGAGAGTCTTGAGAGTACGCCGGTAACCGGCAGTGACATACAAGGCTATGGCAGCAACTCAGAACTGATTGACCTTCGAGGTGAAACAGGAACACGAACAGCCACTTTTGACGTGTCTCGCGATGCTGGCTACAACAGTCTGGTCGGCTTTTATGTTGTTGAGAATGAGCAGGGTCAGGTGTTTGATAACTTCGGTAATCTACTTAGCCCTGGCGATGCTGGCTATACTGAGGCCTCTCTCAATAACCGATTGACCGACGTTAATTTGACGGGCACCAATGGGAGAACAGAAAGCTTTAGTACTCAGGTTGAAATGGGTCAGCTATTGGCTAGCTTTATTGTTGTAGATGGTACCGTTGAGCAGCTAATAGACGGTAGCACAACGAATGACCCGACTATTTACTTTACTCACATGGGAGCCAATAACGATGGTATCGACCATGTACGTTTGCTAGGTGACAACACCTTTGGCTTTGAAGACCTGCCAGGCGGTGGTGATTTGGACTACAACGATATGATCGTCAAAACGACGATCGTTTGACACCTTGATAATCAATACCTTCCACCTTGATTACTATTTATTCTGCCTAAAGTACACGGCTATCTATTCTGAGGGGTGCACAATTAAATAAGAGCCCATCTGTGCCCTTTCCCCGTTTCCCCTTTACCCCTTCCCCAACTGAGACTGGTATTTTATGTTTGCGCACATCCCTGAGATAGCCGCGTATTGTTGTCTTTTTAATTAGCAACAACTACTCGTTTAATACTGTTAATTGGATATTGGCATCTAGGGTGCTCTGGCTAAGATGACCGACCTGCAGCTTTCCAGTGACTGATGCTGCCTGGGCTGGAGTAGCCGCTGCTGCCACGGCGACATGGCCATCGGCAACCGCTAACCCCAATGTGGGATCAAAACCACGCCAGCCCCCACCCGGCACATATACCTCTGGCCAAGCATGTAGGTCATGGCTTGTTTGAGCGGCATCCCCGCGCTGATAGCCACTGACAAACCGCGCTGCTAGCCCTACTGCTCGACAGGCGGCCATAAACAACACCGTAAAGTCACGACAGGTGCCCCGCTGCTCTGACAATACGACACCAGCAGACCAAGGCGGCCCGTGATCGCGGGTTTCGTAGGTGCAGCTTTGATAAATGGTTTGGGTCAGACCCGTCAAAAATAGTCCCACATTACCATCGGCCTGGTGCAGCTGTTGCTGTGCCCAGTCGATAACAGCAGGGCTATCGCCATAGAAAGTTGTCAGGTAGGGGGCAACCAGTCGCTGTAGTGATTGGGGATAGTCTAGGGGGGCGGTAATTGCCCAGTCGGGAGATAGATAGTCAAAGGGGTTAGTCCGCAGGGTCTCTACATCGCATTGGGTGGCGATAGTTAATGTGGTGACATCGGTATCAGAAAACCATACCTGGTGACAGACATTGCCCTCCAAGTCTAACCAGGCAATGGTTTTTCGGGGTTTGGGGACAATCTCGCAGGTAAAATCATGCAGCCGCTGACTACCATCTACCCGAGGCTGCAGCCTGATTATGTGGGTCCCTAGCCGAACGGGCTCAGCATACTGATATCGGGTGTTGTGGATAATGCGGTAGCGAACCATAGGGGAGAATTTTGAGTTTTAGATTTGATCTTAGACCGACACTGTTAACCCAAAGAAATTTTCGGTAATGGCGCTGCCCACCTGGTTGAGGTCCTTCTGGAGCTGGTCTAAAAATTCATGGAGACCGATTTGAAAAATCTCTTCTAGGGTGATGTAGTCGAGGTGCGATCGCAGCTTACCCAGTCGCCGCTCGCTGCTGAGCTGCCAGCTACCCCCCGGCGTCCCCGAGATAGTCTTAAGCGACTGCTCCGCCTGTAGAATAGAGCAGCGAATGGAGCGGGGAAACTCCGGATGGAGCACGAGAAAATCCACCACGCCACTGGGGTGGATCATGTGCTGACACTTGCAGTACATTTCATAGGCGCTGGCGGAGCGCAGCAGTGCGATCCACTGCAGATTGTCCAGGGGGCTACCCACCGCCGCCACCGACGGTAGCAAAATAAAGTACTTAACATCTAAAATCCGGGCGGTTTTGTCGGCCCGTTC
>JBCCAQ010000333.1:0-4746 GCA_039814735.1 Cyanobacteria bacterium P01_A01_bin.15
GTCTTCCACATTGGCAGCCCTGAGGGCAGGACTCAGCAACAGGGGAGTAATAATATCCTCAATAAATGAGGTGATAACAGCACCAAAAGCACCGCCAATAACAACGGCGACAGCTAAGTCAACAACATTGCCCCGCAGCAAGAAATCACGAAAGTCGTTCATGAATCCGCCGGCAGAGTTTACTGCTCGAGAACGAGTCTGTTTGCTAACCATCGGTATGGGTCTCCTTAAACGAGAAGTATCCTGTGTTTTGAAGCAGCAGCGGGGCATAGACCACGCTCCAGGCGAGTTCGTACGCACGAACTCGCCTATATTTTGCTACCCACAAAGTGAGTCCAAAGAATATATCAGTGTTTCCGGTGTAAAGCTAGTTGCATAGAGTACAAGGTTGCTAAACATTACGGAGTGTATCGGCAAACCCGACAAACTTTGGTGTCTGTCACAATGGCTTTTTCAGACCGCTAAAAACTCTTGAATCACATCGTTGCTTAGCTGATCTGTGGAGCCTGAGGCGACGATACCGCCCTTTTGCATGGCGTAGTAGTAGTCCGCCTGTCGGACAAAATGCAGGTGCTGCTCCACCAGCAATACGGAGATACCTGTGGTTTCAATAATTCGTCGGACGGCGTTTTCAATATCGAGAATAATCGAAGGCTGAATCCCCTCGGTGGGTTCATCCAGCAGTAGCAGCTGAGGCTGCCCCATCAGAGCGCGGGCAATGGACAGCTGCTGTTGTTGCCCACCGCTAAGATCGCCTCCCATACGAGAGAGCATCGTCTTGAGCACAGGGAACAGTTCAAAGATTAGCTCAGGAATATCTTTCTTTGCTTTGGGTGCACGATTGCCCAAAGCTTCTAAGCCAACGAGCAGGTTCTCTTTGACGCTTAGTCGGGGAATAATTTCTCGTCCCTGGGGAACATAGCCAATGCCGGCTCGGGCTCTACGGTCGGCGGTAAAGGCATTGATCGCCTGGCCATCATAGCTGATCCCCCCACTCCGGGAGGACAACAGCCCGATAATATTTTTGAGCAGGGTGGTTTTACCGACACCGTTGCGGCCAATCAAACACACCATCTGTCCCCTAGGGACGGTGAGATCAACATCTCGCAAAATGTGACTCTCACCATAGTAAAAGTTGAGCCCTGAAATCTTGAGCATGGGTGCTGTGGCAGGAACCGGTTGAATGGGCTGAGCAGCAGTCGTTGTCATGGGTCTCGGTGTTAGTAGGGCGCAGATCTATTTGGATTTAAGGAGAGCGGATGAGGGATTTAGCTGCTCCCCTGACTAATTTTGGTGGCTGATTCTAAGCGACTGACGGTCTCTAATGGCAAATCTAGAAGGGTCAACAGTTTTCGATAGGCAGATGCTTCAGCCGCATTAATCTGATTTTCGCCGATTACTTCATAGCTGAGCACCAAGGCCTGTTCCCGCTGGGCTGGGGTTTGTAGCTGAGGCACCAGCTCTTCCAACGGCATTTTCTTTGCTAGCAGGTCTTTTAGTTCAGTTTTAAGGGCGGCTCGATCCTCGGTGGCCGGAGCAAACTGACGACTGAGGCGTTCTAGGATCAGATCCTGCTCACCCGCTTCAAAGTTACCATCCGCCCAGGCCATGGTGGCGGCAATTCGTAGCAACAGCATCTGTTCTGGTGTGACTGAGGTTTCGGTGCCCAGGTACACCTCAATCACACGGGGATCGTTTTGGACTTGATCCATGGTGCCCTCACACAGAACAGAGCCCTCGTGGAGCACGGTCACCTGGCGAGCGATCTGGCGGACAAATTCCATATCGTGCTCAATGACGATAACGGAATGGCTTTCGGCTAAGGCAATGAGTAATTCGCCAGTCCGTTCGGTCTCTTCATCGGTAAGACCGGCAACGGGTTCATCAACCAGGAGTAAATCGGGAGACTGGGCCACTAGCATACCGATCTCCAACCACTGTTTTTCGCCATGGGATAGCAGGGCGGCGGCTTTGTCGGCCTTGTGGTCTAGACCAATGGTTTCTAGCAGACCGCCAACGGTACGGCGCTCGGCTTTGGGGGTGGGTTTGAGCAGGGTGGCCAGTACGCTTTTGTCCTGGTTACAGCACAGCTCTAAATTTTCGCGGGGGGTAAGGTTGAGATAGATGCGCGGGGTTTGAAACTTGCGACCGATACCAAGACGGGCAATGTCGTGTTCAGCCCGACCGCTGAGTTTTTTGCCTTTGAATTTTACCTTGCCCTGGGTGGGCTGGACTTTACCGGTGATGACATCGAGAAAGGTGGTTTTACCGGCTCCGTTGGGGCCAATGATAACCCGCAGCTCACCCTCATTCATGGAAAAGGTGAGGTTGTTGAGGGCCTTGAAGCCATCAAAGCTGACGGTGAGGTCGTCGATTTCGAGGATTTTGGTTGCCATGGGGAGAATGCGCTGTCGGTGGTTTATTTGCCGGCTAGTTCGCGTTGTTCGCGTTGGGTGTCGGGGTCTAGCTCAATGTCAGGGTAGGTGGTGAGCTGGGGTTGGAGACCGAGCAAGTCACGAATCTGGCGGACGGCGTCGTCCCTCAGCCAGCCGACAATCCCTTTGGGGAGTACGGTGACCACGAGCAAAAAGAGAGCACCCTGGAAAAATAACCACACCTCAGGGAACTGCTCACTGAGCAGGGCCTGGGCCCAGTTGACGGCCAGCGCTCCGAGGACCGCGCCCCCTAGGGTGGCGCGCCCCCCCACCGCGACCCAGATCACCATTTCAATCGAAAAGGCAACGCTCATATACTGGGGGGTAATGCCGCTGGACTGGACAGTGTAAAGGGCACCAGCCGCACCAGAAATACCGCCAGCTACGGCAAACACCAGCACCTTAAACATGGCGGGGTTGTAGCCGGAAAATCTCAGCCGGTTTTCATCGTCGCGAATGGCGATCAGCAACCGACCAAAGCGCCCTCGGGTGAGCCAGCGGCACAGACCATAGGTGAGGGCAAGGGTGACCACGGTGGCGGCGTAAAACCCAAACTGCATGCGATCGCTACCCACCTGCTGACCAAATAGCAGCGTAGTATCGGTGGTCAGGCCGTTGGTGCCGTTGATCAGCTTTTGCTGACCGTTAAAAAAGTTAAAAAAGACCACCAGCATCGCCTGGGTCAAAATCGAAAAGTAAACTCCCCGAATCCGGTTACGAAAGACTAAATACCCCAGCAGCCCGGCCACCACCCCCGGCAGCACCACAATGGCAATCAGGGTTACCGGTAGCGAGTAAAACGGCTGCCAAAACCACGGCAGCGATGAAACACCGTATAGCCCAAAAAATTCCGGTATGCCATCCCCAGCCAGGTTGAGCTGCAGATGCATGGCAAAAGCATAGCCACCCAGGGCAAAGAAAATACCCTGACCCAGGCTCAAAAGACCGGTGTAGCCCCAGATTAGATCCACCCCCAAAGCGACAATGGCCAAGGCCAAAAACCGCCCCAATAGCCCCAGACGAAAGCCGGTTAGCACCAGCGGTGCGACAAAAATAAGCAAAATAACCAGACCGAGCACAATGCCAGCTTCAAGGGCACGTTGACGCGATTTGCCAGCGGATTTTGTTCCCATCTTTCCTATCATGGCTAGGCCTCCACCGAGCGACCTTTTTGTGGAAATAAGCCAGCGGGCTTAATCTGCAAAAAGGCAATAATCAGGGCAAATACCAGCACCTTGGCCATGCTGGTGGTGGCAAAAAAGGTGGCCGTGTCAATCAGGGGCTGCAGCGCCTCGCTAGAAGGCAACAGCAGCACCAGCGTGCCAGACCCCAAAATGTAGGTAACAATGCCAATGATCAGAGCGGCCACAATGCTACCCACCAGTTTGCCAACGCCGCCTACGACCACCACCATAAAAGCATCCACAATGTAGTTGCTACCCAGGTTGGGACCAACCGACCCCAGCAGCGTCACCGCACAGCCCGCGATCCCCGCCAGCCCTGAACCCAGGGCAAAGGTGAGGGCATCGACCCGCTTGGTGGGAATACCGAGGCAGGCACTCATATCGCGATTTTGGGTCACCGATCGAATTCGCAACCCCCAGGCGGACTTATTTAAAAACCAAAACGTGCCGAGCAAACAAACAATCGTCAGCGCAATGATAAAAAGGCGGGCCGCCGGGAAAGATAGCGTATCGGTTATGGAAATGCTGCTTTGCAACCAGCTAGGAGCGGTCACGTCGACATTGCGAGCGCTAAACCACGGTTCAGCCAGGTCGCTACCCCCAAAAGAGCGCCCCACGGTAACACCGATGGCAATGGATAAAATCAAAACAACAAAGTTAGCCAGTTTTTGACGAGGTCCCAGGTGGGCAAACCTGTTGAGCACAGCCCGCCCGCCAAACAGCAACAGACACACCGCCAAAATACCCAGGGTCATGGACCAGCTCACGCTGCGTACAAACTGCTGCAGAATCAGACTCACCCCCCAGGTGGCTAGCAGAGTCTCCAACGGGCGTCCATAGAGGAGTCGGATTACGCTGCGCTCCAGGAGTAGCCCCACCAGGGCCGCCACCACAAAAGACATGGGCAGAGCCGCCAAAATATAAAAGTCTTGGGCACCCTCCCCTAGGGACTTGAACCCGTTTTGGACGACGTAGGTTGTGTAGGCCCCTAGCATCATCAGCTCACCATGGGCCAGGTTAATCACACCCATGAGACCAAATACGATGGCAAGCCCCAACGCCACAATCAGGAGTACGGCCCCGATACTAATGCCGTTAAAGATGCCGTTGATTAAACCGTCCAGCAC
>JBCCAQ010000190.1:0-10891 GCA_039814735.1 Cyanobacteria bacterium P01_A01_bin.15
AGAACAGTGCGAGCGGGCAGGGCCTAATGGCGGCTGGATAATCGGGCTTAGCCAACCCACTTAATCGGGTTTTTATTGATTCCTCACACCTAAATCCCGCCGCGCCCCGGCACCCAGCGCTGGCTGCCGGGGCTCGGCTAGTTAAGAATTGTTTTCAATAATAGGATATTTACCTCCTGACTTTTGGGGCGTAGTGTTTCCTAGCGGGACTGTTTTGTTTCTCAGCAGGACTTTTATCGGAGCGACGGGCGGTATGAAGCGTTTTGGCAACCTTGGCGAGGGAGTCGGTTACAAAAAGATCAGGGGATAGATCTTTTTGTAATTATGAGGTAAAAATGAAATATGAAACGATTATGAAAAAGGTGGCTACTCACCATGGCAACTTCATTTTTTTCTATCCGCCGGGGGGCTTTATTGGCGTCTGGACTGGCGCTGGGCTTTTGGCTCACAGGCTGCACCAGTCCAGAGGCGACGTCGACTGCTGAGACCGGCGATACTGCTGAAGTCGCGGCTGCCCCAGGAGGCGATGACGGTCGCAAGGTGGTTTTAACCACCTTTACCGTGCTGGCGGACATGGCCCAAAATGTGGCCGGTGACCAGCTTAAGGTGGAGTCTATCACCCGGATTGGGGCTGAGATTCATGGCTATGAGCCCACCCCCAGCGATATTGTCAAAGCCCAGGATGCCGATCTGATTCTTTATAACGGTATGAATCTAGAGCGGTGGTTTGAGCAGTTTTTAGGCAATGCGCAGGATGTGCCCTCAGTGCTGCTCACAGAAGGCATTGAGCCCATTCCCATCGCTGATGGTCCCTACACCGATAAGCCCAATCCCCACGCTTGGATGTCCCCGAGAAATGCGCTGGTCTATGTTGAAAATATTCGCCAGGCGTTTGTGGCGCTAGATCCTGACAACGCCGATATTTACAACGCGAATGCGGCGGCCTACAGCGAGCAGATCAGCGCCATCGATAAGGACCTGGCCGCAGATCTTGAGCAGGTACCCGATAGTCAGCGGTTTTTGGTCAGCTGCGAAGGGGCATTTTCGTATCTGGCCCGCGACTATGACATGCAAGAAATTTACATGTGGCCCATCAATGCGGAGCAGCAGTTTACGCCTAAGCAGGTGCAGGGGGTGATTGAGCAGGTAAAGGCCAATGATGTGCCTACAATTTTTTGTGAAAGTACGGTGAGTGACGACGGCCAAAAGCAGGTGGCCCAAACCACCGGTGCCCGATTTGGCGGCAACCTCTATGTGGATTCGCTGTCTACCGAGGAAGGCCCGGTGCCGACATTTTTAGATTTGTTGGAATATGACGCCCGAGTGATTTCCAATGGTTTGCTAGCGGGTACGCAGTGAGGGTTTTTTGAGTGCTCATTGACGGCTCTAAGAAGCTGAACTCACGTCCATACGTCCCATTGATCCTGCCGTGTACACACAAGTGATTAAGCGCCTATGGTTTAACCCCTCTAAATCCCCCTTACCAAGGGGGAGAATGGAGTTTCCCCCCATACCAAGGGGGAGAATGGAGTTTCCCCCCTTACCAAGGGGGGATTAAGGGGGGTAATGCAGGAGTTAGAGCCCCTTTCCAATCTAGATTCCGAAATGTGTGCGTAACGTAGCCTTATTGATCTGACCCAACTTTACTTCAGCCCATGCAAGCAACAGCGACCGGTTTAGATATTTCCGTTGACAACATCAGCGTCACTTACAGCAATGCTCGCCTTGCCCTTTACAACACTACCTGTACGGTAGAACCCGGCTCGATTACGGCTCTAGTGGGTCCCAACGGCTGTGGTAAATCTACTCTGTTTAAGGCCATTATGGGGTTTTTGCAGCCGAGTCAGGGACGGGTACGGGTGGGGGGCTTCCCAGTTCCCAAAGCTCAAAAACGTCAGCTGATGGCCTATGTGCCCCAGTCCGATGAGGTGGATTGGAATTTTCCGGTGAGTGTATTTGATGTGGTGATGATGGGTCGCTACGGCTATATGAATCTGCTGCGGATTGCGGGTCAAAAAGATCGCCGCAGGGTGATGGAAAGCCTGGAGCGGGTGGATATGGTGGACTTTCGCCATCGGCAGATCGGTGAGCTGTCGGGGGGACAAAAAAAACGAGCCTTTCTGGCACGGGCGCTGGCTCAAGAGGGCAAGGTGATTTTGCTGGATGAGCCCTTTACAGGTGTGGATGTGAAAACCGAAAAGAAAATTGTTGACCTGCTGATGCAGCTGCGGGATGAGGGGCACACCATTTTAGTGTCCACCCACGATCTGGCGTCGGTGTCTACGTTTTGCGATCGCACCATTCTGCTCAACCACACCGTCCTCGCCTCCGGTAAAACCGCTGACACATTCACCCAAGAAAACCTGGAAATGACCTTTGGCGGTTTGCCCGTCGCCCCTCTCCAGCCGTTTTACCAACAGGCAGAGGTGGATGCATGACTGTGCTGTCCATCTGGAACTGGATAGTTGAACCCCTACAGTACGGCTTTCTGATTCGAGCCATCTGGGTCAGCGCCTTTGTCGGTCTGGTGTGCGCCGTCCTCTCTTGCTACGTGACCCTCAAGGGCTGGTCCCTCATGGGGGATGCCATTTCCCATGCGGTGGTGCCGGGTGTTGTCGTAGCCTATGCCTTGAATATTCCCTTTGCCATTGGGGCGTTTCTATTTGGGTTTGGGGCCACTGTCGCCATTGGCTATGTTAAATCTAAAACCCGCTTAAAAGAAGACGCCGTCATTGGCGTTGTGTTCACAGGCTTTTTTGCCTTTGGCTTGGTGCTGATTACCAAAATCCCGAGCAATATTGATCTATTTCATATTTTGTTTGGCAATGTGCTCGGCATCTCCCCCCAGGACATTATTCAAACCCTGATTGCCGGGGGCATTACCCTGGTGGTAATTTTGTTACGTCGCAAAGATTTGCTGCTATTTTGTTTTGACCCTAACCAGGCTAAGGCCATTGGTCTCAACATCCAGGCTATGTACTACACTCTGCTGTCGGTGCTGGCGCTCACCATTGTCGCCGCACTCCAGACCGCTGGGATTATCTTAGTAATTTCCCTGTTAGTCACGCCGGGGTCTATCGCCTATTTGCTCACCGATCGCTTTGATCGCATGCTGATTATTTCGACTGTTGCCAGCGTTTTTTCCTGTGTGTTTGGCACCTACTTTAGCTACCACTTAGATGTCTCCACTGGCGGCAGCATTGTGGTGCTGCTTACGCTCTTATTTGTCTTGACCATGGTGTTTGCCCCCAAATATGGGTTACTGGCTCAAGAATTTAGAAAGCGATCTCCCCACGTCTTAGACGACAGTCAAAAACCCCAGGTCGTGGTTGATCAAACCTAACAGGTTTGCCTACCCTACATCCTTGAGGTATTGGCTAGGGGAAACCTGAAATTTTTTCTTAAAGGCCACGACAAACGAGCTGCGGCTAGCGTAGCCCACCCAGCGGGCGGTTTCTTGAATATTTAGCTGGCCCGCCTGCAATAGCTGTCGGGCTTGCTCCATGCGGTGATCGTGCAGGTAGCCAAAAATGGTGTTGTCAAAGACCTGGTGAAACCCTTGCTTGAGTTTGCGCTCGTTGAGTTGCACCTGTTTGGCTAGCGCTGGCAGCGATGGCGGACTGGTCATATTTTGAATCAGGATGTCCCGTGCCTGGTAGACCCGGTCAATGTCTCGGGCGATTAGTGGTTTACCCTGGGCGGGTGCCTTGGTCAGCATCTGGCCAAGGTGCAGGGCGATCAGCTCTAGGGCTTTGCTTTCTAGGTAAAACTGCCGGATGATGCCCTGGTAGGGCCATTGCAAAATTTGCTGCAGTACCTGCTGCTGGGCCGGGGTAATCCGGCTGGGGTAGTAGAGCAGGGCGTCTGCTGGGTGTTCGATGGCCTGCCGCAGGTCGGTGGGGAGTTCGTGGATGCGATCGCTAAATGTCGTCATCAGCTCCGGTAAAATCCGAATCCGAATGACACAAGTATGATGTTCAGCCGGATGGATCTCAGTTTCAAGCGTGTTCGGCAAACAATAAAAATAGCTTTGGCCCGCCACCTCCTCTTGAGTCTGCTTGAGACCCCCATTATCTATACGGCTGCCGCCTGATAGATAAAAGGCTAAACTTAACGGCCTAACTGGCGAATGTCGAAACCTATAGCTATGGGTTTGACGTCTCCGATAGTCAGTAACCGTCAGCCATAGGCCGGGGCGCAGTTCTATTTCACGTCCATAGCCCCAGCCCAACGGTGGGGGTATTTGCCAAAAGGTCTCAGGTCCATCTTCGTACCATGCCAACGCTTTGCTAGCGAGGCATTCGTCTACGATTTCATCAACCTCAGGACCGGTCAGCACCTTAGCCATCTATGTCATCGCGGTAGTACTCTACTAAAAGTATGGCATTATTGCTACTAGTTCTCAATATTGATCGGTACTCTTCTAGCTATTATGTCCGCTAGGAAATCGATGAATAGTAGGAGAAGCCAGGAAAGTGCCATCGTAGAAAAGATGACCCCGGCAACCTGATTGAGACTATATTTGCGACTCTTTTAGTCCAAAAAGCTGACCGCAGGGCTGACCTTACCGCTATCTACCCTGTCTTCTAAGAATGCCCTGGTAGCCTACGACTAAAAATATAAACCAGACTAAGTAATTAGGTCCCCATATTGGATGTACAGACGTTCCATGGAACGTCTCTGCAGCAACAAAATTCATTAGGCCCCACTATTGGATGTACAGACGTTCCATGGAACGTCTCTCCAGCATTAATTTTTGGAGCTGATAAAATTCTTATCCCTCAGGTATCCTCAATTTTCTTCAGGCTGGGTATCAAGAAGCCACCGATGCCAACGGTTATCATCGCCAAAGCGCACAGGGCATACAGGACTGCTATGCCAGCACCGGAGCCACTGCCAAAGCTGGTGCCCAATACCCTGGCTAGCGGTCCTGTCGGCATCATGGCCGGTTCCAGTAGCCGGTCTGCCAGCGGCCCTGCCAGTAATACCGCCACCGCACTTGCACTTTGAATCGCTAAACTATTGGCGGCAAATACGCGACCTTGGAGATTAGGCGGAATCTTATCCATCCAGAGGGCGCTGCGGGCACTTCCCAACAGCGGAAAATTTAAGGATGAGCATAGCTGGGCCGGAATCCAAACCGTCAGTGATTGCCCTAGACCAAATACCATTTTACTCAGACCTGCGCCGATATATCCGCCCAGCACGCCATGAATACGGCGTTTGGGACCACCCCAAATACTGACAGCAATAGCGCCGACTATGCCACCCACCCCGGCCATGGCAGAGACGCTGGCCAAGGCTTGGGCACTGCCATTGGTACGGGCCAAAATCATTGGGCTATAAAGCGCTCCCCCCATATCATGGGCAAAGGTAAACAAAATGGTGATTAGCAACAGGGCTTTGAGACCAGGCTGTTGCCAGACGTGGCGAACCCCAAAGGTAAGCTTGTGGATCAAATCATCGGGCTCGGGGCTTTTTTGCGGCTGGGGTATGGTTGCGGCCAGCAGCGTGGCAAAAGCGACGGCAAAGGTGACTAAATCGACTAGGACAATGCCCGATAGCCCGATTAGCGGATATAGGACACCCGCTAAAGCAGGGCCGACAATATTGGAGCCATAGTGAACCATGGACGCCATGCTGCCGGTGCGGGTGTAGTGTCGTTTGGGCACCATCATAGAAATTGACGCCTGGTAGGCCAGGGTTTGAATCTGGCCAAAGCCTCCGGATAAAATGGCAACACCGTAAAGATGCCATATTTGTAGGGAGTTAGTGAGATAGAGAACGCCAATGGCAACAGTAGAGAGGGCAGTCACAGCATCGCCCAATAACATTAGGTGTTTGCGATTAAAGCGATCGACAATCAGTCCCGCGAACAATGTTGTAGGTATTTTTGGCAGCTTCGAGAAGAACCCCACCAGCGCCAGCGTAGTTGCTGAACCAGTTTGATCCCAGGCCCACAGGGTGAGGGCAAAAAAGGTCATATAGCTGCCCAGGGTGGACACCAGCTGACCAAACCAGATAAGGGTAAAGGTGCGCATAGATAAAACAGAATATCACCATCTATGGCCGATAAATTCTCTTTTGACTTTGTCTTCTAGAGCGATTTTTTTTAAGATTGTCAGCCTGTTTTTGTTAGCGGCAGAGGAATTTTGAGTGACGGTCCCTCTGACAACGGCTGACTATAGGACAATGGACCTTTAGCATGCAAGCGGGTCGGTTTTAGGTCTAGGGAATCATTGGGCATTTCAACCTGGAGCGATCCAGCAATATTAGCCAAAATCAGCCACGCGGTGACTCCCCTGGAGGTTGCATCGGTACCCCGCTGGTCCATCACATGATATTCCTACACTAGAGTGCTTCAATCGTGACCATGATAATAGACCATGAAACCCTTACCTTTATTTGGATTGTTCTGCCCCTGTTTGTGGGGTTTAGTATTTATCTTTTACCCACATTAGATCGCGCTCTAGCAATCTCAATTTCCCTGATTTCACTGGTCTACGGGCTGTGGCATGTGCTCAATCCGGCCCCTGTAAGTTTTCAACTACTCGATAATTTTGGCGTGAGTTTGCTCATTGATGGGTTGAGCGGCTTCTTTATTTTAACTAATGCCGTCGTCACCACGGCGGTGATTCTTTATTGTTGGCAGAGTGAAAAAATTGCTTTTTTCTATACCCAAGTCATTATTTTGCATGGCAGCGTTAACGCGGTGTTTGTCAGCGCAGATTTAATTAGCGTCTATGTGGCCTTGGAGGTTATCAGTATTGCTGCATTTTTGCTGATTTCCTACCCTCGGACTGACCGTTCTATTTGGATCGGGCTGCGTTATTTATTTGTCAGTAATACAGCCATGCTGTTTTACCTGCTGGGGGCCGTACTGGTCTACCAAAGCAGTCATTCATTTGCCTTTATGGGGTTGGCAAAGGCTCCTGCCGAGGCCATTGCCCTCATCTTTATTGGCCTTTTGTCGAAGGGCGGTATCTTTGTTTCAGGGCTGTGGCTGCCGCTCACCCATTCTGAATCGGAATCACCGATATCCGCTTTGCTGTCGGGCGTTGTGGTTAAAACCGGTGTCTTTCCCCTGGTCCGGTTTGCCCTCATGGTGCCTGAGATTAATCCTATTGTTCGCTTTTTTGGGGTGGCTACGGCACTGTTAGGCGTTGGCTACGCCGTTCTTTCTAAAGATACCAAGCGTATTCTTGCATTTCACACGGTTTCTCAAATCGGGTTTATCCTGGCAGCACCGGCTGTTGGGGGCTTTTATGCGCTCACCCACGGCTTGGTGAAGTCAGCCCTGTTTCTGATTGTGGGCAATTTGCCAAGTCGCGA
The DNA here is from genome assembly GCA_039814735.1 of Cyanobacteria bacterium P01_A01_bin.15. Lineage (GTDB taxonomy): Bacteria > Cyanobacteriota > Cyanobacteriia > Phormidesmidales > Phormidesmidaceae > Leptothoe. The sequence continues at coordinate 7,333 of JBCCAQ010000190.1, forward strand.
CATCAAAGTGCTTAAACAAAATCCTATCCCCACATCTATGTGGATTACGCTAGCGATCGCAAGTTTTTCGATCTCAGGTTTTCCCTTACTGGCGGGATTTGGGGCCAAGGTACTCACCTCTAAAAATCTAGTGCCCTGGCAGATCGTCGGTATGAACATTGCAGCGTTGGGAACGGCTATTTCATTTGCTAAATTTATTTTTCTACCCCATACCCCAGAGCGCTCTCCGGATACTGTCAAAACAGGCTTTTGGCTATCGTTAGTGCTATTGCTGGGGGGCTTAGTGCTGGCCAACGGTCTCTACTATGAGGCCTATAGCGTGGCCAATATTGTGAAACCCCTGATTACTATTGCCGCTGGTTGGCTGGCCTATTTTTTGATTTTTCAAAAGTTATCGATCAAACTACCCCGAGTGGCCGAACAGTTTAACCATTTGATTGGGATGATGAGCCTGATGCTAACCTTTTTGTTTTGGATGGTGCTGGCATGATGGGCTGGGAGCGTTTTTAGGGATCTGCCAAAAATAAAGTCCCCGAAATAGAGTGGGGAAGGGGTAAAGGGAAAGGAGCTATTGGCGGGTAGCATATTTACCGACAAGTTCCTTAGATATCAATTAGAGAGTTAAAATACAACAGCACCCAGAACGCTCAACTGAGGAACTCTTCTATAATAAACAAGACTTTTTAGAGTTGTTGTATATCAGACAAACCTGAAAATAACAGGTCTGAAAACAACAGGGCTCCCTAGTACAAGTTAGAAGAAATGTCAGTGATGCGTTTGGGTGCTGTCTTTGATCCGTCAAACGATTCTATCGAAATATCTATCGTTAGACCTCCTTTTGATTTAGCTATGGGTCTTTCAACCCATGTCCTTAGGATATTCCGACAGGGGGGCACTATCTCTTTTCTGATACAAACGTTAATGTTGTTATTTGTCATTGTTATTCTCGCCTGTCAGTGAGATAACTCTATGGAAATGTCGGACGTTTGTTGAGAATAAATGCCTTAGGGATCAGGATTGTATCAGATCCAAAAATTAATGCTGGAGAGACGTTCCATGCAACGTCTGTACGTCCAATAATAATGGGGCCTAATAAACTTTGCTGCCTCAGCTAATTCTTTTCAAGTAAATGCTGGGGGCCGCCTTAAATTTCTTTTTGAACGCAGCAACAAAGGAGCTACGGCTGGTGTAGCCAACGCTGCGGGCAACCTGTTGAATAGTCAGACTGCCTGTTCGCAGCAGCTGGCAGGCCTGGTCCATACGATAGTTGTACAGGTAGCCAAAGACAGTGGTCTCAAATACCTGTCGAAAGCCCTGGGTGAGTTTTAGTTCATTTAAATGGACCCGATGGGCCAGCTCGGCTAAGGAAGGGGGAGTCACGACATTTTGAATCAGGATATCCCGTGCTTCATAAATCCGGTCAATATCTCGAGCTTTGAGCGGTGTAGACCCTTCGGATGAGCCAATGATGACCTGGTTAAAGTGCAGCGCCAGCAGCTCTAGGACCTTGCCTTCTAAATAGAGCTGACGGGCAATGCCCTGGTAGGGCCATGCCAAAATCTGTTGCAAGATCTGTCGCTGGGCCGGGGTAATCCGGCTGGGGTGATAGAGGATGGTATTTTCTGGATGTTCCAGGGTATTTCTGAGCTTGGTGGGGAATTCATGGATGCGATCGCAAAATCCATGGATCAGCTCCAGCGCCACCCGAATCTGAAAACAGCATATCCGCTGGCCTACGGGATATTCCTCAAGTTCTGCCGTATTGGGCACCCGGTAAAGATAGCTTTTCCCCGCGATTTCTTCCTCGGTACTGGCTAAACCATCATTGTCTACCCGACAGCCACCGGCTAGATAATAGTTAAACGTCAGCGGCATGGACAACGAATGCTGCTCAATTTTGTACACATGGGTCTGATGCTTTGTAATGTCGATAACGCTTAGCGTTAGCCCTGGACGCAGCTCAATCTGACGTCCCCACCCCTGACCTAAGGCTGGGGGTGTCTGAATAAAGGACTCCGTTCCTTCTGTATATTCTGTAAGGCTCCCGTCAGCACGGCACTCTGAAATAATTCCGTTGACCTCAGCACCCGTCAGAATTTTAGCCATTACACAGTCGCCATCATACTTTGGTTTAGTATGACACTAATGCTAATTATTCTCAATATGCTAATAACGGACTTATGGGTACGATGGAAAAATCGCCCGCTGCTCTCTAATTTGGTTTAGCCTCCATAGCTCGCTCCGGCTCTGTTCACCTCAAACATTTTTCAATGTCTGCCAAAATCTGATTTGCGGCCAGAATATTACGGCCTGTAATCCAAACGTCGTTGTCTACCTGGCAAACGTTATCTTGTTGTACGGCCTCAAGCTGAGACCAGATGGGGTCAGCGATAAACTCGGCTTTTGATAATCGTCCCGGTCGCGAAGCAGAGTAAATAAGAAAAATATAATCACTATCAAGGGTGTCTAACGCTTCAGGAGACAGCTCCAAAGCATATTCTTGGGCATCATCTTGTGCCGGGGTTCGCGAAAAACCGACATCCTGCAGCACCGAACCGGAAAAGCTGCCGGTGGTATGTGCCCTGACACCATCGTTAGAAACCAATAGCACCGAAATCTCTAGTGTCTGGGGCTGGCCGATTTTTTCTTGCAGCTGTTGCACCCTTTGTCGGTAGTCTTCCAATAGCTGTTCTACTGTTTCGGCCTGGCCCAGCGCTTCTCCATAGAGCTGGAGGTTCTCCGGCCAGTCATGGACTCGTCCGCTCCCCTCTGTTAAGACCGTTGGGGCAATTTGAGAGAGTTTGTCGTATATTCTGTTATGACTAATGGCTGACCCTAAAATCAGGTCTGGCTTAAGCGCTAACGTTGTTTCTAAGTCGGGCCGATTGCCATCACCGATAATTTCAATACCATCGACTCGATCTCCCAAATATTGAGGTGGCTGCCCATAGACAGCGGTGCCTATGGGCTTAATCCCTAGGGCTAAGGCTGCATCTAGGGGGGCCGTATCTAGGGTGACCACCCGCTGAGGAGAAACGGGAACCTCAACCGTTCCCATCGCATGTTCAATGGTTTGTGTAGGCCCCGATGCAGTCGCTAAGGGGTTGACTGCCCCCGACTGACAGCTGGTTAGCAGTATCCCCGCCGCTAACCAGCCAACACTCTTTTGACAACGCAAATCGAACATATTATCGTTTAGAACTGGATGGAATATCCCAGGTTTAGGCTGATGCCTGGTGCGGCAAAGCGTCGATCTTCGGTACTTCCCAACCGTTCTTGAGAACTTATGGGCAAATACTGATTGTTCAGAAGATTTTGCACGCCGACTGTCAGCGTGCCATCCCCTATCTGAATACTGCTAAGCAAATCCAGGGTTATATAACCGTCAACATCAAAGCTATCGACATCATCGTCAAAGGCGCGATCGCGACTGCCTACTCCCAGAAACTGTAATCGATTGGTCCAGCCAGGGGCGGTGTCGTTTTCCACATACAGCCCCACCTTATAGGGCTGCACCTGCAAGCTACTTAGCGCTAAAAAGTCACCATCGTCATCCACA
>JBCCAQ010000328.1:0-4901 GCA_039814735.1 Cyanobacteria bacterium P01_A01_bin.15
ACGTGTAGTAGGCTGCAAACCCATGGTGAGGGCTAGCAGAGCGGGAAAATAGCAGCCGCATAGGGTCACCTTCGTAGCCAAAGGTGGGTTGCACACCAATAAACAGGTTGCCGTAAGTTTTACCGTACACCAGTAGGTTTTGGCCATCGGTGTTGAGGTTGCCTGGCGGGGGACCCCAGTTTTCCTCTAAGCGTTCGGAGTAGGGGGTGAGCTGCTCATACTCAGCCACCGACATGCGGTAGGCAATATTGAGTTCAGGACTGTTGTACTGGGCCTGGGCATCGTTGATCACTTCAAGCATGAGCGCTTCAGCCGAGTCGGGCATACCTTCAAGGGTGTAGCCACCGGCCTTCATGTCTTCCATCGCCCGGTAAATAGACCCAAAGACATTGAGATAGGCCGCTGTTCCGACATTTCCTTTGTCGGGGGGGAAGCTAAATACGGTGATAGCCAGCTTTTTCTCAGTCCGAGATAAACAGCGGAGATTAGCCCACTTGAGGGCGCGCTGGGAAATGGCAGCCACTCGGTCCTGTAGGGTAATGGCGCGACCGGTCATGCCGTCACGGCCGGACACTACAATAGGCTCGATGGCTCCATCTAGCTCAGGGATAGCCATCTGCAGCGCCACCTGAATCGGATGCAGCCCGAGATCGCTGTCCTCCCACTCTTCGGTGGTTTGGAATACCAGTGGCAAGGCCACCATGTAGGGGCGGTTGAGCTTTTGTAGGGCCTCAATGGCCTTGGGGTGATCTTGGCGGGCAGGGCCACCCACCAAGGCAAAACCGGTCAGGGAAACAACCGCGTCAACTACGGGGGCTTGGGTGACTGGCTCGTAGAAATATTGCTCTACCGGTTTAGAAAAATCTAGCCCGCCCGCAAATACAGGAATTACCCGAGCGCCCAGATATTCAAGCTCCTGAACCATAGATACGTAGTGGGCTTCGTCCCCGGTGACCAAGTGGGTACGCTGGAGCACCAGACCCACGCAGGGTGCCTTCTCGCGCTGATGGGAGGCGGGTAAATCCTGGCGAGAGCTGTACCAGTTGAGATACTCCTTGATGTCCTCATACATGGTGGGCGCTAAAGGATGCCAGATACCCGTGTCGGGGTAGGTGACAGGCTCCTCATAGTCCATGCTTTTAGGAGCGCCCTTAATGTCTTTATCGCCGAACATGTAGCGGTCGGCCAGCATTAGCATAAAATTCTCCAGGTTTTCAGGAGAGCCGCCCAGCCAATACTGGAAGCTGAGCATAAAATTACGGGCGTCCTGAGCCTTATCTGAAGGCAGATACTTTAGAACCTTTGGCAATGTGCGTAAAAGCTTAAGCATGGCGTCTTCAAAGCTGCCGCCCTGTTTTTGGCGACGCTTTTTCATGAATTCGCCAATGGCACTCTTGGACTGACCCAGCTGGGCCATGGAGAAACTACCCATCTTATTTAGGCGCATCACCTGGGGCATTGATGGGAAGACAACGGCCACGTCAAGGTTGTCTCGGTGAGGGGTAACGGCGGCAACCACCTTTTCTGCCAGTTCTTCAATAAAGATTAGAGAGGCTACAAAGACATTGGCCTCAGAAACGTCTTTTTTAAATGCTTCGTAGTTGTTAGCATCGCGTAGCTCTTCGATCAGATATCCGCTAATCTCAATGGCAATGTGGGGATTACTAGCGTTGATAGACTTAATAGCTGCTGATAGAGCGCTCTGATACTGTGGCTCTAAGACAACATAGACCACTTTCATTAGATACCGTTCGCCAAGGTTCTCGGGTGAGATATGTCTCACAGTGGGCTTGACGTGAGTGAACATGCAGTTTGACTCCTTGCTCAGTGTGTTCTCTCTTCTAATCGGGGGTGATGACTGCCGGTTGGTATGTAAAACCAAAACTTGGTATCACTACCAGTCGGACTCATTGGGCGATCAATATTGACCCAGTAATCACAAAAGCGCTGGTGAAAAACGCTTTACAAAAGTGCAGTGGCTACTGTAATGAGCAACATTCCATAACATCTGAATAGGTTTTGAAACCTACTGTGGTTGTATCAGAAAATCCCTGCTGACTAGGGATACAGCCGTGGATGCGACACAAATTGACATATGACTCTCGCATTTTGTAACAGATTCGTTACAAAATGCGAGAGTATTGCTTCTGTCTATGGTTCAAATAAGTTTAAAAATATGGGTTGACAAATTCTCGATGGCTCTAGTTAAAAGTTTGTTTTTTCTGCGGTGAGCTGTTGTTGGCTGATTTTGACGGGCGACGCTTTGCCACCGTAACAATCTTCCATAAGATCAGGGAAAGTCTCTTAGATCTTATGGAAGGCAGGCTATGCGGATTTTAGTGATGGGTGGTACGCGGTTTGTTGGGGTGTATCTGACCCGGCTGCTGCTGGGGGCAGGGCACGAAGTAACGTTGGTGAATCGAGGAAATCGACCTGCGCCCGACGGGGTGGACGTGGTGAGGTGCGATCGCAAATCCCCCACTGACCTCAAAGCCGCCCTCGCTGGCAAAACCTTTGACGCCATTTACGACAATAACGGTCGTGAACTCAGTGACACCCAGCCCCTAGTTGAGCTATTTGGAGGCACGGCAAAGCACTTTATCTACGTCAGCTCGGCTGGTGTCTACCTAAAAAGTGAACAGATGCCCCACATTGAGGGTGACCCCGTCGACCCCAATAGCCGCCACAAGGGCAAACACCACACCGAAGACTATCTGGTGCAGCAGGGCGTGCCCTTCACCTCGATTCGCCCTGTATATATCTATGGCCCCCAAAACTATAACCCCCTTGAAAAATGGTTTTTTGACCGTATTAGCCATGGCAGGCCGATTCCGATTCCTGGCAATGGCACAGCCATTACCCAGCTGGGACACTGTGGGGATCTAGCCCGCGCCATGGTGGCTGTCCTTGGTAACTCGGCTGCCATCGGACAGATTTACAATGTTTCTGGAGCCCGCTACGTCACCTTTGATGGCCTGGCCCAGGCCTGTGCCGAAGCCATGGGCAAGCCCGCGCCAGATATTCGCCACTACGACCCGGCACAGTTTGACTTTGGTAAACGCAAAGCCTTTCCCATGCGAGTGCAGCACTTTTTTGCCTCCATTGACAAAGCCCAAAAGGACCTGGGCTGGACGCCTCGCTACGGTCTGACGGAGGGTCTCAAGGATGCCTACGACAGTGACTACTCCCAGGCGGAGCAGTCCGTTGACTTTGAATTAGATGAGCAGATTTTAGCCGCAATCTAGCCAGTCCTTAGTTAGTCAGACCTTACAAACCGAAATCCAGGTTCGGTAACCCCCCCTTCAGAGAATCGCGCTGGATTAGCACTATAGTAATGAGCTTTCAAGCAATCCCTTTTAAGGTTCAGCGGAAAGCGACTGTTCAGCCGGAGCAATTGATATGGGAAAAGTAGTTGGAATTGATTTAGGGACTACGAACTCTGTAGTCGCTGTCATGGAAGGGGGAAAGCCCACTGTAATCGCAAACGCAGAGGGATTTCGCACCACGCCATCCGTTGTGGCCTACGCCAAAAGTGGCGACCGCCTAGTCGGTCAAATCGCCAAGCGCCAGGCCGTCATGAACCCAATGAACACGTTTTATTCAGTAAAGCGCTTTATTGGCCGCCGCAATGATGAGGTGAACAACGAATCCTCAGAAGTGCCTTACAACGTTCTAAACGTAAATGGCAATGTCAAAATTGAGTCCACCAACGCCGACAAGCAGTTTGCCCCTGAGGAAATATCTGCCCAGGTGCTACGCAAGCTGGCCGACGATGCGAGCAAGTATTTAGGCGACCCCGTCACCCAGGCAGTGATCACGGTGCCTGCTTACTTTAATGACTCCCAGCGTCAGGCCACTAAGGATGCGGGTCGCATTGCCGGTCTTGAAGTGCTGCGAATCATCAACGAGCCCACAGCCGCTGCCCTAGCCTATGGTCTCGACAAAAAAAGCAACGAGACCATTCTGGTGTTTGACTTGGGTGGGGGTACCTTTGACGTTTCTATCCTAGAAGTGGGCGACGGTGTCTTTGAGGTGTTATCTACATCGGGTGATACCCACCTGGGTGGTGACGACTTTGACAAAAAAATCGTTGACCATTTGGCCGAGCAGTTTATGTCCCAAGAGGGCATCGACCTGCGCAAAGACAAGCAGGCCCTTCAGCGGCTGACTGAGGCGGCTGAAAAAGCCAAGATCGAACTCTCTAGCGTGACCCAGGCAGAAATCAACCTGCCCTTTATCACCGCTACCCAAGATGGTCCTAAGCACCTTGACCTTACCCTGACGCGGGCTAAGTTTGAGGAACTGGCCTCTGACCTGATTGACCGCTGTGGCGTCCCCGTGGAAAATGCTATCCGCGATGCCAAATTAGCCAAGGGCGACATCAACGAAATCGTTCTGGTGGGTGGTTCCACTCGAATCCCAGCGGTTCAAAATCTGGTTACCAAGATCCTGGGTAAGGAGCCTAACCAAAGCGTAAACCCCGATGAAGTTGTAGCCATTGGTGCGGCGATTCAGGGTGGCGTGCTGGCGGGTGAGGTTAAGGATATCCTGCTGCTAGACGTGACGCCCCTGTCCCTGGGTGTTGAAACCCTAGGCGGTGTGATGACCAAGCTGATTCCGAGAAACACCACGATCCCGACCAAAAAGTCTGAGGTATTTTCCACGGCGGTGGACGGCCAGACCAACGTTGAAATCCACGTTCTCCAAGGTGAGCGTGAGATGGCTAACGACAACAAGGACCTGGGTGTGTTTCGCTTAGATGGGATTCCCCCATCCCAGCGCGGTGTTCCTCAGATTGAGGTGATTTTTGATATCGACGCCAACGGTATCTTGAATGTAACGGCTAAGGATAAGGGCACTGGCAAGGAGCAGTCCATTAGCATTACCGGTGCATCTACCCT
>JBCCAQ010000271.1:0-7146 GCA_039814735.1 Cyanobacteria bacterium P01_A01_bin.15
CAACTTTCTTGACTTTTCCTTTCTCAAGTAGATGCTGATAGAACAGGCGAATCGGTGGATTCGAGCGTAGTGCTGAGAGCGTTGCCATGTACAGCAACGCTCTTACCGAGCCGCGTCCGCCCCAAATCTTACGCTGTCCTCGCTGCTACGGCACTCTCTGATCTAGGGGATTAGGGTCTACCGCTCCCACCTCTAAACATACAAGGGGATGAAAACGCGGAGCTATACACCTTAAATGGTAGGCTCGTTTTATGATTGGTGCTTTAGCTGTGGTTATACTTTCTTTCTATCGGTTCAAAAGTTGACTGATTCAATATTCAGACGTCGGGTATAGTAAAGGGATTTTCTCTTCTGGCTTTAGTCACAATCTTTTACTTGACGACCGCTGGCCATAGAGCGTATGTTCTTTTTAGGGCTGTGGCATCGCCACTGTCTAACTTCAGAACTCAATATTTGGCACTGTCGGCGGGTGCTAGCAACACCACACCGACAGCTAACTTCCAGGATTAACACGCAATCCCGGCAGCTTTGGCCATTATGGCCCAGTAGCTCCGATTTGCAAAATCTCTGAGGAGTCGCTGGGTATTGGGTTTTGGCTCCACCCTCCTAGAGTTGTGCCTTTGGCGCAGCCCTAAGGGGGACCAATACCATATTCGGAGACCAAATCCCATGTTTCAAGAATCAGCTCAGGGCGCAGGGGCGTCCAACGTTCCTCCTGCCAACAACACTCTGCCCGAGTATGACTATGAGAACGTCAACCATACGCTGTTTGGCAGTCTCACGGCCATTTTGAATACGATAAAACTGCTGCACAAGCTCAACTATGCTGAGCCCAATGACTGGAGCAGGCCCCTGCCGACGGGGCGACCTAATGAGATGATGGCCATTCTAACCAGACGGGTCAGGGTTGATTAGGGTTAGGGCTTGTCAAATATCAAGCTCATGTTCTAATCATGGTAACTGTGCCAAAGCGAACAGGATAACTTCTGTTTTTAGGATTTTGTCGCAGCGCGCAAAATCCTAAACTGCCCTACCAACCGTCTAAACATGCATGCTATTGAGGATAGCGTGAGTGGCATTCCGTCGGGTTGTAGGGCGGCAGAACGCCCTGCCTAGGGGAGACCCCGTTGGCGATTTGGGATAGCGCCTATGTTTCCGGAAAGGGAACTCGGAGGGACCCCACGCAGCGGGTTTTGCGGATGACCAACCTCCTCATACAACTTGAGAAGTTGGTCATTCGCGGTATGGGTTGCTCAGGGCTTTCCTCCCTGAAACCCTCCTGAAGTGGGGGCGTTGAGGCCCCCCCGCCCCCCGCAAGGAGGCTGTCGTTTATTGCAACGATTCAGGTGGGGTGGGGGTTACGGCGGGGTCAGAGCGTATATTGCTGCGCCTAACCATGCGCTTGTTTTTTGACGGATTCTTTAGCTAGGAGATCTCTGAGCAGGCAAGAGACAGGGCCTGTGGCCTTTTGTTCTTGAGGTCTGAGGGGCTGCAAATCGCTTACGAGACTTTGTTTTTATGCAACTTTAAGCCAGCGTTTGTTCTCTAGGAACGGTTGTTGCCAATTGGTCAACTGAATGTTTTGGTGTTGCTGAGCCAAGCTATGATGCCATCTGAAAGATTGTGGTATTAGGCACGTGGCCATAACTCTCTATCCTACCAATAAGCTATGACAGAATTGTTATGGCTGCGATTTTAGATGCGATCGCAGCCACCACAGTCACATTCCGGTCATCGCCTTTTGACTGGTTTCTAAAACCTATGGACGGTACTGGGCTCGAACCAGTGACATCCTGCTTGTAAGGCAGGCGCTCTACCAACTGAGCTAACCGTCCGTAAACTGCGCTTGCGCACAGGAATAGATGTTAGCAGATGACTGCGGTTAAAAGCGATCTTTTTTCTAGGAAAATATAAGGCAGCCGTATTGGTAAACCAACCCCTATGACCGTAAACCTAACCTCCAAGACCCTAGATGCGTTGCAACACCTGATTGCAGTGGTGGCCCGGCTGCGTAACCCAGAGGGCGGCTGCCCGTGGGATCTGGCTCAGACGCCTGAAAGCCTGATGCCCTATGTTTTAGAAGAAGCTTATGAAGTGGTGGATGCGATTCAGCGGGGGGACCGGGACCATATTGCGGAGGAGCTGGGCGACCTGTTGCTGCAGGTGGTGCTCCAGGCGCAGATTTTTAGTGAGACGGATGAGTTTGACCTGGGGGATGTGGCCCAGGGGATTGCGGATAAGCTAATTCGCCGGCATCCCCATGTGTTTGGCGATGCCCAAGCGGCGACTGCTGCTGATGTGCATGCCAGCTGGGAGGCGATTAAGGCGGCTGAAAAGGGCCAGCAAGGCGAGGCCACGCTGGCGTCTAAGCTGGCTCGCTATGGCCAGTCGCTACCGCCGATGGTGGCGACGATGAAAATTTCTAAAAAAGCGGCCAAGGTGGGGTTTGAGTGGGAAACCCTGGATGGGGTGTGGGACAAAGTAGATGAAGAACTGGGGGAATTTCGCCATGCCCTGGCCCATGAAAGTGCTGCAAACCAGGCGGCTGAATTTGGTGATGTGCTTTTTAGCCTGATACAGGTGGCTCGCTGGTGTGACATTGACCCGGTGGCGGCGCTGCAGGGCACCAACCGCCGGTTTGTAGAGCGGTTTGGGCTGCTGGAGCAGGCGGCGGATAAACCGATAGACGACCATAGCATCGAAGAATTAGAGGCGCTTTGGCAGCGGGCCAAGGGAATTATTGCTAGCCGGTCGGGGGAGCCGGTGGACTGATGGACCTTGCTGTAGACCCTAGGGATTGGCTTAGTATAGGGGGATACCCCATGTGAATAAACCCATGTCTGTATCCTCGGCGGCTGTTGAGACTTCGCTGGTTGCGATCGCAACCCAAACCCGTCATGCAGCCCGCAGCCTAGCCAGCCTGTCCACCCAGCAAAAAAACGACGCCATTGAGGCCATTGCCCAGGCCCTGGAGGCGGCGGCCCCTGAGATTACCGCCGCCAATGACCTGGACCTCAAGGCGGCTTTGGCGGACGACCTGGCCAAGCCCCTCTACGGGCGGCTTAAGCTGGATGCTATCAAGCTGCAGGGTGCGATCGCCGGGGTGCGGGATGTGGCTAAGCTGCCGGACCCTGTCGGAGCGGTCCAGATCCACCGGCAGCTAGACGATGGTCTGGTGCTCAAGCGGCTGGCCTGTCCCCTGGGGGTATTGGGGATTATCTTTGAGTCTCGCCCCGATGCGGTGATGCAGATTTCCACCCTGGCGGTGAAGTCGGGCAACGGCGTTATTCTCAAGGGCGGGCGGGAGGCCGTACGGTCCTGTCAGGCGCTGGTAAACGCCATTCGCCAGGGGTTGACCAACGCAGGCGTGGACCCCAACGCGGTGCAGCTGCTCACCACCCGCGCAGAAACTCGGGCGCTGCTGGCGTTAGATAGCTATGTGGACCTGATTATTCCTCGGGGTTCCAATGCCTTTGTGCGGTTTGTCCAGGAAAATACCCGCATCCCCGTCCTGGGCCACGCGGATGGGGTGTGTCATCTCTATGTGGATGTGGCCGCCGATTTAGAAAAAACAGTTAATATCGCCGTCGATGCCAAGGTGGGCTATCCATCGGCCTGTAATGCCATCGAGACCCTGCTGGTGCATAAAGACATTGCTGTCAAAGCCCTGCCGCTGCTCGCCAATGCCCTACAAAATAAAGGGGTCAAGCTGCTAGGGGATGGGGCGACACGTCAGATACTGAGCGACATCCACCCGGCCACTGAGGCTGACTGGTCCACCGAATATAGCGATCTGATTTTGTCAATTCGCATTGTGGACTCGGTGGACACAGCGATTGAGCACATCAATACCTACGGGTCACGCCATACGGATGCGATCTCATCCGAAAACCAAACCACCGCCGACCAATTTATCGCCCAGGTCGACGCCGCTGGCGTGTTCCACAACTGTTCCACCCGTTTTGCCGACGGGTTCCGCTACGGCTTTGGCGCAGAAGTGGGCATTAGCACTCAAAAAATGCCCCCCCGAGGTCCGGTTGGCCTAGAAGGGTTAGTCACCTACAAGTATCAGGTGGTGGGCAACGGTCACATCGCCGCCACCTACTCAGGGGAAAATGCCAAACCCTTTACCCATTGCAACCTGTCTTAAATACGCTAGTTTAGGCATAAGCCATTCCCCAGGTAGCCCATGCTGACCTCAATCCAGATTGAGAACTTTCGCTGCTTCGATCAGCTCAAGGTCGATGGGCTTAGCCGCGTTAACCTAATTGCAGGTAAAAACAATGTTGGCAAAACTGCCTTCTTAGAAGCAATTGGCATGTGGACTTCTGGATCAAATCCAGCAGGCTTGACCTACCTCAGCGGCATGCGTATTCCGCTTGAAAAAGTAACTTTAGACATTGCCCAAGAGTTGTTGTTAGCTCCGCTGTTTAAAGATTTTGACACAAGTAGAACTATCCATATCAAAGGCTTTCTTGATTATTCAGAATTACACAGCCTTGAGATTCAGAGTGATCGAGCTATTCCTAATAGAATCTCTCTAACTCAAGAAAAATACGAAGCCGGATTAGGATCACTTGCATCGAATTTGAGTCAGATTCTGACATTGCGTTACATTTCTCCTGAAGGACAACCAACAGAAAATCAGTTTTGGCTTGAAGGTAACAAAGCTACTTTGCAAGGAATGTCAGCAGAGTTAGCGACACCATCCCTATCTGTAGCCTTTATTTTTGCTAATAGTCGTCAAAACAGCAAAACTCAGTCTGAGATGTTTGGGCAATTAGAGCTAGTGAGTAGTGATTATAGTTTGGTTGAGAGTCTACAGCTTCTAGAACCTCGACTAAAGCGAATTACAACCATTGTAGTGAGTGGATTTCCGATTTTGTATGGAGATATTGGTTTGAAACGGCTCGTGCCTCTTTCTCTGATGGGCGATGGTTTAAATCGATTGGTTTCAATTCTGTTAACACTTGCAACCAATCGAGATGGGCTAGTCTTAATCGATGAAATTGAAAATGGGCTACATCATTCTGTTCTCTCAAAAGTTTGGCAGGTAATTAATGATGCTGCCCATCGGTTTAATGTACAGGTAATTGCAACAACCCACAGCTATGAGTGTATTGAGGCTGCCCATACTGCTTTTTCTGACAGTGGACACTATGATTTTCGTTTACATCGCATTGATCGTATTAGAGATGAATTTAAACCTGTTACCTATGATCAAGAAGCCTTAGAAGGTTCTGTGCAAGCTTCCTTTGAGGTGCGTTGATGATGTCATCTCCAAAAATCTTTAAGAAGAAGTTGTTATTAGTCGAAGGAAAAGACACAGAAGCATTCATAGCAGCTCTTTTAGATGTCTCTGGTTTAGAGGATTTTCAAATTTTAGACTTTCGTAATGTCGAAAATTTTCAACCTTTCATAAAAGGTTTAGTTAATCGACTTGATTATCGAGAGTCAGACATTCAATCAATTGGCGTTATCCGAGACGCAGAACAGAATGCATCTGCTGCTTTTGAGTCCGTTTGCAATGCTTTAAAGGCCGCAAGTTTAGATAGTCCTAGTCAAGTAGGACGAATCACCACAGGCAAACCTCGAACAGGTATTTATCTACTCCCAGATCTAGGTGCATCCTCAGGTATGTTGGAGGACCTGTGTTTAAATATGCTCGAAACTGATGCTGCCATTGTTTGTGTCGAGCAATATTTTCAATGTTTGAGTAGTCAGGGTATTCAACCGCCTAGAAATTTTGCTAAGGCAAAAATAACAGCTTTTCTAGCATCCAGGCCTGAGCTGAAGCAACGGGTTGGTTACGCCATGAATAAAGAATATTGGAACTGGGACCATCTCTGTCTTGCCCCGCTCAAAGAGTTTTTTAAGACGTTGTAGTATGAATAGTGACAAAATTGAAATTACGGGCATTCGTGCCTATGGCTATATTGGCGCGCTGCCGGAAGAGAATATTCTGGGTCAGTGGTTTGAGGTGGATCTAATGCTGTGGATGGACCTGTCTGCGGCGGGTAAATCTGACCTTTTGAGCGACACCCACAACTATGCTGACATTATTCAGCAGACCCAGCGGATTATCCAGACCGAAAAATTTAAGCTAATTGAGCGACTGGTGGCTGCGATCGCAACCCAGGCCCTTGACAACGATCCGCGTCTTGAAAAAGTTCAAGTGACGGTCAATAAACTAACCGCCCCAGTTCCCAACTTTGATGGCCGGGTGGCGGTGACAATAGTCAGGTCCCGCTCCTAGAATGGCTACGATCCTGGAGTCGTATTAGCGAGAGCTGACCCTTGCCTACGTTGAGACTAAAAAATCAGCCGCATCTGCCGCTAATTCTGCTATTGGCGGCGCTGCTGCGGCTGTGGCGCTTAGCGGCCAAACCCCTGTGGGTGGATGAACTTTACACAGCGTTTTTTAGTCTGGGCAAGGGTCTGAATGAGATCCCCGTGGCAACGCTGCTACCCCCGGAGGGCTATGGAGCACTGCTGAGCGATCCGGGTACCCCCTGGCAGGCTGCCCAAACGATCACCCTCCTCAGCAATCATCCACCGCTATTTTTTATGGCGATGAACGCCTGGCTCCACGGTGTAGGCATATCGGTTTGGAGTTTGCGGGCATTTGCGGTGCTGTGGGGGGTGGTGGCGGTTGCCGGTGTGTTTTTGTTGGGGCGGCGTTTGGGGGGGCCGCGGGCCGGGACGCTAGCGGCGCTTTTGATGGCGGTATCGCCCTATGGGATTTATCTATCTCAGGAAGCCCGGCACTACAGTTTGGCGGTTGCGATCGCGGTTTTTGCCCTGGTCAACTGGATGGCGCTGCTCCAGGGAGACCGTTCCCCCTGGCGCTGGCTCAGCTGGATTGGGTTAAATGCCCTGGGGTTGTATGTCCATTATTTCTATAGCTTTAGCATTATTGCCCAGTGGTCGGTCACCCTTAGCCGCATCCTCTGGCGTCGTCATCGGCGCTCCCAGACGCTGCCGTGGCTGCTGGCCATGGCGGCCACAGGACTGCTCTATTTGCCCTTACTGCCGACGGCCCTGGTCCATTTTCAAAGCGAAGCGGGCACCAGCTGGCTAAGTCAGTCTGCGCCGTGGTGGGAAACGATTGTCATGCCGTGGGTGCAGTCCCTGGTGGCGGCCCTG
>JBCCAQ010000049.1:0-22869 GCA_039814735.1 Cyanobacteria bacterium P01_A01_bin.15
CAGGTTTTACATGAAACATCAGTTTTGGGGTATTTGAAGTTGGATGATATTCATAGTATTCTTGAACTACTCGAGTGCTAAATTCCGGCTCGCCTCCAATGCCCAGGCCGCCCTTAACCGAGACCGTGAAGACCTGGCCCGAGCTGCGCTGTACAAACGACGCGACGCCCAGAAAAAGGCGGAGGCAATCCAACAGCAGCTACAGGACCTGTCCGATCTGCAAATCTCTATTCAAACAGACCAAACCCTAGCCCTAAAGCGTTTAGCCAAAGACAGTCACCCTCTTTATTAGTCTTTTCCCACAGGAAATATAAGATCAAAAATAGGACCAGTAATTAAACCGCAACAGGGTTTGACTCCCGTGTAATCGAGTCACCTTGTCGATCCTATTTTCACGAAGTACGATTGTAATTCTCACGCAATACAAGCAGCGTCATCCAGCGGATGGCATTCAGGAGGCATCCCATGGAGAAACTACTCAAAATTCTTCAATACTATCGACAATATTGGCTGATTACAGTGTTTAACGCTGCTGCCATGGGAACGTTTGAAATCATTGATCTGTTTGTGCCCTATGCCATTGGTCAAATTCTCAATGTGCTCTCACAGCAGCCCCTCGATCGGCCCTTAGAACGTTTGATTTCTGTTTTTGGTCGATGGCTACAACAGCCCATTACCCCAACATTTTCACTGTTGGTTTTGGTCGGTCTAGTGGGCTTCATTTCTGTGGGGCGCGCGCCCATTCAGCCTTGGATTGGCTCCTGGTTTAACTGGGATACAGCGTTGCGGGCCCGGCGTGATCAAGCGCGCCGTTCGTTAGAAAAAATCTTGACCCTACCTTTGGAGTTTTACGATGAAAATAATCCTGGTCGCATTGCGGCACGGGTGGCTAAAGGGCTAGCAAATTACACCTGGACCTACCCAGAAATTGTTGGACATTTTATCCCTAAACTTGTCCGTTTGCTTGGGATCTTTGTGGTGATTGCCTTTCTAGACTGGCCGATTGCCTTAGTTGTTCTAGTCTCGTTGTTGATTATCATTAGCTATAGTCTGATCCGTCTCAAGCGCCTGTCTGCTCAAGAAGAGAGACTTGATAAGTACATGGAGAATACCGAGAGCCGCACCTCGGAGATTATCACCAATATTAAAACCGTAAAGGCGTTTGCCACGGAAATGCGTGAGCTAAAACGTCAGCAGCAACGGCTAGACCGAGAATTTAAGGTGGTGGATTATCGCATCCACCTGGGCTATGTCAAACTGGGCACCTGGCAACGCACCATTGTTCAGAGCTGTACCTTTGGAGTGCTGGCTCTGACGCTCTGGGCAACGCTGCAAGGAAGTATTTCCTTAGGCCACTTTGTCACCATTCTCACCCTGTCGAGCATGGCCTATGCCGAAGTGGATCCCATCTGCAACCTGGCGGAAATGTTTGTGCGCCGATACGGGGCAATGGCCCGATTTCAGGAGTTTGTGGCCCTACCCGCCGGGATGGATGCCGGACAGCTCACCGACGATGTGCCTGACTATCGGTTTACCGGTAAGGTACATTTCAACCAGCTTACCTTTGGGTATACCCCTGATAAGCCTGTCCTCAGGAAGATTGAACTCTTGATTCAACCCTGTCAGACGGTGGCGCTGGTAGGGCGCTCAGGGTCAGGTAAGTCAACCCTCGTCAAGCTGCTGTTTCGATATTTTGAGCCCCAAAGCGGTGCTATTTTGATCGATGGCCAAGACCTGCGCCGTTTGGACATTACCGGCTATCGGCGACGGTTGGCGATCGTTCATCAGGAGGTAGATATTTTTAACGGTACGCTGATGGAAAATCTGATCTATGGCTGTCCGGAGGCTACCGTGGAGCAGGTACAGGCGGCCTGCAAAATTGCCCAGGCCCACGAGTTTATTCAGCAGATGCCCCATGGCTACCTGACCACGGTTGGTGAACGGGGCGTACGGCTCTCGGGCGGCCAGCGTCAGCGCATTGGAATTGCGCGAGCTCTGGTGATGGAACCCGATGTGCTGGTATTCGATGAGGCCACGTCCAGTTTGGATTACGAGTCGGAGCGGGCGATACAGATGGCGATGCGATCGCTATTCGGCACCCGCACACTGATCATCATTGCCCACCGTCTGAGCACTGTCCGCGAGGCTGACCAAATCGTCGTGCTCGACCAGGGTCGCATCAGCGAAATTGGCAGTCACAATGAGCTTTTAACCCAGGGTGGTCTCTATCAGCGGCTGCACCAGCTCCAAGAAACAGGTGAATTGTTGTAGGTTGGCTTCAAATCTTGCCTAAATCTTGCTCACCTTATGTCATCTCCCGCTAACCCAACAATCCAACATTTTTCGCCAACTGTCTGATCAACGCCTGCTGCTTGTCCGATAGTCTGGGCGGTCGCCGCGTTATCACTTGTCAGCATTACGGTAGTTTTAATGCCGAGCTGCTTGAGAATACCGATCAAGTTAGGCGATACCGGGCGAATCTGAGCAGCGACCGCCAACAGTCCCATAACTCGCTCATCATAGCTGACCCAAATGACAGTCTTGCCGTCAGCTTCTATTCTTTGACTGGTCTGACTTAGTTCATTTTCTATTGAAGTAATCAACTGCCTATCCACTAAAGGCCGTTTGCCGATTGTGAGCTTTTTTCCTGCCAGTGTGCCAGCAATACCCAGACCAGCTTGAGCTTGAACGCCTGTGACAGGAAGCAACGGTAGGGATTTCCGCTGGGCGGCGCTGACAATTGCTTGGGCAATGGGGTGCTCAGAGGTTGTAGTATTCTCGAAATAGCTGGATTTAGCCATCTGCCACGTGAAAAAGACCGCCATACTGCTGCTCGTAAAGCCGTCCGGTGGGCAGGGTATCCGCTACGCCGCGCCACTCAGCAAACACTGCAGAGAGCCTACCGACTCAGGGCAGCGTTTTCTAACGCCCGGTCAATGAGAGTGCGATCGCCCGCCTCATCCGCTAAGTTAAAGGTCATGTGGGTGATTTTCCACTGGTTCGCCTGTTTAATAAAGCGGTATTCGTATTGTCCAGATACTTGCCAAAAGCCTGCTTCTAGATAATGGTCGGCGATGACATCGGCCGTCGCGACGGCCAGGTCGTCTGCTAGCTCTACTTGTACGTTGAAAATATTGTGATAGGTTTGCTCAAAACCGGGGAGAACGCTGGCCCAGGCTGTCATTAGGCTCGCTGGCGTATGGGTTTGCACATCGTCACCCCAGAGAGATGTGTAGTCGACCTGAATCTCGTCTGCGTAGAACACCGCTATGCTGTCAAAATCTCCCTGGTCGGCAAAGGTGGCTACGCTGTTTATGATGACTGCGATCGCAGCCTCATCAGCCGAGGATGGGGCTGCCAAATTTTGAGATAGGGCAACCGCCGGGGGGCTGCCAACAATTGCAGGTATGGCAGTGGCAGCAAAGGCAACAGCCAGTGCGCCAGCAAACAAAGGTTTCATCACAAACTCCTAAAAAAGTAAATTAAGGTAGCTGGTTAAGCCAGCTGCCCACCGGTCACATCTAGATCCATACCGTTGATGGAGGTGGCCCCATCGGCAGCCAAAAACATAACCGCCCGAGCCATTTCGTCGGTTGTCATGATGCGGGGGGTAACAAAGTTAGGGGCCATTTGCTCGTAGGTCAGTCCCTGATACTCAAAGGAGCGTCGCAGCATCGGGGTATCCACGGCCAAAGGGGAAATGGAGTTAATGCGGATATTGTGCTTAGCGTTTGCTGTGGCGGCCGCTTTGGTCAGGCCAATCACACCGTGTTTGCTGGCGTTGTAGTGGGGCGTGTTGGCAAAACCTCGATGTCCGGCCACAGAGGCCATGTTGATAATGATGCCGCTGTTTTGCTCGATCATGATCGGTAGCTCATATCGCATGGCATAAAACACCCCATCCAGATTGGTGGCAATCATGTTGCGATAGTTATCGAGATCCATGTCCTGGATTTCAGCTGGGGTCATAAAAATGCCCGCATTGTTAAAGGCAATATCCAGACGGCCATGCTGTTCAATGATGGCATTGACAAACTGTTCCACCTGCTGCGGGTCGCGTACATCGGATTGGATATAGGTGGCTTCTCCACCAGCGTTGCGAATGTCACTTTCCACCTGTTGCCCCAGATTGGCACGGCGACCGTTGAAGACAACCCTAGCCCCCTCCCGCGCAAACGCTTTAGCCGTTGTTTCTCCGATGCCGGAGGTCGCACCGGTAATTAACACTACCTTGCCTGCAAATCGACTATCTGGATTGACGGCCATGGCTTCGGGGTCAGGCGGGTTGAGGGCATTAGCCCGGCTTGACGAGGCGGCAACCGCCAGCCCGGCAGCGGAGACAGCACCTGTAGCTAACAGCCTACGACGAGGGATTGTTGACATAGCTTTGTAGAGAATGGATTTGGCCAGATTCACCTGGGGTCAACCAGGAAAAATCCCTAAAATCCTACGGTAGCTACAGATCAAAGGCTAGGAAGATATTGCGGTCTGGCCGACATAGTTTCCGGGGGTGGTCCCCACCTGACGTTTGAAGTGCCAGCCAAAATGGCTTTGATCGTAGAATCCGGTCATGGTAGCAACGGTGGCAATGGATAACCCTTGGGCCAAAAGCTTCCTGGCCTCGGCAATTCGTAGCTGGGTTTGGTAAACGCTTGGGGATAGACCGACCGTTTTGCCAAAAACACGGCAGAAATGAAATCGACTCAGATCTGCGATCGCAGCCAGATCCTGCAGAGAAACATCGTCGGCATAGTGGGCCTGGAGATAGTCAACGGCACGCTTGATGGCTGGGACGGGCTTCACGGGCGGAGCGGTCAATCGATTAGAGGCATAGCGTGCAACCAGATAGCTTAAAAAAGTCCAAAGAGCCGTGTCTTGCTCTAGCTGGGATGCGCGGTGATCGATCACGGTTTGCAGGTTTAAAAACAACCGCTTTAACGTCGGGTCGGCAATTGCAACCGTTGGAAAAAAGGGGGCACTCGTGGGCTTTTCGACCATCTCGGCACCCACGGTACGCAACCACTGCGGGTCAATATGGGCCATGAGAAAGTGGGCCGCTGCCGATAGAAAGGTGCGATCGCTAGGGGCATGCACTTCACCAGAATGAATAATGCTCAAACTACCTTTGGGAATAGCATGGTAAGCACCGCGATAGCGGTACTCACCCTGACAGTCTAAGCTCAGCCCCAGCTGATATTCATGGTGAGTATGCTTAGGGAGAGGGATAACGGACCCGGCGGTATAAGCATATCGCTCCAGCAGAATGCCATCGGCCTCCCACGCCTGAACAGAAATCGTTGCCGCTTGAGTTGGCATACCACAAACCTTCAGTGCAGAATCTACTCAAAATGCTTGGTAACCAAATACCTGATATTGTCACCCGTTCGGGCCGAGCGTAATCATCTAAATTCAGAAAAATCGCGACAAAAAACTACCTCCAGGCCGGATTTAGAGTACTGTTAAGCCTCTGAATTACAAGTGTTTTACCTGTCGGGCTCAGATATGCCAACGGGACAGTCATCCGCTTTGCATCTTTGGAAGCACCCACTGGCGAGAGTCAGGCTCTGCTGTCACCTCATCCAACAAAGCGCCAAAATTCCGGTACACCCATGCTGGCATAGAGACTATCAGCCTCGGAGGCGTTGCAACACGAAATACTCACTATGAAATTTGCTACAACGTGACCATCTAAAGAAACCTTACCGCGCCTGAAACCCGTATTGAAGTTCCTGGCGTTTCAGCCCATTCAGCTCGAATTAGTGATCGGGAGCCCATGTCCTCCCCTTGAACAATATCAATAGCACCACCGTGACCCCATTGAATATCTCTTAGGTATCCAGCAAAGGCAGCTGACGCCGCTCCGGTAGCAGGATCCTCATACACTCCACCTGACGCAAAAGGATTTCTTGAATGGAATAGTTGAGCCGATTCAGAGTAAACCAACATAACAGTAACTAACCCTGCACCATTCATAAACTCTCTACCAGCATCAAGCTGATAGTCCATCGCGCTCAATGCTCGCCTTGAATTTAGACCTAGGATTAAATGATTGGCACCAGCATTTGCAAATGCTGGAGGAATATCTGAGCTAAGATCCGAGCCCGAATAACCAAACAGCTCCAGAGCACTCGATACCAATTCGGGGTCTGCGCTTCTGGAATGTGTTCTAGGCGATTGCAGCGACGCTGCATATTTTTCATCCTCTACAAAGCCCTCTACAGTTATTGAGGTCTCATTGAGAGCAAGCTGAAAAACACCCGCGCCCTCTTGCTTTGCTAAAACAGCACCTAGCGCAATTGTCGCGTGACCGCAAAACGGCACCTCTGATTCCGGAGAGAAATACCTAACACGCCATCCTTGCTCCCAAGGCTCTGCAAACGCTGTCTCGGAGTATCCAACCTCAGCGGCAATAGTCTGCATTTTCGATGTAGATGGATGTTGAGACGAGATATGTACTCCTGCTGGGTTTCCCCCGATCTCGCCGTCTGAAAAGGACGCGACTCTAAATAGTTCTATGCTCATCCTAAAACTCTAATTCCCCAGCTAAAACCATACAAGCATTTGCGGCATAACGAGGAGCTGAGTGGCGGTCGAGATTTTAGCATCAATATCTAGCTTATGCGCTCCGTTCGCTCCTGCGCAGGGTTAGGCGGCTAGTCAGCTTTTGGATTGATGCCAAACTCCATCTTGGAGCGATAGAAACACACGTCAAATTCCATAAAGAAGTTGGTTTGACCGAGAATAACTGGAATGTTTTCAGCTCTCGCCCAGGCAAATGCCAACCGTACGGAACCGCAACCCTCGACATCCGCCGTAGCAAAAAGTGGCATGGCTGGTTGGCCTCCTAGATTGCCTGCCAGTTGAATCACAGCTTTTCGGTCATCCCAAGTCGCTCCCAGTTTAAGCCCCACTTCATAAGGCAAGACGTTTACTGTAGCGCCGCTGTCTACTAATCCAACTACCTCCACGCTGCGGTTCTGATAATTGAGAACTAATGGGATACGAGGCAGACTATCAAACTCATTTTGGGACGAGTCAGTCGTTGAATATCTGAAGCGAATACTACTGTTCTAATGAGTCGGCAGTTGACATGGCCTGCATCAGAATAGCTCCTGCACCAAAAGCATTGTAAGGGGTAGGCAAAAAGTAGGTTTTGAAGGGCTCAAATGGTGAAATATTCATATCACTACAGAGATCAGCTGCTAGCAGCCTTACTAGCTCTAGTTTTTCTGACTCTGGTAACTGCCTAAGTATAGGTAAAAGATCCGCTAAAGTCATACACAAGCCTCAATGGATTAGCCTATACTCCTAGCATAGTGTAGCTAAAGTTAAGTCATCGCTGCCCTTGATATTAGGCCACCTATTTTGGGGATAAGCATCTTCATCGAGATAGTCGTATCAAAACTGGAGCTGTTACTGCTCTATTAGTGGACTAAACCACTTCACCACCAGGTTTTTGATAATTTCATAGCCCCCATCCTTATAAATAGCTGCAACAATTGCCTCAAATGTTTCTGCTAAAGCTAAAGACTGTTCATGAACCCCAATATTTCGTTCTCCAATACCAACAATCGGAGTTATTTCCATTGCTCGAAGCATTGCACTCAAACTCTCTTCTTTCTCTAACTTTTCCTTCTTTTGCGTGATGCCACCGCGAGTCGTATATCCTTTCTGGATTAACAAATCTGTCAAAATTGCCTTAAGAACAGCATCTCCAAGTGTGCGAAAAACTTCTTGGTCTTCACACTGTTTCCCCTTTTGTCTTTGCTCTTGAGCTGCAGCTTTTCGAGTAAGGGCTTGAAGGAGTAATCCCTGCTCTAAAAAAAGATATCCCAAACGAATTTCAATAGCTCTAATTTCTTCAGGGGTCATCATAATGAACATTTAGAAATCGCTTCACAAATAACCTTGAAACATTGCTCTAAAAGTAACATTGAGGCTGGCCAACTTTGAAGCCTCACAGATCAGCTCACAGCACCGCCCTCACCAAAAGGTAGAGCTGTCTAACGACCAAGATGAGCGGCGTTAGATAAGCCTGAAACCTACCCAAAAATTTCAAATCGCCGCTCCATCGACTTGTTATGCTGCATCGCCACAGTTATTTGCAAAAACTCGACATAATAAATTGTATTAAGCTAATATTTATGAGATCTTTTGTACTAAAATGGACTTTGTAAGCAGTCCTAATAAGGATATACTAGCAAAATGTCAAGCAGCAAAACTGGTATTGAATGGACTGATAAGACCTGGAATCCCACTACTGGCTGTAACAAGGTGAGTCCGGGCTGCTGCTATTGCTATGCCGAAGCACTGACGGCAAGATTCCCTAAGAGTTTCCCCCAAGGCTTTAAGCTAACACTTCACCCAGAACGGTTAGATCAACCGAAGAAGTGGCGAACACCTAGTCGAGTTTTTGTGAACTCCATGAGCGATCTTTTTCATAAAGATGTTCCTTTTTCCTATTTGCAGGAGGTCTTTGCAGTAATGCGAGATACCCCTTGGCACATATACCAAGTCTTGACTAAACGTGAGCAAAACTTAGAAGAATTAGCATCTAAACTTGAATGGGCTGACAATATTTGGGTTGGTGTGTCTGTAGAAAGTCAACAGTATACTCATAGAATAGATGCTCTGAGGCAAGTACCAGCAAAAATTCGGTTTCTCTCTTGCGAGCCTCTTCTAGGCTCACTGAATCTCAATCTAGAGGGAATTGATTGGGTAATTGTAGGTGGTGAGTCTGGGCATCAGCATCGTCCTATAGAACCAGAATGGGTTAGAGATATCTTGCGCCAAGCGCGGGAAGCTGATGCTGCCTTCTTCTTCAAACAGTGGGGGGGGCATCACTCAAAAGCTGGTGGGAGAATATTAGATGATCATGTTTGGGATGAAATGCCATCTGCTTGGCAAAGCCATATCAATAAGTGGCAAAAGCAAAAAAATCCTAGGATTCAAAGACGTAACAGATCAGAAGAAAAATCTTTAATCTCTGCCAGATAAAAAGAGGCTGATTATGAGTCGGTTTGGTGGCGAAGGCGAAGATATTATTGGGCGGTGGTCTGAGGAAAAGCTAGATCTACTAGCAAAGTACCTCAAGGCCTATTCTGTAATTATGAATGAGCAGAAAAAAAGCTGGCTCAGAGCGTATTATTATATTGATGCTTTTGCAGGCTCCGTTAGACCCAGAGCAAAAGAGGATGAGCAACGCTACATTGATGGCTCACCTCTGCGTGCGCTACAAACAGAACCTAAATTTGATGGTTATTGGTTTGTAGATGTTTCTCCTCGACGAGTGGAGCGTGTGCAAGGACTTCGTGAAGAATTTCCAGACAGTGTCATTGATGTACGTCAGGGTAATTGTAATGAGGTCTTGTGTGATGAGATAGTTCCACAACTTCCTTACTCATCGAGGCAGCGGGCATTTGTCTTTCTAGATCC
The DNA here is from genome assembly GCA_039814735.1 of Cyanobacteria bacterium P01_A01_bin.15. Classification (GTDB taxonomy): domain Bacteria; phylum Cyanobacteriota; class Cyanobacteriia; order Phormidesmidales; family Phormidesmidaceae; genus Leptothoe. The sequence goes on from JBCCAQ010000049.1 coordinate 9,436, forward strand.
TTATGGCTTACAAGTGGATTGGGAAACAGTGAGAGAACTAGCAAATACTAGAACATGCGATATTTTTGTAAACTTCTCAGTCATGGGCGTTACTCGCCTTCTTCCCAGAGGACAAAATCCAGAACCAGAAGTAATAGAACAATTAAGTCAGGTTATGGGTAGTACAAACTGGATTACTGAGATTTACCGTGAACCTCCAGGAATTCAATTAGATATATTTGGAAACCCAACGGAACCTACATCCAGTCGTGACACAATCCAGGCTGAATGGTTAGCAAGTTTATATGCAGAACAGCTACGCTCTCTCTTTCCTCACGTTAGCAGACCTGTACTCATGCGCAATTCGACAAACTCAGTATTGTACGCCCTATGCTTGGCAAGCCATAACCAGACAGCTATTAAAATTACTAATGAAATTTTCAATCGATACGAAAGGTTGAGAGATTTGGGAAGATAACCTTTCAACTTCACTAAATAACTCGCGACTGTGCTCTCACTGCTTGCTCAGCAACCCAACTCTTTATTAGGGGGAAAGTTTCCACCTATCTACCCTGTGTAGCGGATTAGGTGGAAATATTTCTGCCTAAGATCCCTACATAGGTGATTAGGTGGAGATACGTCAGCCTAATCTGCCGATATGGGTGATTAGGTAGAAAGTTTCAGTATAATCATTCCTCCTGTAACTAACGTGAGTTCGGCATTACAAAAGAGTCATTGGCAAAGCCTCTGGCTGTTTGTACGTCAAGTCTAGTGAAGGTTTAGTCGGGTGATAGAAATAGGCAATTAATCCCCCCAGTAGATTGGCTAAAAAGTTAGCTCCACTCCGATGACGAGAACGCTCAATCTGACAAATATTTTTGAGCTGGCCATTAACGGATTCAATGATGGCTCGCTTGCGCAATTGTTTACACATCCCTGATTATGAGCTTTTTACTCATTAGAACAAAGACATCTCGGCAGGATTGCCATCAGCTTTGAATCTTTTGGCGCACCCACTGGCGAAAGTCAATCTCTGCTGTCACCTCATCCAACAAAGCAGCTTCTAAGAACCGATATAAATCTCTCTTTTCAAGCACAGGAAATGTGGTTGAAAGCTCCTGCTCAACATAGTCAGTCTCCACCAGCTGTAAAATTTGCCATGTTTGCCCATCAAAGCGCCAAAATTCTGGAACACCCATACTGGCGTAGAGACTATTTTTGTTTATATCAGTGTGGGTAATATCCACTTCGACCACCAGATCCGGTGGCGGATCAGCCGATAGATCAACCTCATGGTCCGCCACCAGCCCATAGTTTTGGATGTAGTAGCCGTTGTCTGGCTCAGCACTTTTGAGTAAATCTTCCCGGTCAAGGGTGGTGGACCCCATGGTTTTTATCTTGAGCCCTAGCTCCACCACCAAAATGCGAATAAAAAGCTCAATCAGTCGAGCCAGACGCTCATGGCTTTCTAGGGGCATCGTGATTTCTAGAACTCCACCATCATAGGTAAATCGAGTTCGGGTGCGTTCAGTCAATAGCTGCTGAATCTGCTTAAACCCTGACCAATCAAGATCGCGAAAGGCCATCCTTTTTTCACCAGTAGGCTTTGATGGAGCATCTAAGTACATGATGGTGGTGTAGGTACAAAAGTTTGCCCCACGACAAACTCTCAGTAGTTAGGCTAGTGTTCTCTTATCCAGCTGTAATAGCCTCTTTTTCAATCTTCTCTTCTTCGTCCTTAGAAACCACACGTCCTTCATCTTGAAAACCAGCCATCTGATCAAAGTTTAGATAGCGGTACAGGTCGTCGGCAAAGGGATCAATCTTTTTGGCAACAATTTCTAAATACTCATCCATATTTGGAATCCGCCCCAATAGCGCGCAGGCCGCCGCCAGCTCGGCTGAACCCAGATACACCTGAGCCCCTTTCCCCATACGGTTATTAAAGTTGCGCGTAGATGTGGAGAAGACGGTTGCACCATCCTCCACACGGGCCTGATTTCCCATACAGAGAGAACATCCGGGCATCTCGGTGCGGGCTCCGGCGGCGGCAAAGGTGCCATAGTAGCCTTCTTTGCGCAGCTGTTGTTCATCCATCCGGGTCGGCGGACAGATCCACAGACGTCCCTTTACTGTACCTGCATCTTCAAGCACCTTAGCCGAGGCACGGTAGTGGCCAATGTTGGTCATACAGGAGCCGATAAAGACCTCATCCACCCGGTCATCAACCACATCTGATAGGGTTTTAATGTTGTCGGGGTCATTGGGGGCAGCCACCAGCGGTTCTTTGATCTCATTGAGGTCGATTTCAATTATCTCGGCATATGCAGCATCCCCATCCGCCGACATCAGACTGGGGCTAGCTAGCCAGTCCTCCATCGCGGCGATGCGGCGGGCTAGGGTCCGCGCATCGGCATAGCCACGGGCGATCATGTTTTTCATCAGCGCTACATTTGAGCGCAGATACTCGGCGACGGTCTCTTCGCTCAGCTTGATGGTGCAGCCTGCTGCAGAGCGTTCTGCGGTGGCGTCGGTCAGCTCAAAGGCCTGCTCCAGCTTTAGATCCGGCAGCCCTTCCATTTCAATAATGCGACCGGAGAAAACATTTTTTTTGTTTTTCTTCTCGACGGTTAGCAGACCCTTTTGAATAGCTACGTAGGGAATGGCATTGACAATATCCCGCAGTGTGATGCCCGATTGTAGTTTTCCTTTAAAGCGCACTAGCACCGACTCTGGCATATCTAGGGGCATAGCACCAATGGCGGCGGCAAAGGCAACTAGGCCAGACCCAGCCGGAAAGGAAATCCCTAGGGGGAAACGGGTGTGGGAGTCACCGCCGGTTCCCACCGTATCGGGCATCAGCATGCGGTTGAGCCAGGAGTGAATAATGCCATCCCCAGGTTGCAGGGCCACCCCACCCCGTGAGGAGAAAAAGTCGGGCAGGGTGGCATGGGTTTCCACATCCACCGGCTTGGGGTAGGCGGCCGTGTGGCAAAAGGTTTGTAGCACCAGCCCGGCACTAAAACCCAGACAGGCCAGCTCTTTCATCTCGTCACGGGTCATGGGGCCGGTGGTGTCCTGGGACCCTACGGTGGTCATCAGGGGTTCGCAGGACATACCAGGCCGCACACCGGTTAGCCCGCAGGCTTTACCGACCATTTTCTGAGCCAGGGTATAACCCTTACCGGTCTCCGCTGGGGCAGCCGGTCGCACAAAGACGTCGCTGGGCTCTAGACCCAGAGCCGCTCGGGTTTTGTCGGTGAGGGCGCGGCCAATCATCAAGGGAATGCGACCCCCGGCTCTAACTTCATCTAGCAGCGTGTCGGGGGTGAGGCTAAAGGTGGAAATGACGGTGCCGTCTTTTGTGATTTCACCTTTGCGTACATGGATGGTGATGACATCGCCGGTCTCTAGTTGAGAGACATCGCACTCAATGGGCAGTGCCCCAGAGTCTTCGGCAGTATTAAAGAAAATAGGGGCAATCTTACCGCCTAGAATGTAGCCGCCCGTGCGTTTGTTGGGAACGTGGGGAATGTCGTCACCCAGGTGCCAGATGACGGAGTTCATGGCTGACTTGCGCGAGGAGCCGGTACCGACGACATCGCCTACATAGGCTACCGGATTACCCTTGGTTTTTAGCTCGGCAATGGTTTCTAGGGCATTGGTCATGCTCGATTCCAGCATGACCAAACCATGCAGGGGAATGTCAGGACGGCTGGTGGCATGGGGGGCCGGGGACAGATCGTCGGTGTTGGTTTCGCCGGGGACTTTGAACACCGTGACGGTGATGGTGTCGGACACCTCGGGTTTGTTGGTAAACCATTCGGCGGCGGCCCAGGCATCGATCACCTGCTGGGCATAGTCGCTGCCTGTGGCATCGCTTTTGGCCAGGGCTAGCACATCGTTAAATGCGTCATATACTAGCAGCGTTTTTTTAAGGGCATCGGTGGCGGTTTGGGCTAGCTTTGCATCGCTAGATTTGAGCAGATCCACTAGGGCCTGGACGTTATAGCCACCGAGCATGGTGCCGAGCAGCTGCACCGCTTTGAGGGGAGGTATGAGGGGGCTGGTGGCTTCGCCCTTGGCAACGGCGGTAAGAAACGATGCTTTGACGTAGGAGGCTGGGTCGACGCCGGGGGGGATGCGATCGCAAAGCAGCTCCATCAGATACTCTGCTTCACCCTCAGGCGGATTTTTCAATAGCTCGCAGAGATCGGCGGTCTGTTCAGCATTTAAAGGTAGTGGAGGAATACCCAACGCCGCTCTTGCTTTTACATGTTCGCGATATGACTCCAGCATCACTTACCCCTAAACCCTCTAGTAGATATGAAAGACGAAAATTGACACGGGAAGGCCAACTATGAAATTTTACATCCATCCTAGCGTAATAAACGCTTTGAAAGCGTGAAAAGCCCTACCTCATTAGGGATTCAAGATATTCGGAGTCAATCCCCCAAGCCAGGCCAAAATAGCTTTTATCCGACCGACTGAGCACGCTTGCTAAGGAGTATTTGCCGAATTCTCCCTAATTAAATGAACATCTCGCTGCGGAAATGGAATGCTAATACCGACTTCATCGAACCGCGTTTTGAGAGCCTCTTGTACACCAAAATATACGTCCCAATAGTGTTCGGTCCTGACCCAGGGCCGAACGGCGAGGTTAACGCTGCTATCAGCAAGTTCTAAAACCCCAACAGTTGGTTTGGGATCGCTGAGTACGTGGGCGTAACCTGTTAGGACTTCCTGCACAAACCGTTTAACGTTTGCCAGATTTTCTTCATAGGCAACCCCAATAACAAGGTCCACTCGCAAAATTCCTTTTGCAGAATAGTTAATAATGTTGTCGTCTGTGAGCTTACTGTTAGGCACGATTACCGTGCGGTTGTCCAATGTACGTAGAACCGTTGTGAAAATTTGAATTTCCTCTACAATGCCGCTCACACCAGCCACCTCAACCCAGTCCCCTGAGCGAAACGGATGAAATAAAATAATCAAAATGCCCGCAGCAAAGTTGGAGAGCGATCCCTGTAGAGCTAACCCAACCGCCAGACCCGCCGCCCCTAAAATGGCGATTAAGGATGTGGTTTCAATTCCTAGGCGTCCTAGGGCCGCTAAGACAAAAAATGAAAGCGTGGCATAGTAAAGAATGTTGCAGGCAAATGAGGTCAGCGTTGGTTCAATATTAGTCCTTACCATGGCCTGCTTCACAAGCCGCTTGACCGTATCGGCAACCCAACGCCCGACAATCAAAACGACGATGGCAATCAAAAACCGTACCCCGAACTCGACCGATAGGTTTCGGAGCGGAAGCAATATCTGATTTACCTGGTTGGATGAAATTTGGCCTAGCATAGTCATTCGAACGAGTCAGATACGCGCAGTATACGCCAGCCACAAGTAAGTAAAAAAAGAGCTGGCAGAAATTTCTGCCAGCTCTTTTTTCTTATTGTCAATGGCGTAGAGCCAATGCTATGCCATCTTTCAAGGAAAACGGTTAAGCGGCTTACTGGTGCACGGTAAAGTGCTGTGCTGGTGCCGGGAAACCCGCTTGTCCAAAGCCATCGCGAATCACTTTGTTGGTATCGAAGTATACCTGCCAATAGTCGTCGTTACTACAGTAGGGGCGTACTGCCAAAACCGGTCCCATGGGGGTAAACTCCAAAATCTCCACGTCTGGCACAGGATCGATTAGTACGTTGGGGATAGCAGCTAGCTGCTCCTTAAGTAAAGCAATTGCTTGATTAGGTTCTACCGTATTGTCAAGTTGCGCAACTAAATCAACCCGACGATACGGGTTAGTTGAGAAGTTTTGAATCTTGTCTGAGAAAATAGTGTTGTTACCGACAATCGTCATCACGTTGTCCATAGTGTTGAGCTTGGTAACAAACAATCCAACCTCCTGAACGGTGCCGGTCACGCCACCGACGGTAACAAAGTCACCCACCTTAAAGGGACGTAAAATCACCAAAAAGGCTCCAGCGGCAAAGTGAGCCAACAGTCCGCTCCAGGCGGCACCAATGGCGATACCAGCCGCCGCTAAGAGAGCAGCAAAAGAAGTGGTCTCAATGCCAAAGAAGCCTAGAATAGCAACAACTAAAACAACATTGAGCAATACACCCACGGTGGACTTGAGATAGATCACCAACGTTGGATCAACGGTGGTTTTTTTGAGGCTGCGGGTCAGTAGGCCAATGGCAAACTTAATTAACCAGCGACCTACAATCCAGAAAACCAGAGCCCCAATTAACTTGAGCCCCACCGCGATCAAAATGCTAGTGGCATTACTAGCTATATTCGTCAAAAATGCGTCATTCATAGGGTTGTCAAAGCTAACGCTTGCATCTGGAAGCGAAATTCATCGTATTTGAACCAACGATAGAATCCTTCCGCTAAAACACTTAAGCTTTCTAGGCGCATATTGTTGATTGTTGGGCCTAGCTGCATTTATCCGCTGGTTATCCACTCCCAAGACAGGTTGAATGAGCCAGTGGCGGCAGGCATTCTCCAGATCTGGTATGGCCCCAGAGACGAAGAGACGTTCCACAGAACGCCTGTACTCTGAAGGAGGTTCCCAGACTTGAATTAGGTCCTAAGCTTGCTATGGAGACGCTGCAAAGCACCCCTGTCCCATTAATGCTTAGAGTTTGCCAGTACATCCGCAGCGGTCTGCTTTTAAGAAGCCCGCAGTTTTCTTAAAAATATTGCTACCATGCTGCTAAAAAATGGGGTTCAACAGGCCAGGCTATCGCCAGAATTCGAATATTCCCTTACGAAAAACTACAGTTCTGGCCATAGATGCTTTATTAAGCAACCATTGGGGGCAAATAGTCGCTACACTAACGGCTATCTTTGCGCTCGAGTGCCCATTTGATAATCATCCAGAATTGAGGTCATTCTGTGTCCATGCCACAACGTAAAAAGCAATCGGTTAAGCAACCGACTAAGCCGACGTCCACCGCCACCACGCAGCGTAAAGGACGTGGTTTTAGGATTCCTAAGTGGGCGTGGGTGGCTATGGCACTAACGAGTGTGGCGACGGTCTCAGCCGGTACAGGGGCACTGCTAGCTGTCTCTATGAACACCAAGCCCCTACTGCAAAGTCAGCTTTCCCCTGAGGAAGCCGCTGTTTTTAGCGACGACAACGATCCGATTTTGGCCAATAGCAGTCTGCGACTGCCTCGATTGACAAGACCTGTCAACATTCTGGTCCTGGGGGTCAAGGTTTTGACATCCGACATCAATGACGCTGGCGGAGAAGACCTGGGCTACCATGCCCTGGTTAACTCGTTTGAAGGGCTATCGGACACCATGCTGCTGCTGCGGTTTAACCCACGCACCGAGCAGCTGGTGGTGATGTCGGTGCCACGGGATACGCGGGCGCTGGTCAGCGGTTCACTGACCAAAATTAATGAAGCTAATCTAAACGGTGGCCCCGCTCTCACCGCAGAGTCCATCAGTAATTTACTCGGTGGTGTGGCCATTGACCGCTACGTACGAATAAACGTGCAGGGTGTGGAAAAGCTAATCGATGCCCTGGGCGGCGTCACAGTCAATGTCCCTAAGGACATGAAGTATCAAGATGACAGCCAGCATCTATATATTAATTTGAAGGCTGGGCAACAGACGCTGGACGGCGATCAGGCTCTGCAGTTTTTGCGGTTTCGCTACGACGAGAATGGTGATATTGGCCGAGTCCAGCGTCAGCAAACGATGATGCGGGCGGTGATTGAACAAACCCTTAATCCAGCTACCATTGGCCGATTGCCCAAAATCCTATCGGTGATCCAATCCCACGTGGATACTAATCTCTCGGTTGAGGAGCTAGTAGCCCTGGTCGGCTACGGTGCCCAAACCAGCCGCTCAGATGTGCAGATGCTCATGCTGCCGGGTAACTTTAGCAGCCCTGCAGAGTTCAGCCGCAGCTACTGGCTCCCTAGCTATGGCAGCATTGATGCCATGGTGGAGCAGTATTTTGGACTAGAGTCTGCCCAGGTTAGGGAGGCGGCCAGCCCATCGGCCCTGAGTGTCGTTATTCAAGATAGTACCGGGGATGACGTTGCGGTCCAGTCGATGGTGGACACCCTGTACGACAGTGGCTATCGCAGTGTGCGGGTAGGAGATGGGTTAAACGAACCTCTAGCCGAGACTAGAATCGTTGCCCAGCGGGGCGACCAGGCTAGCGCCTCAATGATGCAGCAGTTTTTGCGCATTGGCGAGGTGCGGGTGGAAAGTACGGGAAATCTTGATTCGGACATTACAATTCAGCTAGGGGAAGATTGGCTAGGCGAACATGGAGCCGCCCTTTGATGGCTAATGAGCGCATTTATCAGATTAAGATTACCCTGACCGACAGTGAACCGCCGATCTGGCGACGCTTGCTGCTAAATGCCAACACTAGTCTGGAAGAACTGCATCGCATTGTACAAATTGCCATGGGTTGGCAAAATCTATCGAGCTATCACTATCGGATTGGCAAACAGCGCTCTGACACTGAGCCCTCTCTGTTACAGATGCCTATCAATGAGGTGATCAGGGACGATCTAACCCTGTTTTGCTATGTATACGACCTGCGCGATGGCTGGTTTCATACAATCGAGGTGGAAATGATTTTGCCAGCCGATCCCCAAGGGCAGTATCCCCACTGTGTGACCGGGGAGCTTCGCTGTCCGCCGGAAGGCTGCGGCGGCATTTGGGGCTACAACGAACTGTTGGAAATTTTAGATGATCCTGAGGATCCACAGCACCTGACACGGTGGGATGAGGTGGGGGGTGACTTTGACCCCGAGCACTTCGATGTGGGACTGGTTAATATGCAGCTGCACTCAGGCTAGCTGCGATCGGTTTATTGGCCGTCGGACATATACTGCCGCAACCCTTCTCGCCGCCAGCCCCGCCGAATCTGAGGTCCCTGGTATCGCATAAACCACTGGGCTCGAGCCGCCAGTAGGGTGAGCTCCATGGGCAGGGTGAACTGGATCAGTCGCTGATGGCGTAGCATCCCCATATGGCTATCAAACTGCTGGCGTAGCTCCCGCAGCTCGCTCAAGTACCAGTCCAGGCTAGCGTGGCGCAGCTGAGCAACTTTTTTGATCCGGCGTAGCTCTGTTTTGAAGGTGGTCAGGGCGGCTATAAAAACCCGATCTCGCACCTGGCTCTGGAGCATGTACTGGCTAAACAGATGATAGTCGCTGAGGGACTGGTACGAGTCCCTAGCAAGCGGCTGAGAGTGGCGGGAAAGAGGCGGCATGGCGGGTAGGGGCGGCCAGGGGTTGGCTATTTTGAGTAAGGCGATGGCCAAATGTTAGCAAATTCCTTGGCCAAACAGCTCCGCAGAATATCCTGGTGTCGAAATGCTAGCTCCATGGACAGCACCTCTTCCAGGGGAAACCAACCAACATCGGTAACTTCCCCCTGGCTCACCTGGGGCTTTAGGGTGGGCAGCGGTGACCCCGGTTTGAGAAATACCATCAGAGGATAGTGCATGGTGACATTTTGCAAGCGCCGAGGCTCGCTAAACACCAGACTGGGCTGATCGAGGGAGCCAACCAGGCGGTGGTTTGCCTGTAGCTCCTGGAGATCTAGGCCCAGCTCTTCCCACACTTCACGCATAACGGCACCGCCGATGGTTTCGTCATAGTCGAGGTAACCCCCGGCTAGGCCCCACTTACCCACCTCGGAGGGCAGGTCTGGACCCCGCTTGTTGAGGGGGACGTAGGCAGCGCCGTCGTAAATGACTATTAGAACGGCTAGGACAGTAACGCTACGGCTAATCCAAATCTCTTCACCGTCTATGGTGAAACAGCGGTTGGGCGTGCTGGGGAACTTGGCCATCGGAGCACAGCCTCAGCTGTTTTGTGGGTTGAGATAGGCTGCGATCGCACTTTCCGCAATCTGGGCCATGCTCACCCCCTGGCTGGCGGCGGCATCCTTGAGCTGCCGATAGACATCACCAGACAGACCCACCCGATGCTTGCGGCGACCCGATGCCGGTTTTGCCGGGACATAGGCAGCGGAAAAGTTGCGGAGGGCGTCAAAGCCCATGCGATCGCAAAAGTCACCAAAGCTTTCCGACGCCTGTCGCCCCTTCTTAAAAAAGGCAAACATGGGCTCTAGGGTAGCTTCTAGATCGTCAATGTTCATCTTTTGCATAAAGGGCTGCGCCAGCCGTGTCTGGTTGGGCGAGCCCCCCAGCCACAGCTGATAGGAATTGGGCGCACTGCCCACAAAACCCAGCTCCGCCATATAGGGGCGAGCACAGCCGTTGGGGCAGCCGGTCATACGAATCACAAAGTGCTCCTGTTTTAGACCCAGCTTGTTGAGCAGCGCCTGGATCCGATCCAAAATGCTCGGAATAATCCGCTCTGACTCAGTCACAGCTAAACCGCAGGTGGGTAGAGCCGGGCAGGCCATGGCATGGCGATGGAGCAGATTGATCTGATCTTCGGCATCGATACCATTGCTGCTCAGAATATGCTCGATTTCCTCCTTGTCAGCCGGATCAATCTCCGTCAGCAGCAGGCTCTGGTTACCCGTCAAACGGATGGGCAGGCGATAGCGCAGCTCAATTTCCTTGAGGGCCGACTTGATCTTAAAGCTCCCCCGGTCATGGATGCGACCATTTTCGATATGCACCCCCAAAAACAGCTTGCCATCCCCCTGTTCATGCCAGCCCAGATAGTCATAAAAAGTCCACTCAGGCAGGTCTCTGTAGGGTTGAATAGCCTTACCAAAAAACTCTTCCACCTTGGCTCGAAACTTGTCCACCCCCCAGTCGTTGATGAGGTATTTCATCCGAGCGTGGCGGCGTTGAACCCGATCACCGTAGTCCCGCTGGGTCGATACAATCGCCTTGACTAGATCGTAGACGTCGTCCTTATCGACATAGCCGATCTCATCGGCTATGCGGGCAAAGGTCTCTTCCTTGTTGTGGGTGCGCCCCATACCGCCACCGGCTAGCACATTAAACCCAAGCAGCTCCTTATTGTCATCGACAATCACCACCAGGGTGACATCCTGGGTATAGACATCAATGGAGTTATCACCGGGTACCGTCACCGAGCACTTAAACTTCCGAGGCATGTAGTGGGTGCCGTAGATCGGCTCTACACTGTCATGGACAATAGTGCCATTGCCGTTGCGCTGGCGAGCCGCGACCACATCGGGATGCTCTTCCCCGGTGACTGCCTTTTCGCCATCTAGCCAGATCTCGTAGTAGGCAGCGGTTTGGGGTGTCAGGAGGTCAGCGATCCGATTGGCATAGTCCCGCGCATAGACATATTCGGGTCTGTCCTTAAAGGGTGCTGGCACCGCCATGACATTACGGTTGAGGTCGCCGCAGGCCCCCAGGGTAGACCCCATGCTGCGGATAATCGACGCCATGGTGGCCTTGAGATCTTTCTTGAGAATGCCATGGAGCTGAAAGGCCTGGCGGGTGGTGGCGCGAATATTGCCATAACCGTAGGTATCCGATAGCTCATCTAGGGTCAGATACAGCTCCGGTGACACCAGACCGCCGGGGTTGCGCGTGCGCAACATCATCCGATAGTCCTTTTCTTGACCCCTGACCCGGTTATCTCGGTTGTCCTGCTGATACGACCCGTGGAATTTTAGAATTTGGATACCATCTTCACTGAAATGGGTGGTGTCCTGGGCCAGCTCAGTCGCCACCGGCTCCCGGAGAAACTGGCTACGCTCTTTGATGCCTTCGAGCTTAGAGACTTTCTTAACAGGGGAAATCGGCGTTTGAACCATGATGCGGCGGTCGATAGCAGAACAGTAAACAAAAATAAGCGGAGAAGCGAAGCAGTCTCGAAACGGCTAGGGCTCCAATCCTTGAGCAGCCAAGCTAGCAACGCTAATTGTAGTCAGATACTCAATCAATAAGGGCATTACCAAGCAAATTGTTAGATTTATTGCCCGGTAATCCGGTCGGAATTGTGGTGTATGGCCATGGTAACATTGCTCACCCACCTGTGCTGGGATTATTCCTTGGGAAAACCTAATATCCCCCATAGATGAAGTGACGGGTGGGATTTACTCTAGCAGGTGCGATGCCGCTGCTAGAGTAAATCCCAGAGTCAACCACAGAGTCAATCACAGTAAGCGGAGGCTGGATGATGGCGGATGCCACGATGTACAGCGAAGACATGTATGTACTGCTAGTCCCTGGCAGTGAAGAGGTGTTTTTAGAACCCGAGGAGCTATTGGCAAAACTTAGGGCCATGCTGGCTGAATATCCCAGCCAGCTGCCTCGGGATCTGCAAAAGTTTGACTCCCTCGATAAACAGGCCAAATATCTCTGTGAGACCGCCTGCGAATTTGAGGTGGCTCCGGGTGTTGCCTGGCAGTGGTACGCCGTACGTCTGGAGAAGTAGGCTAGCCAGGTCACCAAATACAGACAACGCGGTAAATTCGTTGGCCCACTGGCGCTTGGAATACCCCCTTTTGCTGAGAAACTATGTAGAATAAGGAGCAAATTGCGTTGCTGCTTGGAGCGATGGGCTGATCTGTGGACGAACTCAGAACGGGGTTAGAGTTGGCAACCCGCGACGAACTGGCGGCCTTGGGCGAGGTTCTGTTTCGGCCAAAGTTTAATCCATTGGACTACTGGCATACCCCTGCCCCTGAAATGCTGCAGGCGTGCGATCGCAGCCACCGCATCGCCCAGATCGAATCCCGTGTACGCTACCTGGCCGCCGATGGGTTTACTGTGCTGCGCCAGGGAACCCAGCAGCTGAGCTATCGACAGATTTTGCTACAGCTGGGTCATCATCTTAGGCTCCAGCTATCGTCCGGGCTGTCTACCCTCGACCTTGAGGCCGAACTTTTTTTACAGCTGCTTGAAAGAACCTGGCATCGGCTTAGCCCGCAACAGCAGCGACAGCTGCAACAACGGCTAACCAGCGAACTGTCCCAGGCAGAGCAGTTTCAACAGCTATCACCCCAGCTCCAGAAAAATCCCATGGCCCTGGTGCTCAAGGGTAGCAGCGCCGTGGCCGTGAGCGCCGTTCTTCGCCCCTGGCTACTCCAGCAGATTGCAAAGCAGTTTGCCCTCCAGCTAGCCCGGTATCAGGTGGCCCAACAGTCGCTGCGGGGGGCCGCCGCCCTGGGCAGCAAAGTCCAGGGTCGCGTGGCGGTTCATCTGGCCTCCCGTGGCATGGCGCTCAACGCCGCCCGCTACGGAGCCATGCGCAGCGTCTTTGCCTGGCTAGGTCCAGCACTGTGGACATGGTTCCTAGCCGATCTAGGCTGGCGGGCCATTGCCTCCAACTATACTCGCGTAATTCCCGTCGTCTTTACCCTGGCCCAGGCACGATTAACCCGCGAGTCGGGTGGCGGGGCCGTGGGGGAGTTAGACGCCCTTGCGGTCGTCGACGTTCGGCGACGACATGGAGACGCTGTTGTGGCGTGGTTGCTTCTTCTTGCAAGGCTGTGGCGTGGGTTCAAGGGCGGTCG
>JBCCAQ010000350.1:0-4092 GCA_039814735.1 Cyanobacteria bacterium P01_A01_bin.15
ATCTTTTCCTCGGGCTTAATGGGCGAAACCCGACGACGAAAATAGGCCATGGTGGTCCTTACTTAATCTCTTTATGAACAGTGTGGGTATTGCAATAGGTGCAGAACTTTTTCAGCTCTAATCGACCGGTGGTATTCCGACGATTTTTCTGAGTGGTGTAGCGGGAAACGCCCTTAGAGCGCTTACTCGTGTTGCTACGGCACTCTGTGCACTCCAACGTAATGATAATGCGAACGCCTTTAGCCATGGTTGTGCTAGTTAGCAATTATTGACACAGGAGATCCATAATCTCACATCCAGATAGGCACGGCAAGTCAGGGGGAAAATTACTCACCCAGCCAGGTGCATCGCCACCACTTCAGCCAAAGCATCGGTCCAATGGGCCACTAAATCGGCGTCCGCCGCCTCCACCATGACCCGAATCAAAGGCTCGGTGCCCGATGCCCGGACTAGTACACGTCCTTGGTCACCCATGGCGGACTCGGCTTTGGTAATGGCTTGCTGCAAAGGCTCACAATCTGACCAATGACGCAGCTCCTCGCGGCTGTTTACCCGCACATTTTTTAGCTGCTGAGGATAGAGGGCAAAGCTTTGGTCAAGCAGATCGGGGAGGCAACGCTCAGCCTGATTTAACCACGCTGCTAGATGGAGCGCCGTCAAAATCCCATCCCCCGTCAAACTGTAGTGGTGACAAAGAATATGGCCCGACTGTTCACCACCGAGCATCGCTCCTCGAGCAACCATTTCGGCATGGACATACTGATCGCCCACCTGGGTACGGACCAGCGTTCCACCCAGGTTTTCCCAGGCCCGCTCAAAGCCTAGATTGGCCATCACCGTTGAAATGATCGTATCGTCCGGTAGCTGCCCCTGCTGCCTTAGGGTTTTTCCCCAAAAATAAAGAATGTAGTCACCATTGACCACCCGGCCCTGACTATCAACAGCCATCACCCGATCCGCGTCTCCGTCAAAGGCAAACCCAATGTCGGCATCGTGCTCATTGACGGCAGCTTTAAGGGGGGCTAAATGGGTAGAACCGCAGTTGGCATTAATTCGATTACCATCGGCGCTGCCGTGGATCACAATCACCTCAGCCCCTGTGGCTTCAAAAACGGCCTGGGCCAAACGGGTGGCGGCTCCCCACGCCAGATCTAAAACTATTCGCATCTTCCCTAAGTAGGGTTGCTCTGGAAATGGAAGATGTAGAGACTCTACATAGCGCTCCACTAGTTCCGGTCGTTGATAGGTTTTGCCCCACTGGTTCCCAGGATTAAAGGCTCCTGAGCATTCCCCCTGACGCAGGGCCTGCTCAATTTTTACCTGAATTGACCTCTGTAATTTGGTGCCGTCAGCTCCAAAAAATTTGATCCCATTGTCTGCCGGGGGATTGTGGCTGGCCGAAATCATGATTCCGCCTGCGGTCCCAGGAGCAGCTGCCATGTAGGCCACCGCCGCCGTTGGACAGAGCCCCATATCCCAAACCTCCAGTCCCGCCGACGTTAGTCCCGCCGCAAGGGCGGCCGCGATCATCGGGCTAGAATTTCGGGAGTCCTGGCCCAGCACCAGTGCTCCCGCATGCTGCTGCCGCAAAATTTGTCCGGCCCAAAACCCCACTTGCAATGCGAGAGGAGCCGTCAGCAAGTCCCCGGCTCGACTACGAATTCCATCCGTGCCAAACAGGGGGGTGTTTGGCAATCCCAGGGGATTCCAGCCGATACCAAAGTTAGCCGGCGGAGGCACCAGGGGAGACATAACCATACTTGACACTCCAAACAACACACACTCAAAGTGGAGGATAACATCTGCAACAAGTTTATATAGATTAAAGATTCATCATCCCCTGGGCTATGTCAGCTGATTTTTCCAGTAATAGCGCTCAGCCTGTCGAATTTTGGCAAGGCATCGAGCAGTTTAACCAAGGCGACTACTACGCCTGTCACGATACGTTGGAGGCCATCTGGATGGAAGCCAAAACATCTGATAAAGGGTTTTACCAGGGGATTCTTCAAATAGCTGTAGGGCTCTACCACCTGAGTAATCTCAACTGGCAGGGAGCGGCCATACTGCTGGGGGAGGGCAGTCATCGACTGCATGCCTATGGAGAGCGCTACGGTGGCATCAACCTGGCCAATTTGACAGATCAAGCAATGGACTGGCTGAGCGCATTACAAGCCACCGGTCCTGACCAAGTGCACCAGCTAGCTGCTGTTTTATCCAACCGGTCAGCAGAAGCAGAAAATGACTTATTAGATGGTGTAGCTAACAGCGAAAATAAACTATCTACACCTACAATTCATACAGCCTGAACAACCTGCTCGGATACGGCATCTCTAGAACTGTAGTATTGGACTGAAGCGACCATCCGCATAGCCCCTGGCAGGCATCATCAAGCCAGTTACATAACTGTGCTAGAGCCAGGGCTGTTGAGACCATCAGCGGTTAGATTAGATAATGGGCAATATCAGAGAGTAAAGCATGGTTGTACAGCGAGGCCAGATGTATAGGTACCCTCTTCCTAAACTGGTTTGGCGGCTCAGCGCTGTCATGGTGGGAGCACTTATCGTGGGAAGCAGCTGGATGGTCCCATCCCAGGCCCAATCTGGAGGCTCTATTAAGCTACGGGCAGATATTCAAGAAGCTGACGCCAATACGGGCATCATTACCGCCCGGGGGAATGTAAAAATTGACTATCCCGAAGAGGCGATTTATGCGACCTCGGCCCAGGCTCAGTACTACAGTCGTGAGCGGCGAATCATTCTGACGGGCAACGTTTTTGTACAACAGGAGGCCAATACCCTACAGGCTGAAATTGTCACCTATCTAATCGATGAAGGACGGTTTGTGGCGACTCCCAACGCCAATGAACAGGTGGAGTCGGTATATGTGCTGCCAGAGCCGGTAGAAGAACCTGCAGCGGCCCAACAGCCCGTAGAACCAGCACCAGCACTGCCAGCACTACCTGCTGAACTGCCTACTTTTGCCCTACCCTCCGACGAGTAAATGCTCTCCCCTGCCGTTGATTCTGCTGCCAATAGCTCGACACAGCCGGGGGCTGTGCTTGCCTTAGAAAATGTTCATAAGGTCTATGGAAAACAAACAATTGTCCGGGGGGTCAGCCTATCGGTGGCCCAGGGAGAAATTGTTGGCCTGCTAGGCCCAAACGGAGCCGGTAAAACCACCACCTTTTATATGGCTACCGGTTTAGAGCGCCCCAATCAAGGCTCCATACGTTTAGACAATCGTGAGATTACAAACCTGTCCATCCATGAGCGGGCTCGTTTGGGAATTGGCTATCTAGCCCAGGAGGCGAGTATTTTTCGCAATCTGACGGTCCAAGACAATATTCGGCTGGTCATGGAACAGACCCATGTTCCCAGAAGCGAGCGCGCCCCACGTCTGAAAAAACTAATGCAGGAATTTCGGTTAGAAAAAATAGCCGATACCCTGGGTATACAGGTGTCTGGCGGTGAACGCCGCCGGACAGAGCTGGCTCGAGCCCTGGCATCGGGGCAACAGGGTCCCACATTTCTTTTTCTCGATGAGCCCTTTGCGGGTGTGGATCCGATTGCAGTCTCGGAAATCCAGACGATCGTATCCCAGCTGCGCGATCGCAACATGGGTATTCTCATCACTGACCACAACGTGCGTGAAACCCTGCGAATTATTGATCGAGCTTATATCATGAGCGATGGTCGTATCCTGGCCTATGGTAGCGCTGACGATCTCGCCAATAACCCCCTGGTACGCGAGCACTATTTAGGCGACGACTTTAAGCTGTGATTTGCGGTAGGTGAGTGACCGTGCCAATAGCCATTGACCGCTTTCCCCATTAACTTTGCTCCCTTTTAGGTCCACCTGTTTATGGCAACCAGCCCCCATCCGCCCACCACCGCCCCTATCCTTGGCTTCCCCTGGTGGCCATCCCTATCGATCATGGATCGATATATTGCCAAGGAGCTTTCGCTGCCGTTTCTCTTTGGCGTCGGCGCTTTTTCCTCCATTTTGGTCTCCGTGGGAGCGCTGTTTGACCTGATTCGCAAAATCACTGAAGGTGGTTTATCAGTGGATATAGCGATGCAGGCTTTTGTGCTA
>JBCCAQ010000175.1:0-11722 GCA_039814735.1 Cyanobacteria bacterium P01_A01_bin.15
AGCATTGGATTCTTCATTAGGTTGACGACTGTCAGACTGGGGTTTGGGAGTTTTTTCGGCCTCAGTCCAAGGTTCAATCACGACTGTTTCGGAGGAGTTAACAGAAGAAGCCATAGTTCCGAAAAAGAGTTCTTTGTCTGGAGGATTCTTGAAACGCAATCGAGGGGTACTGCTGTCTATAGGATTTGGGTGAGACTACGTTGCAGATACATCTACACTATACCAACACCATTTTGTAACACTGTCCACTGTGATATTTTTTGAGCGACGAAAACTATTGCCTCCTAAGGTTTTTATAGATTTTGTAACGTTTGATTCTATTCTTTGCGGCATGTAAAGATTTCATGACATATTCCTTTGAGCTAGTTTTAGGAGCACTTTCTTTCTTTGTATTTCAGCTAACAATCTGACGGTATTTGTTGCTGATGTTTTTTATTTGTTATGACGTCTATAGACGCCTACATTTGTCGCCAGTTTAGATTGCATGTCTCAGCCTGAATCCCAGGTCCCATCAGATTTTGAGGTCGTTGAAGTTTTGGTAGATTGTCCCGGTGTGCAGGGACTTTATACCTATAGATTTCCTAAAAATCACACCGTTGAACCTGGCGATATTGTCAGCGTTCCATTCGGCGGTCGTCAGCTGGGTGCGATCGCAATTCGATTACGCCCATTGGCATCGATATCGACCCTCGATTATGAGCTTCGCTCCATTGATACTGTTATCAGTCGAAACTTCTTTTCTAAAGATTATTGGAAATTATTAGAACGTGTTGCTAATTATTACCAGACACCCCTGATTCAAGTTATCCGAACGGCTTTACCACCTGGTTTATTAATCAGTTCTCAACGCAGAATTCGACTCAAACCCACCGCGTCCGATCCAACCCTACGGTCGTCTCCGCCGCTCGGTTTACCGGCCCAAAGCCTGCTAGAGGCCCTGCGCCGCTCCCCCCAGGGTGATTACACGTGGCGCTATTTGCAACGGCAGCATCAGCAGGCCAGCACGGGGCTCCGTCAGCTGCTCAGCGATGGGTGGGTAGAGAGCTATTTGGCCATACCGACACCGCCGCGTCCGCAGCAGCGTCAGGCGGTATGTTTGACGGCTCCCAGCCGGTCCCCAGCAGAGACCCTGACCCAGCGTCAGCGGGAGATTTTGGTGACGCTACAGCGTTACGGCGGAGATCTGTGGCTGAGTGATGCCCTCCAGCGGCTGCACACCACCAGCACCACGCTGCAGCGACTAGCGGCCAAAGGCTACCTGGCCATCGAGCCCCGAGAGCTGCTGCGGGTGGGCAGTCACTCCCAGGCTCCAGCGGATCGGCCCAAGGCCCTAACCTCCGACCAGCAATCGGTGGTTGCCGCCCTCAACCGCCTCACTCGCTACACCCAGGTCCTGCTCCACGGCGTGACCGGCTCCGGCAAAACAGAGGTATACCTGCAGACTATTGTGCAGCGGCTCCAGGCAGGCCGCTCTGTTTTGGTGCTGGTGCCTGAAATTGGCCTCACCCCCCAGCTTACCGACCGGTTTCGAGCCCGCTTTGGTGATCAGGTGTGTGTGTACCACAGCGGCCTGTCCGATGGTGAACGCTATGACACCTGGCGACAGATGCTCGACGGTCGCCCCCAGGTGGTGATCGGCACCCGCTCGGCCATCTTCTCGCCGCTGCCCCACCTGGGGCTGATTATCCTTGACGAAGAACATGACAGCAGCTTTAAACAAGACCAGCCGGCCCCCTGCTATCACGCCCGTACGGTAGCTCGGTGGCGGGCGCAAATGGCGGGGTGTCCGCTGGTGTTGGGGTCGGCTACGCCGGGGGTGGAGACTTGGGTTGATACTCAAGAACCCATGGGTCAGCAGCCAAGCAACAAACCAGTCCTGTATTTGGCCTTGCCCCACCGAGTCCACCACCGCCCCCTACCGCCGGTCCATATTGTGGATATGCGAGAGGAGCTACAGGCGGGGAATCGCTCGGTCTTTAGCCGCTCCCTGCAGGAAGCCTTAGGGCAGATGCAGGCTCGGGGGGAACAGGGGCTGTTGTTTATCCATCGGCGGGGGCACAGCCGGTTTGTCTCCTGTCGCAGCTGCGGCCATGTCATGGAATGTCCGCACTGTGATGTCTCCCTGGCCTACCACCAGCCGAAAAATGACGGACCGGCCTACCTGCGATGCCACTACTGCGGCTACGGACAGCCCCATCCTGAGCGGTGCCCCAACTGTAAATCGCCCTACTTAAAATACTTTGGCAGTGGTACCCAGCGGATCGCCCAGGAACTGCAAAGCCAGTTTCCAGGACTGCGCTGTCTGCGGTTTGATAGCGACACCACTCGGGCCAAGGGGGCTCACCGGGCCTTGTTGGAGCGGTTTGCCGCTGGCGAGGCCGATGTCCTGGTGGGCACACAAATGCTCACCAAGGGAATTGACCTGCCACAAATTACCGTGGTGGGGGTGGTGGCCGCCGATGGGCTATTGCATATGTCGGACTATTGGTCAGGGGAGCGGGCCTTTCAAACCCTGACCCAGGTGGCAGGGCGAGCGGGGCGGGGGGAACGACCCGGTCAGGTAATTTTACAAACCTACACGCCGGACCATCCGGTCATTTGGGCGGCAAAGGACCACAGCTACACCGACTTTATCCAGTATGAAATCGAGCATCGCCAGCTGTTGGGCTACCCGCCCTACGGTCGACTGGTGCTGCTGCGGCTCACCAGTCCGGTGGCAGGCGAGGCAGAAACAGCTGCCCAGCGCTGTGCCCACCAGCTCAAAGATCTGATTGGACCTGAAACGGCTGACCTAGAAACCGAGGATCTAGAAAGCAGCCTGGTGGGACCAACCGTACTCGGCCCCACCCCGGCTCCCATTTTTCGAGTCGCCCGGCGCTATCGCTGGCATGTGCTATTAAAACTACCGCTAAATCAGCCGGTGCCGGATCTGACCCAGCTGCGATCGCACCTACCCAAATCCGTCAGACTCACCATTGATATCGATCCCCTCAACCTGAGCTAGCAACCTAGAGAGTCTGCAATGCCATATCCCGCCAGCGCCATTCCTCAATGGTGGCATCAACCTGGGGGGCGCTGGTTTCGAGCTGTGGCTCCAATCGGACAGCGGTGGAACGTCCTGGCATAGCTAATAGCGCTATTGCAGCGGCCAGGCACCCGCTTGTGAACCCAACTAAAAAATAAACGCGTTTCATAGGGCCTCCTGGTATCACACGTAACTGTTTTAATTACCAGGATGAGGGGGAAGCCTGAGATTTTACTGAGGTTTCCCTAAACCAGCCCTAATTTTTTGTAGTATTCGATACATAAAGATAGCTATTCAGCGCTGCCCATGAGGACAGCTGGCCCCTTCGGTACCGGGGGATCCGCCAGAGCATCGACGGTGATAATCACCTTGAAGGGGGTGGCATTGCAGAGGGTATTTGGCACCTGCCACTGCACATTGCCAATTTTAGTAGTGTTAAATTCACCGCAGAACATCGGGTCTGACTCTTGGGTGGCCACCGCCCACAGACGGTAGACCTGCCCCGCTGGCAGCACAGGAAGATTGTGGGATACCAGCTGCACTTCTGAATGGTTGGGCAGGGTGAGCAAGCTACCCGATGAGGTCAGGGCCTCACCGGTGCCCTGGAGGGAATACACCAGGGCGTTGGGCTGCCGCAAAATGTCAATCACAGGCTCATAATCAGGTTCATTTTGGTTGGCCTGGGCTAGCCGCTCTGTGGCTTGTAGCTCGGTTTTGGCCGTATCTAGCTGGGTGCGCAGGCTTGCTTGCTGCTGCCGCAGACGGTAGTTGTCGCTGGCGATGACGATCAGCGTCGCCGCCGCTGCTGCTAGCAGCCCATGGCGTCGGAACAGCCTGGACCAACGGTTTGGGGTGGCGGGCGGCGGGGCTGTCTGGACGGCGGCAACGATGGTTTTCTCTAGATCTGTCGGTAAAGGTCGTGGATCCAGGGCATAGGGCACCATGGCCAGTGTTTCTTGATAGGCCAAAAGCTCAGCCTTAAGGTCGGGACGCTCGGCCAAAATTTGTGTCAATGCTGTTCGTTCTTCCGGTGAGAGATCATCCAGGGCATAGCCTGCAAGCAAATCCTGCCAGTCGGGGTGCGAATCTGAGGTGGATGACGAATCGAACGACATAATAATCTGGGAAAGACGGAATAATACAAAAACAGTTGGCTAGAGTCGGGGCTGTAAGGCCTGACGCAGCTTGCGTAGGGCCTGACGAGATCGAGATTTGACCGTCCCTAGGGGAATCCCTAAATGCTGGGCGATTTCGGACTGGCTCAACCCTTCGTAATAGGCAATTTCGATCACCTGGCGTTCCTTCTCTGAGAGGCTGGCCAGCGCCTGACGGATCTGTTCTCCCCGTTCGTTTAGGGTAGCCAAATCTAGGGGGGTAGGGGACACATCGGCCATCAGCAGATGCCATTTATGCAATCGCCGTCGATGGGAGGTTTGCGATCGCAGCCGGTCAATGGCTCGCGACCGGG
This sequence comes from Cyanobacteria bacterium P01_A01_bin.15, assembly GCA_039814735.1. Classification (GTDB taxonomy): domain Bacteria; phylum Cyanobacteriota; class Cyanobacteriia; order Phormidesmidales; family Phormidesmidaceae; genus Leptothoe. Next base: position 4,494 of record JBCCAQ010000175.1, read on the forward strand.
TCAAGACCACTAAATAGCGACTCAAGGAGCCTCGGTTAGACTGGTAGGTGTCTTTATGCCACAGGGTCAAGAACACATCCTGGGCAATTTCCTCAGCTTCTTCATCACTATGGAGAATCCGATGGGCCAGGGTATACACCAATCGACCATATCGCTGGTAAAGGGTGCGCAGTGCCTCCACCTGACCGGCGCGCAGAGATGCCAGGAGATCTGCATCGGCTACAGCTACATCCGACACCGTGTCTTCCCAAGATTCAATGGGCCCCATAGGCTTAATCAGACACTCCAACGATGGGATTACCATTATTAAATCGCATTAAACCGCATCAACTAGGGTTGACCCAGCTAGACGGTGTGCGCTGCTGCCACCAAATCTACAGAAATCTACGGAGCGACGGGGGGATCGGATGGTACACCTGGCTCCGGGGTGCTGATAAACCAGTCAATCAGCTTTCTGGCAATGCTGAGCTTGCCGGGGACAGGGGGTAGAGAGTCCCTAGTAAACCAGTCCGCCGTCTCGATTTCGGTGGGGTCAATAACAATATTGCCGCTGGCGTACCGGGCGGTAAACCCCACCATCAGCGAATTGGGAAAGGGCCACGGCTGGGAACCAAAGTAGCGAATATCCTGGATTTCAATACCGACTTCCTCGCGTACCTCCCGGGCAACGGTTTCTTCTAGGGATTCTCCGGGTTCAACAAAGCCAGCTAGCACGCTGTACATGCCAGGGCGAAACCGAGGAGCACGGGCCAACAGGATCTCTGACCCCCGGAAAACCAGCATGATCACCGCCGGTGAAAGCCGGGGATATTGCCGCAGGCCGCAGCGAGGGCAGCGTTTTACCCGCTCATGGCGCGACTGCTCCATCGGGGTTGCACAGCTGCCACAGTATTGATGGGTGCGGTCCCAGTCCACCAGCTGCACCGCACGACCAGCCAGGGCAAACAAAGGCTCCTCAAGCTGGCCGTGCAGATCCCGCAGGGGCACTAGCTCTAGATCAGGCGGCAGGGTTAGATCTGGAGCTAGTTCCGCCGCGTAGCAGGGACGGTTTGCCAGGTTGCCCAGGTATTGCGATCGCACCACCCCAATCCCCACATCCTCCAAACTTTCCACCCGTGGCACACAGACTCCCTGCCCGCTTTGCACCGCCACCTTTGTCACTAAAAGCCGCGACCCACAAAACCCAAACCACCACCCCGATCCCGCCGGTGCCGTTGTCGGGTCCACCCCGGCAACAAAGCCCGAGGGTTCCGCAAATGGATTCATACCAGAAAGTACCGATTTATTCATGCCACATAGCGTGTCCACACTGCCTGCGCTATCTTACGCTAACGCCCGGTTGCTCCCCATATCTCTACAACAATGACCGCTCCACCCGTGACAATTTTTTCCAGCATCCAGTCAGGTCACGCCCTGGTGATCGGTGGCAACCGAGGTATCGGTCTTGGCTTTGTAAAACACCTGCTCAACGAGCCACAGGTGGAGCAGGTGTTTGCCACCTATCGCACGGCTAGCACATCAGCCGAGCTGCTCCAGCTGGCCAACACCCACAAAAACCTGCACTGCATTACCATGGACCTCACCGAGGAGACCCAGATTCAAAGCGGTCTGGCTCAGGTGCAGTCAATTTCACCTGAGTTGCACATCGTCATCAACTGCGTAGGTTTTTTACACGACGGCCCCATTACCCCTGAAAAAGGTCTGCGACAGCTACGCTCAGACAACCTGATGCGCTATTTTCAAGTCAACAGCATTGGCGCAGCTTTGTTGGCCAAGCATCTTATGCCCCTGCTCAACCATAAACAGGCTAATATCTTTGCCACGATCTCTGCCAAAATCGGCAGTATAGAAGACAACCGTCTGGGCGGCTGGTATGGCTATCGCGCTTCAAAGGCCGCCTTAAACATGTTTTTAAAGACGGCTGCCATCGAATACAGCCGTCGCTGTCGGCAAACAGCTATTGTCATGCTTCACCCTGGTACCACCGATACCCGCCTGTCAGAACCCTTTCAGCGCGGTGTTCCCCCCGAAAAGCTATTCCCAGTTGAAAAAACCGTGGGTTTACTCATGACCGTTGTCAGTCAGGTCACCCTGGCCGACAACGGCTCATTTTTTTCATGGGATGGCAGCCGACTACCCTGGTAACAAATGGCTATTTTTTTAAGTATTGCGAGGGACGTTGGCCTTTTGCCGCCCTGTCCCTGGGTCTGCCCGATTAAATCTGTCATATTAAAACAGGACTGGATCAAACAGGCGGTAGCAGCATGGAGCGTACAGAAGTTGTTGTCATCGGTAGCGGCATAGGTGGACTGTGCTGTGCTGCCCTGCTGGCCCGCTATGGGTACGACGTTGTTGTCTGTGAGAGCCACAGCATTGCCGGTGGCGCGGCCCATGGGTTTGAGCGGACTGGCTTTTTGTTTGATTCTGGCCCATCTCTCTATTCAGGTCTTTCCTACAGTCCGTCTGCGAATCCGCTGCGCCAGGTGCTAGATGCCATCGGTGAGGATGCCACCTGGCTAAACTACGATACCTGGGGCTGCTGTCTGCCGGAAGGAGATTTTGATACAACCGTCGGGGCAGACCAGTTTTGTGGGGTACTGCAGACGCTGCGCGGGGGTCAAGCTGTAGAGGAATGGCGTAATTTACAGAAAGTCATGCGGCCTCTGGGGGCAGCTGCGATCGCACTTCCTCCCGCCGCTATGCGTTTTGACCTGGGCGCGGTTCAAACCGTGGGTCATTTTCTCCCTTCTCTGCTCAAGCAGGCACCCCAGATAGCCAAACTCACCGGACCCTTTAGCCGCATCATGGACGGTGTGGTCCACGATGATTTTGCCCGCAACTGGCTAGACATGCTGTGCTTTTTGCTGTCGGGACTGCCGGCAGATGGCACCATTGCAGCAGAGGTCGCCTTTATGTTTGCCGACTGGTATCGCCCCGGTGTGCAGCTAGACTATCCCCAGGGGGGCAGTGCATCGCTAGTAGCGGCGCTGGTGCGTGGTCTGCAAAAGCACGGTGGCGAACTCAAATTAAATGCCCATATTAAAGAGATTTTGTTAGACGGTGACCGCGCCGTGGGTGTGCGGCTACGTAATGGCGAGGAGATTATGGCGACCAAAGCTGTTGTTTCTAACGCATCTATTTGGGATACCCTCAAGCTGTTGCCATCACGACCGCCAAAGCTACAGCGATTTGTCGACAAGCGTCAGACAACGCCTGAGTGCGACAGCTTTATGCATCTGCATTTGGGCATTGATGGGGCCGGGCTAAAAGACTTAGCCTGTCACTATATTGTTGTCAACGACTGGAGCCAAGGGATCGATGCACCACAGAATCTGGTGCTGATATCGATTCCATCGGTGCTTGATCCGGGGCTGGCCCCTGCCGGGAAACATACGATCCATGTTTACACACCCGGTAATGAGCCCTATGCACCATGGGCAAGTCTAGACCGTCGTAGTCCTGACTATGCGCAGCTCAAGCAGAAGCGGGCTGAGGTGATGTGGCAGGCGTTAGAGAGGGTTGTGCCGGATGTGCGATCGCGCTGTGAGGTCACGCTGGTGGGCACCCCCCTTACCCATGGTCGTTTTCTCCGCCGCCACCACGGCTCCTATGGCCCGGCAATTCGTGCTGGCCAAGGGGTTTTTCCAGGACCGCAAACACCGCTCAAGCAGCTGTGGTGCTGTGGTGACTCCACCTTTCCAGGGATTGGGCTACCGGCTGTTGCCGCCAGCGGCATGGTGCTAGCCAACACCCTTGTCCCCGTGCGTCACCATGTGACCATGCTCCGAGAAATCGGTGTTTTACCCGTCTAAGGTGGGCATGTAATCGCTCCTGTGAAATACTCGGGGCAGTGACTGGAGATCGACCCGTGAGTTTGCGTTTGTATTTAGACACAGCAGATACAACGGCCTGGGAAACCTGGCTGCCCGTCGGGATATTTTATGGCGTCACCTCCAACCCATTGCTGCTGGAGCAGGCCCAGGTGCCCTGTACAGTCGATTCCCTGACTCAGCTCGCGACTAAAGCCTTGAGGCTCGGGGCCCAGGAAGTTCAGCTCCAAACCTGGGGAGAAACCAAATCGGCTTTGATTGCCACAGGCAAGGAATTAGCTGCCATCGATCGGCGCGTAGTCGTCAAAGTGCCGATCACCCAGCTGGGCACCGAAGCCGCCGCTAATCTGATCGCAGACGGACTGCGGGTGACGCTAACGGCTGTGTATGAGGTGCCGCAAATCCTGATTGCGGCCGCCCTAGGAGCCGACTATGCGGCCCCCTATCTCGGTCGGATCAGTGACTCAGGCCGCAATGGTCGAGAGTCCCTTGCCAAAATGCAGCGGGCACTCAACGGGGTGCAAAGTTCAACTCGGATTCTTACAGCCAGCATTCGTGACGTGGAGGACATCGCCTATCTAGCCACCCAGGGGTTAAACACATTTACCTTCGCACCGCGTATTGCTGAGGCCCTTTTTGGTAGCGAGCAAACCGCAGCGGCAACAGCCGCATTCGAATGGGCCGCCGAGTCTACAGGCGTTTAGCCGTGCTGACCCTGTGGTGCCTCCACGGTAATTTACAGCAGCCCAGCGTTTGGAACGGTCTGAGCCAAGGATTGTTGCAGACCGTCCAGCCAGAGCTACAGGTACAAACGGTAAATCTGTGGGATACCTTGGCCAATAGCTGCTGGACCTGGGCCGAACGTTTTTGTGGGCAGGTGGCCGATCGATCAGACCGCTCCCAAGACAAGCACTATTTGCTGGGCTACTCCCTCGGCGGTCGGCTGGCCCTGCATGCCTTGGCTGGCTCGCCTGGGCTATGGGCGGGCGCGATTGTTGTGAGCGCGGATCCGGGTACGACAGGTGAGCAAGGTTTGAGGCGCGATCGCATCTGGGCTAACCGCTTCCTACACGACCCCTGGGACGAGCTCCTGGCGGACTGGGATGCCCTACCCGTTTTTTGTGGCTACCCCTGCACCACCCCCCGACCCGAAACTAGCTTTGATCGCGCCAAAATCGCCCAGGCGTTCGAAAGTTACTCAAAGGGACGTATGGATAACCTGGTACCCCACCTACGCCAGCTATCGGTCCCCATTACCTATGTCACCGGCAGCGACGATCGCCGCTACGGCCAGCTGGGAGACATGCTGATGCAGCAGTGCCCCAGCCTTACCCACATAACGATTCCAAAGGCTGGCCACCGTGTGCCGTGGGAACAGCCCCAGGCGTTCGCAGAAATGCTCATACAGACATTGGAGTCGCCGCCAAATCAGCCTGAGGGATGAACTTGAGCAAAAACTAATGATTACGTGGCATTCTCTGATTACTTTTCTTAATAAATTAGTTACAATTTTTAATATACGTAAATATCAATACACATAGGCGACTTCTAACTATGGCTATCAACAATCCTTTAGTTTCCCTTTTGAAACCCAACGTCAACTTAAATTTAGCGGCTCAAACCACGCTGGCCATTGTCAGGGTGACCGTTGGCATCATGATGGTGCACAACGGTTTTGACAAACTGGCGGATATCGAAAGCTTTGCCCAGGCCTATGTGGCTTATCTGGGTCTACCGTTTCCTATTTTTCTTAGCTATATTGCTGCCTACACCGAGCTACTAGGTGCTCCCCTGGTTGCCTTTGGTTTACTCACACGTCCTGCCGCCCTAGGTTTGTTTGGCACCATGTGTGTAGCCATGTATCACCACATCAAGGTAGCGGGTCTCAGCCTGCCCTATTTAGAGCTGTCGGCCATCTATGCCGCTATCTTTTTGTTTTTTACCATCAATGGAGCAGGTCTGTTTTCCGTCGATGCCCTAATTACCCAGTGGCTCAACAAGAGTGCTCTTTCTGCTAAAGCCAAACAGGTGATGAACCTAGAAAAGAGCTTTGAGGCTTCCCCCGCTGAGCAAGCAGCCATCAAGTCCTAGTGGGTCAGATGTCTCTCCGGCGTCCGCTCTAAGGAACGTCAGACAGATTCAAAGGGTTGTTCCAAACAGGAGCAGCCCTTTGTTTTTTATCTGGTCTTATTAGAAGTCAGTCCCTTAAAGTCGAACAAATCCGCATCGGCCAGCTGGGACGGCGAGACGTTTTGAATGCTGCGAAACAGGCTTTCTGTACGTCCAGGAAACTCGGCTTCCCACTGCTGCAGCATTTTTTTAATATTGGCTCGCTGCAAATTTTCTTGGGACCCACACAGGTTACAGGGAATGATGGGAAACTCCCGATAGCGAGCATAGCGAATAATATCGTGCTCTGGACAGTAGGCCAAGGGCCGAATAACAATGTGTTCGCCGCTATCGGTGCGCAGCTTGGGGGGCATCGCCTTCAGCCTGCCGCCATAGAACATATTCAGAAATAGGGTTTCTACAATGTCATCTCGGTGGTGGCCCAGGGCAATCTTGGTGGCCCCCTCTTCGCTAGCCACCCGGTAGAGAACGCCGCGCCGCAGCCGAGAGCACAGGCCACACATCGTTTTTCCCTCAGGAACGATCCGGGTTACCGTGCTGTAGGTGTCCTCTTCAACAATGCGGTAGGCCACCCCCACTGACGCCAAATACTCAGGCAGCACATGCTCTGGAAAATCGGGCTGCTTTTGATCCAGGTTGACCGCCAGCAGCTCAAACTCGATCGGCGCACTGCGCTGCAGCGACATCAGCATCGCCAGCATGGTGTAAGAATCCTTGCCCCCCGACAGACATACCATCACTTTGTCGCCCGCTTCGATCATGGCGTAGTCATGGATCGCTTTGCCGACTAGACCCCGTAGACGAGCTTCTAGCTTTTTGGCATTTTTGGAAGGAAGGGTGGCGACCATTGGGGAAGCTGCGTAAGAGCCCTGATATTTTACGCTATCGAACCAGGGGGCGTGTGTTAGATTTCACCAAAGCGCTCAAGCAGCCATAGGTCTAAAATCACGTTAATTAGAACTGGCTGGGTTCAGCAAAATCAATGGGTTGCCATCGTTTGGTTAAGAGCTAAAGGAGACGTCATACATGTGTGGAATTGTCGGCTACATCGGGACTCGGGCCGCTAGTAACATTTTGATTGAGGGGTTACGCAAGCTGGAGTATCGGGGCTACGATTCAGCCGGTATCGCCACCATCGGTGAAGGTCAGCTCAACCGAGTGCGGGCCAAGGGCAAGCTACAAAATCTCCAGGATAAGCTAGACGGGCTAGAAGACTCAGCCCGTTTGGGCATTGGCCATACCCGCTGGGCCACCCACGGTAAACCCGAA
>JBCCAQ010000014.1:0-35893 GCA_039814735.1 Cyanobacteria bacterium P01_A01_bin.15
CGCGAGGGTTCTTGAGATAGATAGCCAGATCCAGAAACATGACAAACGGTCGGGGGGAGACCCCCGACTCCCGCTGCATCAAATCGGACTCCGACAGCGTGCCCACCAGCTTGCCGTCTCATCCTGTGACAATTCAAATTGTGGCCAGGGTATTCAAGACCAAACAATCGATGCGCTATTAATAAGTAAGTGATCACTTATTAAAGATCCAACCCTTCAAATTACCCATAGGGAGAACATCAATCATGGGACATACTGTTTCAAAATCTCTGTTTTTGTTAATGGCTACGGTGGGACTGGTCACAGGGCTTAGCGGTGCAGCCACCGCCTATACTCAAACATCTATATTCCCCTCTGGTATAGGCCCCGAGCACGTAGCGCAGTTCCGCAATTTCCCGAGTCGCCCTGACCTGGATGACGACGACTTTGACGATATCCGTGACGAGATAGAAGACCGGCGGGACGATGACGACTGGGATGATATTCGTGATGAGATAGAAGACCGGCGGGATGATGATGACTTTGACGACATTCGAGATGAGATAGAAGACCGGCGAGATGATGACAATCGCTGGCGCTCGAATCGCTCGGCGAGAGGTAGATTTAATCGCCGCTAGACTCCGATGCCCCAGGGTGCACGTGGGGGATTGCCCTTACGGAACTGTCCACCTTAAATGAGGGTTACTACATTTGGATTAGGTGTGACTTGTTAGGTTGTAAAAAAAAGAGGCAAGGAAACTATCCTTGCCTCTACTTTAAACTGCACTAGGGATTGAGAATTTAATTAGGCCCTATTTTTTGTCGTACAGGCGTTCTATGGCAACCTCTGCAGACGCAATTTTTGGCTCTTATACAATCCTTATCCCTAGATTGTCTCAAACTTGAACTTACTTGATAAACAACATCTCCTGATACGTAGGCAACGGCCAGTAGTCGTCAGCAATTTCGCCTTCCAACGCATCGGCATACCCGCGAACTTCATCCATTAACGGACGAATGGTAGATGCACAGTAGGCCATGTGCTCGGATGTACTACCAAAATCGTGTTTTTCAGCGGCGTCACCCAGCTTAGTAACAGCTGTCATCATTGAATTGGTCAAATCAGCGATTTTCTGAGCGCTCTCTTTTTCAAAGGTGACTCCCAAATCGGCTAGACTTGCAATCGTCGACGACAGCTTGGACAGGTACTCAACAGCCGCTGGATAAATGACGGTTTTAGCCATATCGATCACCAGCTTGGCCTCCACCTCAATTGAGAGAATATACTGTTCGGCGTACACCTCAAAGCGGCTTTCAAGTTCGACCGGTGTCAATACACCCGTTTTCTTAAACAGGTCTTCAATATACTCTTCTTTTAGGACAGGTAGGGCATCGGCGGTGGTCGGTAAATTAGCCAGCCCGCGTTCTTCGACGGCCATTTTATGCCACTCTTCAGAGTAGCCGTTGCCACCAAAGACAACACTGCCATGCTCGTCCATCACATCTTTGAGAACGGTGACAATAGCCATGCTGAGTTCAGAGCCTTTAGAAATCTCGGCTTCTAGACGGTTACCTACCCAGTCTAGGGAGTCTGCCAGCATGGTATTAAGGACAATCAGCGGGCCTGATACCGACTGGTTAGACCCCACCGCGCGAAACTCAAACCGATTACCGGTAAAGGCAAAGGGAGAGGTGCGGTTGCGATCGCCCGCGTCTTTAGTCAGGGGCGGCAGCACATCTACACCCAGGTCCATCACACCTTTCTTTTTAGATCCGGTAATGGCTCCAGATTTGATTTGTTCAAACACTTCTTCAAGCTGTGTTCCTAAGTACACCGACATGATTGCCGGGGGAGCTTCATTGGCACCTAAACGATGGTCGTTACTAGCTGTGGCAATTGCCGCTCGCATCAGCGGACCATATTTGTGAACACCGCGAATGACCGCACCGCAAAAGACCAAAAACTGAGCATTCTCATGGGGAGAGTCACCGGGATCCAGCAGATTACCCTGGGTAGCGTTGCCAACCGACCAGTTGACATGCTTACCAGATCCATTAATGCCAGCAAAGGGCTTTTCGTGGAGTAGACATATAAAGCCATGCTTTTTGGCCATGTGGCGCAGTACCGTCATGAGCAACTGCTGGTGGTCGCTAGCCACGTTTGCCGCCTCAAAAAATGGGGCAATTTCAAACTGACCTGGGGCCACTTCGTTATGACGAGTTTTGGCCGGAATACCCAGCTTGTAAAGCGTTTCTTCTACATCTTGCATGTAGACCTGCACCCGTTCTGGAATTGCACCAAAATAGTGATCGTCAAACTCTTGCCCTTTGGCTGGTGCTTTGCCAAACAGTGTCCGCCCAGACAGGAGCAGATCGGGTCGCTGGCTAGCAAAAGCAGCATCAATCAGAAAATACTCTTGCTCGGCTCCACAGCTAGAATTGACGTGGGCTACATCAGTGTGACCCAGGATTGTCAGAACTCTGCTGGCTGCTTCGTCCATCGCAGCAATGGAGCGTAAAAGTGGAACTTTTTTGTCTAGGGCTTCCCCGGTCCAAGAAACAAAAACGGTGGGAATGCATAGGGTAGAACCGTTGTCCGTATCCATAATGTAGGCTGGACTGGTGACATCCCATGCCGTGTAGCCCCGAGCCTCAAACGTTCCTCGGATACCACCGTTAGGGAATGAAGAGCCGTCTGGCTCACCCTGCACCAGCAGTTTGCCACTAAATTCTGATATAACGCTGCCGTCCCCTTGAACGGAAATAAAACCGTCATGCTTTTCAGCGGTCAGGTTGGTCATTGGGTAAAAGACGTGGGCGTAGTAGAGCGCTCCCTTGGAAGTAGCCCAATCTTTCATGGCTGCAGCCACGGCATCAGCAACGGATGGATCTAGCTTTTCGCCTGTGGTAACAGTTTTTTTAACCGACTTAAAGACAGCTTTTGGTAGACTCGCCTTCATCTTTGCCAGACTAAAAACATTCTCTGCCCATATGTCTTCGAGTCGTAAAGGCGTTTTGGGAGACATTGGCGTTCGACTGACAATTTGGCTAACTGCCTGAACCCGACCTGCATTTCCACTCATGTATTTTTTCCTTGGGGACCAACTGCACAATCCTACTGAAGGCCCTACCCCTAAATAGATAGCAGATATACCAAATGTGCATTATTTAAGGTAAAAACCTGGCAATTGGTCATAACCTTTAAGGAATATCAAACTAAAGTCGGTTATTTCAGGAAATGTAGAATACCAGTTTTAGCTGGGGAGGGAAAAAAGGGAAGGATGGTCCTTTCTTTAACTGAAAGCCCTTTAGCAAGAAACGGGTGGTTTTCATCCTTGGCCGTGCGTATCTTGGTAAGAGCGATAAGCAATCTAAGACACTAGCATGGATTCACTAGTTAGCGCCACAGCCAATGATCGGGAAACCTATGACCGTATGGCCAAAGCGATTGTTTTTATTCGCCAAAATTATTTGGACCATCCCGATCTGGCCACGATTGCCCACCATGTCAACCTGAGTGAGTATCACTTTCAGCGGTTGTTTACCCAGTGGGCTGGCATTAGTCCAAAGCGGTTTTCACGGTATCTCACCCTGGAATATGCCAAGTCAAAAATCGCGACTACAAAAAGTCTTCTAGAGCTATCTGTTGAGTCAGGATTATCGGGTCCAGGCCGATTGCACGATCTGTTTGTAACCATAGAGGCCATGTCGCCGGGGGAGTTTAAATCGGGGGGTCGGGGGTTGAAAATTTACTACGGTATCCATGGAACTCCCTTTGGGCGCTGTCTGATTGCGAACACGGCTCGGGGTATTTGTACGCTACGATTTTTGGATAATGCGGATAAAGAACTGGCCCTACGACAGCTGGGTGTGGAATGGCCCCATGCTGATATTGTTTGTGACCAGCAGACAACTGCGAAGATTTGCGATCGCATCTTTTACACCGCCTGTCAGTCTCCTTTAACACTCCACATCAAAGGAACAAATTTTCAAATGCAGGTGTGGCGAGCCCTGTTGCAGATTCCTTTTGGTGAACTCACCACCTACCAGGGGCTAGCCGCCGCCATTGGTAAACCCACCGCCGCCCGTGCCATTGGCAATGCCGTGGGCCGTAACCCGGTGGGGTATCTGATTCCCTGCCACCGGGTGATACGCGGTACGGGTGAAATCGGCGGCTATCGCTGGGGATTAGATCGTAAAACCGTTCTTTTGGGTTGGGAAGCGGGTCGAAGTGAGGCGCAACCATGAAAGTTTCAGACGTTGCTGAGCTGTTGTTGTTGGCCGCTCTGTGGGGCGGCTCGTTTCTATTTATGCGGATTGCGGCTCCGGTTTTAGGGCCGGTGTGGCTGATTGAACTGCGCGTATTGTTGGCAGGGCTGGTCCTGCTACCGGTTCTACTCAAGCTGGGGCTAATGGGGGAGTTACGGCGCAATTTGGTCACCCTATTGATGGTTGGCTGTCTTAATTCAGCCATTCCTTTTTTGTTGCTGGCCTTTGCCTCGGTATCCCTACCCGCCGGGTTTACTTCCATTTTGAATGGAACGGCTCCCCTTTTTGGTACCGTGGTGGCCGCTGTTTGGCTACATGAGAAACTAACACCGGCTCGGATAGTTGGCTTTGGGCTCGGGTTTATGGGCGTTGTTATTTTAGTCGGATGGAAACCGATCGCAGCGACACCTGGTTTTTTGATTGCGGTTGCAGCCAGTCTATCGGCGGCGTTGACCTATGCGATCGCGGCTCCCTACATTAAGCAAAACCTGGGCGGTGTAACGTCATTGGTTGCTACAACTGGTAGCCAGCTCGGAGCAGCCCTAGTTATTATCCCAGCACTACCATTCACTGTCCCCACCCAGGCACCGTCTGCTAAAGTTGTTATCTCCGTTCTGGCCCTGGCCATCGTATCCACAGCCTTTGCCTATATCCTCTTTTTTAGGCTGATTCAAAACGTTGGGTCTACTAAGGCGTTAACGGTGACCTATCTGATTCCCATATTTGCCATGGTATGGGGGGCAATTGTCCTACAAGAAGCGATCACACCGTCAATGCTGTTGGGCTGTGGGCTAGTGTTGCTAGGCACAGCGATTGCTAACGATCTGTTGAGTCTCAAGAGATCGTAAAAGTGAGCCAGAGAATAAAAGCATTAGAGACTATTTCTCACTATTTCCGATAATATCTATTGTATCCAAGCTGTTCTAGGGCGTACTGAATCGATGGGGTGATGCCAATTTTGGGGTCAAGCAGCGTACCATCGAGATCAAAGTAAACCGCATTATTCGGCAAAGCCCTAGAATCCATTACAACTAGAGAATACTGGCCAAATTATAGCGTGATGCCCTTAAGCTGGTGAGTGAGCTAATGCCACCCACCCAACCGCGAGATCGGCTAGGTGGCATAACCCGCGCCGGGTTCAAAACCCACCGCTCACCGAGTGCTGTCTGCTAAAGAGACAGCACTAGCGTCAATTAACCCTAACCCGTCGGGTCAAAATGGCCATCATTTCATTGGGTCGCCCCGTTGGCAGCGGTCGGCTCCAGTCGTTGGGTTCAGCATAGTTGAGCTTGTGCAGCAGTTTTATAGTGTTCAGGATGGCCGTGAGACTGCCAAACAGCGTGTGGTTGACGTTCTCATAGTCGTATTCGGGCAGAGTGTTGTTGGCAGGGGGAACGTTGGACGCCCCTGCGCCCTGGGTTGAGTCTTGAAACATGGGATTTGGTCTCCGGATATGGTACAGGTCCCCCCTGGAGCTGCGCCGAGGGCACAACCCTAGGAGGGTGGAGCCAAAACCCAATGCCCAGCGACTCCTCAGAGATTTTGCAAATCGGAGCTACTGGGCCATAATGGCCAAAGCTGCCGGGATTGCGGTTCAATCCTGGAAGTTAGCTGTCGGCGCGGTGTTGCAAGCACCCGCCGACAGTGCCAAATATTGAGTTCTGAAGTTAGGCCATGGTAGTGCCACAGCCCTAAAAAGAACATACGCTCTATGGCCAGTGCTCGTCAAGTAAAAGATTGTGACTGAAGCGACGAGAGAAAAACTCTTTACTATAACCGTCATCCGAGGTTTAGATCCGTCACTATTTAGACCTGATGGCAAGAAAGCAGGACCTACCCTAAAGCACTGACCACAAATGCATTCTGCACTTCTCTAGCTATGGGAAGAAGCAATGGTGGCACCATCCAGATGGGTGATGTGGAGGGATTTGTGGATGATGTGATGGAAACAGCGTGCGGGTTTCACAACTTCCGTTTAGCTCATAAATTCCTTGAAGCAAGATCGCAGTCTAATATAGTTTCTAAGACAGACACGGACAAAGCCCCTGACCTTGATGCCCAACCCTATGCAAGAGCGGACGGAGTGTAAAATTCAGATGGTAATGCTAAAACACCCACCGCCGCACAACTTCACCGGTGTGCAGCAAATTTCTCTTTAGCTAACCTGTGTGGAGGAGACTGCGATGAAACGACGAGCATTGGTTCAATTTACCGCTACTTCCGCAGGGTCTATACTAATGCATCAAATATTTGCAGGTTGTAGTCGTTTGAATAATGCAGAGACTATTACAACTGATCTCGTCTGGCGAATGCCTGATGAATCAGAACCCCATGAGCGTACCTGGATGGCATTTGGTGCAAGCAGTAAAATCTGGGGCCATAGGCTTCTTCCAGAGGTTCAAGAAAATTTAGTCGCGATCGCTAAATCAATCGCTGAGTATGAACCTGTACATATGCTAGTTCGAGAGGCAGACTATGACCTTGCTGCCCAAAAGCTTGGTTCATCAGTTAACTTAGTCATTTGCCCGCTAGATGACCTATGGATGCGTGACACTGGCCCTATTTTTGTCAAAAGTGACCGGGGAAAAATTAAGGGAATTGACTTTAATTTTAATGGCTGGGGTCAGAAGCAAGCATATGGCCATGATGCTAGAGTTGCTCATTTTGTTGCTGAACAAGTTGGTAGCCAGACGATCGCAACCCAATTAGTGTTAGAAGGAGGCGCTATTGAAGTCGATGGCCACGGCACAGCGATGATCACTGAAAGCAGTGTTCTCAATCAAAATCGCAATCCAGATATGAGTAAGTCTGAGTTTGAAGGGTTGCTTAAACCACTGCTAGGTTTACGTAAGATCATCTGGCTCCCGGGCATTCGTGACAGAGACATTACCGATGGCCATATCGACTTTTACGCTCGTTTTATCCGTCCGGGGGTGGTCGTTGCCGCATATGAACCTGATCCGGCCTTTTTCGATCATGCCGTTACAAAAACTCATCTAGATATACTCCGCTCTGAGACGGATGCTGATGGACATCAACTAGAGGTTATCGTGCTGGAGAATCCGCAAACAATTCGCCCTACTTTTGAAACGGAAGAGTTTGCAGCAGGCTATATCAATTTCTATATCGTAAATGGAGCCGTAATCGTTCCAGAGTTTGGTGATGATTTAGCAGATAGTAAGGCAAAATCGATATTACAAGACCTATATCCTAACCGTGACATCGTACAGTTAAATATTGATGCGATCGCAGCTGGAGGAGGTGGCATACACTGCACCACACAACAACAGCCCCAAGCCTAACAATGTCCATGCAATCGATCTCGCTGAAAGTTGATTGTCCCTGATAAAGGGAGAGCTGCAGCCGGTAATGGAAACAGTTATGCAGCTCTTTATATGGGTCAAAACCAAGTAAAAAGATGTTCAAATTAGCTCATACCTATCTCATCCTTATGGGGTGTGTACTGATCTCAGGGTGCGGCTCAAGGCACACCGCTTGATCAGCCTTGGCTGGAGGATGGTCCGTCATGGACGCTTCGAGGAAACGGTGGCCTTTTGTCAACGACAGAAGAGATCGCTAAATGATTCGAGGCTATGTTTGAGGGACTTATTCTTGGTCCTGATGCGCTGAGTAAATTTCAAGAACGATTTGCAGGGAATGGCCCCTATGGTATTCGTATTGGTGAAGCTGGCAGTTCCTCTCTCACTATTTCCGATAATGTCTACTGAATCTGTTCTCTCAGTACGGCATAGGTAGGTGTATCCGCTGCAAACAAATGCTCTACCCGCAATGATGCCAGAGTAATGTCTTGGGGAGTTCCAAATGTGGTAAACATGCTAAAAAACGATAGCTCGCCATACTGGGTAGCGTAGTCAGTTGTTAGTACTGGGGCTATAGGGATTGACCAGCTTTTTTGAACCTTTTTCTGAGAGTATTGGGTACCGAGACGAGTATCCAGTAATGTAGCAAAAGCCTCCACCTTAGGGGTAATAGTAGGCTGGGCAGCTGCTTCGTGCCTCAGTCGTGTCAGAAATGCTGGGCCTACTTCGTGCAAATTTTTAATTAGCTTTGTCAGTCCCTCTGGGTGAACTAGCATATCTAGCAGATTGATGTGTTCGTCACCTGTTGAGCTGCTCATTCCTGGCATCAACAGAGCTGCTAACCATTGACCTCCTCGATTTAGACGCAACAAGTTCCATTGGGAGTCGATGACCAACGCAGGCTGCGGATCGTGGGCAGATAGCAGTTGCTGCAGCGCGTTGTTCACTTGTACCAGTGCGGGATCATCGAGCTGTGTTGTGTTGTAAACCGGTGCATAGCCAGCCTGTAACATAATGTCATTTCGCAAGATCAGCGGTGTGTCCAACTCCTGTAACCAGGCTACTAACAGTTCGCGACTGGGCTTAGAGCGACCACTTTCTACAAAGCTAATATGCCGCTGTGATACACCTAAGCGCAACGAAAGCTCTAACTGGCTTAGTCGACATTCTTTACGAATCTGACGCAGAGTCTCAAGTGTTGAGGGAAGCATATGAACTACTCAGACGTGTGAAGTCAATGATCTCAGTAAATTCAGTACCCATTCAATTACCTCAGAGGTAATTGAACAGATAATCTATTTGTCCAATACTAGACGGTACATCACTAGAGAGACAACTTAAGAGGAGCCATGAATACATTTCGGTCTGTACTGGTCTTGATGACGGTTAGTATTGTCGCCTATACACTGATTACTGGCGTGAACCACGGGTGGAATCTATTTCCCTTATTTTTTGGTGAGATAGCGGCAATGACGTGGTCAGGTCAATTCAATCTCGACTTCACTTGTTTTCTAGCTCTTTCAGGTCTTTGGATTGCCTGGCGTCATCAGTTCTCACCCGATGGATTGGCATTGGGCCTTGTCGCCACCGTTGGCGGGATCGTGGTCCTCGCACCATACTTACTATTTGCCACTTTCCAAGCCAATGGCGACATGAATGTTTTGCTGTTGGGTAAAAAGAGAGTGATTCAGTGAATATCGACCTCGGTGTTGGAAAGCTACCGTTAGAACATAATTATGTCTCAAAAATTTCATAAGTTTTGGTTAATTATCACTGCCGTTGTTATCGGCGTGTTTGGACCAGTTTTCTTTTTAGGGACGATGGTGTCTACCTTAGAGCCCGCTCGCTTATCCCTTGACATATTGAGTTGGCCGATAGATGGTGTACCGACCTATACCTCTCAGGAGATGCGATTTCTGTCTGCTCTTACAGGCGGTTTTCTCTTAGGATGGGGCGTTATGATTGGGTGCTTGCGGGCATGGTTGTATGACACCGCGCCTGAGCCCGTACGAAGGGTTGTACTGACTAGTCTAGTCTCTTGGTTTATTTTGGATAGTGCAGGGTCAATAGCGTCTGGGATACCCTCAAACGCTGTCTTCAATGTCTTTTTCCTTTTTCTGGCGGTTGGCCCGTTGTGGCTCCCTGCAAATGAGCAAGTATTTTATAAGTGATGGTGGGCAGGCATTGACAACTTCATAATGTCTCTCCATAGACCAAAGCGATGCTTCTGGTTCAAAAGCATCGCTTTTTGGTCAATGTCAGCTTAGCCAGCGGCCTACTCGCTGATGTCTGCCGATGACGGTAGCTTTTCATCGGCCCAGCTTAATCCACGAGCGATCCACTGCCATACCGCAACAGCCGCCAAAACCAGGGCAGCCAGCTTCAGGAATAAAACAATCACTCCGTTAAACGCAGTTATCAGGGTCACCAGGGCAATAGCCAGAACAGCCAACGCCGCCGACAGCAGCAGCTGAACAGGCTGAGTACGGCGTAGCAGCTGCCAAACCGCCTGGGTCTTGTCAGCGGTTACGGGCTGATACTGAGCCCACAGGCTCAGGGCATTGTTTGTTGCCTGGGTCGCCAAGTTGCTAAGCTTTTTTTCTAAAATAGTGCGACGCTGTGCGATCGCATCAGGGCTAGATATGCCAAAGCTGGTGGTATTATTGGATGTCGATTTTGCTAAAGTCATAGGTCACTCCTTGGGTGAGAAGTTGGATTGAGGCTGAGGTAACGCTAGTAACCCATCCCTCGTAAAATTTTTAGGGCCTAAAAACGACTAAGTACAATAGTACTATAAACCATGCCAGTGAAGTGACAGCTTAATAAAGCCTCATAAACTTGGAGGCCGGGCAGAGGTGATACATTTTCTGTCTTTTGATAGATGTGTCTGTCGTGTCGAATATTTTATATTGAGGGTGGTTTGAATTTGAGTGAGACGTTCCATGGAACGTCTGTACATTCGAAAGTTAATTTAGAAAAGACGTTCCATCGAATGTCTGTACATCAAATGCGCTTCAAGGAACGTAGCTCGTTCCGATAGGTGTTAGAGATGTCGCTAGCAAGAACTAATTCAGTTCGAACCTTACGTTGATTTATAGCTTTGAGTTCTTACAGGCTCAATGTTCTTGCTATAGGTCCGTAACATGTTGAATTTAAGGAGGATTAATGCCTATGGCTATTATCCGATTAGAGCCCTTTCAAGAGGCCGATGCATTTCGCTATCGTTTGGACAAACTGTTTGATGGCATGGATGCGACTCGCGTTTCATCTTGGACGCGCCAGGAAAACTGGATGCCTGCTATGGAACTGCGTGAGACCGACGAGTTTGTAATACTCCAGGTCGCCCTGCCCGGACTTGAGGCGGAGGACATCGACATTCATGTTTCCCAGGGCGCTGTTTTGATTTCAGGCGAGCACCGTCAGCCCAAGGTAAAGGCAGAAGAGCATCTGATCTCTAGCGAGTTTTTGTACGGAAAATTCCGTCGCGTCATTCCGCTGGATGCAAAGGTCAAAAACAACGAAGCTAGGGCAGACATTAGCAACGGTCTGCTGACGCTGACTATTCCTAAGGTAGATGGGGAGCAGGAGAGACCGTTTCGTGTGAAGCTGGGTGAACCGCGGGCCGCTAGGCCAGTAAAGGTTTCCTAAACTTGTTTGCAGAGGTTGCTACGGAGCGTCTGTACGGCAAAAAGTAAAACAAACGGGTGATGGCGCAATGCCATCACCCGTTTGTTTTACCGGGTTTAAGCAGGGGCAGCCGGACCGTGACGGTAGTACCAGCTGTGGCATCCGAGGTAATGGTTAGCTGACCATTGTGGGCAGCGACAATCCGTTTAACAATGGCCAATCCTAAACCGCTGCCGTTGGCCTTGGTGGTAAAAAAGGGTGTCGTAATTTTTTCTAAAATAGCGGGGGGAATCGGTTTACCCCCATTGGTGATACTTGCTGTGAGATAGTCTGCTTTGGATGGATGGGTAATCTCCCAGGTGACGGTTTCTCCTGGTGTGACTGCCTCACAGGCATTGGTAATCAGGTTGATAAATACCTGTTTAAGTTTGTCAGAGTCCGCTGATATGATGGTTGAGATTGGGTTGGCGCTAAATTTTATCATCCGATCTGCCACCGAGGGATGAGACTGAATCGAGGCCAACAGATCCGCACTCCACTTATTAAGCTCTATCGGTTTTGAGTTTAATGTTTGCTGCTTTGAAAAAAGCAAAATCTCATTGAGCAATCGTTTTAGACGTTCGGCTTCTTCTAAGGCAATGGCTAGACGGGCCTCAAAGCGGCTGTCTAGCTCTAACTTTTTAAAGCTGGTCAGTCCCATGAGGACGGTGGTCAACGGATTGCGAATCTCATGGACCATCATGGAGGCCAGCTCCCCCACCTCGGCTAGGTGGGAGAGGGCTCTGTTGGCCCGAGCCTCAGCCTGCTCTCGTTCGATACTTAGCTGTTTTCTTTGGTTGA
The DNA here is from genome assembly GCA_039814735.1 of Cyanobacteria bacterium P01_A01_bin.15. Lineage (GTDB taxonomy): Bacteria > Cyanobacteriota > Cyanobacteriia > Phormidesmidales > Phormidesmidaceae > Leptothoe. The sequence goes on from JBCCAQ010000014.1 coordinate 12,036, forward strand.
TATCCCTCACCATGGCGAGAATGCACTGTCTGCCTTCAAACTCGATGGGGGCGGCTGAAATTTCAGCGGCCAGTCTGTGGTTGGTTTTGGTCAGACAGGTGAGTTCATCGGTCCAGCCCTGGCCGTGGCGAAAGACGGTGTTGGTAAATTCCACAAGCTTTGGCATTTCATCGGGGTAAACCTGGGAAATTTTTGTAGAGTTGAGCAGCTCTTGGTGGGAGTAGTTTAGCAGCTGGGCAGCGCGGGGGTTGGCTTCAAGAATCTGGTCCTGGGCCGGGTCGATAACAAAGATGGCATCGTTAGACCCTTCAAAGATTTTGCGGAAGCGCTGCTCTAGGGCGGAATGGGCAATGCTTTCCATCTGTAGTCGAGCTGAGACCGTTTGCAGTTCGACCCGATACTGGTCTAGCTTTTGGGTGAGCTGCTGGTTAACGCTAAGCAGCGTATCTTGCATGATTTGGGGCGGCTGGCCCGGTGCGGGTGGGGCGGACTGGGTGCAGCCTTCGAGCTGAATGGCCATGGCTACCTGGGTGGCCATCAGGGTTAGTACCTGCTGGTCTTCGGTTCGAAAAGGCTCTATGGCGGGTCGCAGGGCCAGCAAAATGCCGTCGTCTTTGGTTGGGGTCGGCACCCCGCAGTAGGCTACGACCAGATGCGGTTGAATTGTGTATAACCCTGTGCCGGGCATTTTGTGAGCCAGAATATCCTGGGTGAGTCCGAGCCAGCGCTCAAGGTTCTGAGTTGCCCCCGGCAGCAGTTCTGGACTCATGATGAAATGGTATCCCTCTGTTTGAGAACGCTGGCCTACCATGACTCGCGAGGCTCCCAGACCGTGGCGCAAAGCCGATACCAGTTCTGTCAGGTAGGCATCTAGATGTCCGGCTCTATACTGTAGCGGTGCTAGAGCTGACAACCACCGACATGGCATGGGATTGCCTGGCATATAGGCAATCTTAAGCTGGGGCTGGTTTACTGGACTCATAGGGCTACTCAGATGAGATTTGCCAAAATCTTATGTGAGTAGTTCCTGAGAATCCATGATTCAAATCAAGTTTGCTGAGAATTTTGATTTTCTTAAGACGTTAAAACCTGGCTTGCTAGGGTGTTATCGTTCTAAAAATGTGATTTCGCGCTGATTTCGCTGAATAATGCCATCTTCCTGGAGTTTACGCAGCGTGCGTGAAACGACCTCCGGTGCCAGGCAAATTTGCTCGGCAATCTCTTTGAGGGAGCGATCAAGACGGCACGTACGGCTGCTAGCAGAGGTTAAACCATTGAGATAGGCCAGCACGCGATCGTAGGCAGAACGTATACAGCGCAGCATCATTAGGTTTTTGGCTGTGTGCAGCTGGTCTGTTAGCTGGCCGATAAATGTCAAAGAGATTTCTGGATCGTGACGTAACAATGTCAGAAAGGCTCGTTTTGGTACGGCGATAATCTGGGAGGATTGGGTTGCGATCGCAGAACTCTGATAGACCGCATTAAACAGTGCCCCTTCTCCAAGCCACGCGCCGCTCTCCAGGATGTACTGGTGGCTCATCTGACCGTTTTCTAAATAACGAACCAGCTGCACTTTTCCTGTCTGTATCCCAAATATAGTCTGGGCCGGTTCTCCGGCATGGAAGACAATCTCTCCTGCTGTCGGCACCAGGATGCTGGGTTTGGCATCAACTAGCTCTGATTCAAACAGGCGGTTCAGCGTTTGAAGGTAGGTATCCAATGGTTCCATCAAATGACACTTAGACTACGATGTTCCCTAATCTAAGTACCGAACCTAAGAGCCCCCCCAGCAAACACCCAAGACCGGCCTCAATTCGACTGAGTATTGACTTAAAACTTGCCTTCAAGCGGCTTATGTGGAACTCAGCTTGGCTCAGCTTGGCTGTCTGTCTTCTATCAGTGCAAACGGGAGTAAGGTTAGCGGCCAGACAAAATATTGCAAAAACAAAACCGAATTAAAATACAAAAACGCCATCATGGCCATGGCCGCCGCCAAAAATATTCCCACCCGTTCGCTCAGATAGCTGAGGTAGACCAGCCCCATGAGAAACAGCATGGGTAGCTTGGCCCTAAGACCCACAATCCAAGGATAGTCCTGGGAGAAAATAACATCGACCGACGGCGCGCCGCCAATGTGTAAATCCCCCAGTCGTGTGGCTGAAAATAAAACAGATTTAAAAAATCCCTCAGCATTCCATACAAGAAACGGCAGAGACGTTACCACAGGCACACTTAGGATAATCAAAAAACCAACCACAAAATTTTTAGAAAGACCGGCCTGCTTTCTCCACAGGTAGATCAGATACAGCGGTAGTGCAAAAATGGCAATCTGTTTAATCCCCAGGGAGATACTAAACATGACCAGGGCTAGGTTTAGTTTCTTTTTTAAAAGTATCAGGGAGACTAGCAAAAAGAAGATAGCTGCAAACTCTAAATGGTGTACGCGGACAATATAAACACTCCAGCGCCCTAGCAAAATAACCAGGGCGGCGGCCGTTCCCATCAGCCACAGTCCTCGCCTTTGAAAGTATCCGAGCGTTAGACCCACAATCCCCATGTGACAGGCAAAGGCCACCGGTCGCCAAAAATATAGCCAGTGGCGATATTCTAAAAAACCAAGTTTTTGCACCAGGGCGGAGACAAGATAGGCGACGGGAAAATAGGTGGCATATTTGTCATTTTCCCTGAGGTTGCCAGCCAGGATTCTGCCATAGGGATTTTCCCCAGCAACAATCCGCTTGCCTTCTAGCCAGATATAGTACATGTCATGGCCCCGTAGGTCGTCAGCCGGGGTTTGCCAAAAGTGATAGTGAACCACAAATCCTGCCGATACCAGTAGCAAAAAAACAAACCAGTATCGTTTATCCCATTCAGTGAGTGACATCGGGTATGGATTAAGCTGGGGTTGAACAATTTTGTAAGCAAAACAAATATTTCCATCTGGTTTACCAGGGCAGAAAACCAGATGGAAATATAGGTGTCTGGGGAATAGGCCGAGCTAGGAATCTGGCCCCGCTTTACGGTGGAGATCGGGCTTAAGCGCGGCGTTCGACCACCAGGGTAAAGCGGGCGACGAGCATACCAACGGATGCGATCGCAACCAGCGGCGCAAAAAATGTAATCCCAATGGCCCCACCGACCAGACCAGCTGTAAGGGGCACCTCCAGCAGCACCCCCCCCTCGGCATTTTTAATCAAAATTCGTCGAACGTTGCTCTCATTGACCAGCTCCTGCACCTTGCTGACCAGGTTATCGCTATTCACGGCAAATTCTTCTGTGGTAACTTCTGGAACGGGCTCAGGATCGGGCGGTGTCGGATTGGGAGAATTGGGATCAGAATAGCTCATGGGGTTTAACCTAACGGTGATCACAGGGGCGTCAAAGACGAACCTGTCCCTGTCATACTGGGTATATCTAGGAACAGGTCGTAATTCTAAGCTTTCTTTTTAGATTGGCGGTGCCGGGCCTAATCCAAATATTTTTCCAGGGTGGTTGACAGGGTGCTAGCGGGGACAGCACCGACGACAGTATCGGCCACCTTACCTTCTTTAAAAATTAGCAGGGTGGGAATGCTGCGTACCCCATAGTCACTGGCGCTGTTGGGATTATCGTCCACATTCAGCTTGAGGACCTTAACTTGCCCTTCAAACTTAGCCGCAACCTCATCCACAACGGGGGCCACCATGCGACAGGGACCACACCAGGGCGCCCAAAAATCCACCAGCACCGGCACGTCACTCCCAAGCACATCGGTCTGGAAGTTAGCATCAGACACTTCATTTACTAACGCGTTTTCAGTCATTTACAACAGATCTCCTTTAGAACCAACGAACCAGTAATACAGTAGCCCCATCAAGGCCCAGATGTATTCCCTGGATGGTGTCAATTATAGTTCCATAATATTGAACTATTGAGTGTGGTCATCCACCCATGGTCGCCATTTCCCAGGACTGTTCCCCATGGCATAATGCAACTATGCAGCCGATTTCCCATCCAGATACGAGTCAATTAACCCTGGCGGCAGTGCTATACGCCCTGGGCGACCCGGTGCGGCTAAAAATTGTCAAAGTCATCGCTGAAAAAGGCGAGCAGGCCTGTCGCAGCTGCGGCGGTAGCGACATTGCCAAGTCTACCCTGTCGCACCATTTTAAGATTTTGCGAGAGTCAGGGATTATCCACACTGAAAAAGTGGGTACCCAGCATTTAAATTCGCTGCGAGCAGACGAGCTAGAGGCCCGATTTCCAGGGGTGCTGGCATCGGTGCTAGCGTCAGCGGACGAGGCTGAGGGCTGTGAGTAGCCGGCTTTCTTAGGCCTCCACCACTCAGGCCACCACCACTCAGGCTTCTACCACTCAGGCTTCTACCACTCAGGCTTCTACCACTCAGGCTTCTACCACTCAGGCTTCTACCACAATGGCGCGAAAGTCATTCACATTGGTTAGCGTTGGTCCAGTGACCACCAATGTGCCCACCGCCTCAAAAAAGCTGTAGCTGTCGTGGGTGTTTAGGTAGTGCTGGGCGTTGTGGCCCTGCTGCCACAGCTCCGGGGTCATTAGTGCCCCGGCATTATCCTCACTGCCGTCGATGCCGTCGGTGTCGCAGGCGATGGCGGCAATCCCCGCTTCGCCATCCAGGTAGTGGGCCAAAGCCAGCAAAAATTCGCTGTTGCGACCGCCCTTACCCACAAAGTTTTGATTGACCGTAACTGTCGTTTCACCGCCGGAGAGAATGACGCAGGGGGGAGCGATGGGCTGGTGGTGGCGTTTCACCTGGCGGGCAATGGCTCCGTGCACCAGGGCCACATCCCGAGCCTCACCGGTAATGGCATCGCTAAGGATGAGGGGGGTATAGCCCTGGGCGAGCGCCACCTCAGCCGCCGCTGCCAGCGACTGCTGGGGGGTGGCAATCAGGTGATTGGTGGCCGTGCTCAGCCGCCGATCGCCGGGGGCAATCACCGGGTTGGGATTGCGCTGTAAATAGTCTTGCACCCCGTGGGGCACCGTTATCCGATAGCGCTCTAAAATCTCCAAGGCGTCAGCGGCGGTCGCCCCATCCCCCACCGTGGGACCAGAGGCAATGGCGCTGAGGCTATCCCCCGCCACATCCGAAATAATCAGCGATATCACCTGGGCCGGGTAGGCCGCCGCCGCCAGTCGACCGCCCGATGAACAAGACAGCGCCTTGCGCACGGTATTCATGAGGGTAATATCGGCCCCCGAGGCCAGCAGCTGGCGGTTAATATCCGCCAGGTTCGTCAGGCTAATACCCTCGGGGGGCAGGGTAAACAGGGCAGACCCGCCGCCAGAAATCAGGCAGATTACCCGATCCTCGGCCCCCAGCGGGGCCACCTGCTGCAAAATTCGCCGGGCGGCGTGCATGCCATTTTCATCGGGTACCGGGTGCCCCGCTTCGATCACTTCAATAGATGAGGTGGGCACCCCGTGACCGTAGCGGGTAATCACCAGTCCCTCAAGCGGGTCTAGACTATCTGTTTTTGTCCAGATAGTTTCCATGGCCCAGGCCATGGCCGCCGCCGATTTACCCATGCCCACCACCACCGTGCGTCCCGCTGGCTGATTTTTTAGATAGGGCTCTAGGGCCTGGGCTACCTGCTCCTGGGGCATCGCTGCCGCTACGGCCGCATCAAATAACTGTCTGAGTAAAACGGCGGGTTCCATAGGCTGGGTAAGCGTTTGTGAAAACACGGGGAGATTTCTCAGTACTTAATATAAGCGGGCCTGAGATCACGATCGATAGGTCGCCAGTTATTTTGATTTGATCGGCCTATCAAAACTTAGGAATCAAAATTTATTAGACTCCGCTAACAGACGTTGCAGGCAATGTCTCTCCATTAATTTTCCGACCGGCCGTTCTAGGTTGGCGAATAGGGGGACGGCGATCTCTACAGCCTGTCATTCTCCGCTAAGGTTGATAATAACCCTAGGGACCAACTACTTTAGGAGAACTAAAGGCGGTGTTTGATGCATTAATTATCGGGGCAGGCCCTGCCGCTTTGATCATGGCAGCGGCCCTGGCTAAGCACGGCCTATCTCTCCAGGGGTTGGCTCCGACAGCCCCCGATGGCCCCTGGCCCAATACCTATGGTATCTGGTGCGATGAGCTAGAAACCCTGGGTCTGGGTGATTTGCTAGGTCACCGCTGGCACCACACCGCTAGCTACTTTGGGATGGCGGCCGCCACTCCGCCCACCCACCACCGCCGCGACTACGGACTGTTTGATAAGCAAAAACTGCAGCAGCATCTGCTCAGTCAGCTGCACACCATGACCTGGCACCGGGGGCAGGCCGCAACCGTGATCCACACCCAGGACCATAGCTGTGTTACTACCGCCGCCGGGGAGCAGCTCCGGGCCAGGGTGGTAATCGACACCACCGGCCACCGGTCTGTCTTTGTGAGTCGGCCCCAGCCAAAGGACTACCCGGTGGCGTATCAGGCGGCCTACGGTCTGGTGGGAAAGTTCTCCAAACCGCCGGTGACCCCTGGTCAGTTTTCACTGATGGACTATCGGGCGGAGCATCTATCGCCAGCCGAACGCACCGGGCCGCCTACTTTTTTCTATGCCATGGACCTGGGGGACGACGTCTTTTTTGTCGAGGAAACATCCCTGGCCCTGGCTCCGCCCCTGGCCTTTGACACCCTTAAGGAGCGGCTGCAGCAGCGGCTGGAGGCAGCCGGTGTCGATGTCAGTGAAATTCACCACGTAGAGCGCTGTCTGTTTCCCATGAATCAGCCGCTGCCAGACTTGAGTCAGCCGGTTTTGGGGTTTGGGGGGTCGGCTAGCATGGTGCACCCGGCCACGGGCTACATGGTAGGGGCCATGCTGCGTCGGGCACCGGAGATGGCGGCGGCGATCGCAACGGCCATTGCCAGCGGCCAGGGGGTGGATGCGATCGCAACCGCAGGCTGGCAGACCCTCTGGTCTAAGGAGCGGGTGCGTAAGCACCACATCTACCAGTTTGGTCTTGAAACCGTCATGCGTTTTGACCATCGCGAGCTGTGCCAGTTTTTTGACAGTTTTTTCCAGCTGCCCCGGTCTCAGTGGTCCGGCTTTTTAGCCGATACCCTTTCCCCCTTTGAGCTGGTGCTGGCCATGGTCACAATGTTTGGTAAAACCACCAACCCGGTGCGCGGTGGACTGATGGGGGGGGTGGGCACCGACGGTCAGCTGCTGCTGAAATCCCTGATGGGTATGGCCTGATACAGTCGCCGTATCCCTCAACACAAAACTCCTGGGTTTTCGTCCATCCGGTTCCATGGAGTGCGAAAATACCCCTTGACGACCAACGCCACAAGGGAGATACGACATGGCTGCCTTTCCAATCGACTTGGGCGCGTACCAGCGCATTAGTCTTGACCCATCCACACCGACGCTGACCGCCGAACAGCGCGAGGCCCTCAGCGCCAACATTCAGCTTTGCCGCGATGCCATTGTCTTTTTTACCGCCACCGGCGCGGCGCGGGGCGTGGGTGGTCACACCGGCGGCCCCTACGACACCGTGCCCGAGGTCATGATCCTGGATGCCATTTTCCGGGGTGCCCCCGATCGGTATGTTCCCACCTTTTTTGATGAAGCCGGACACCGCGTCGGTACCCAGTATCTGATGGCCACCCTCAACGGTGATTTACCCGCCGAGCGGCTGATGGACTATCGCGCCGCCAGCTCGCACCTGCCGGGTCACCCTGAGCTGGGTCTCACCCCCGGTGTCAAGTTTAGCTCCGGTCGTCTGGGGCACATGTGGCCCTATGTCAACGGCGTTGCCCTGGCCAATCCGGGTAAAGCCGTCTTTTGCCTGGGTTCCGACGGCTCCCAGCAGGAGGGTAACGATGCTGAGGCGGCCCGTCTGGCCGTAGCCCAGCACATTAATGTCAAGCTATTAATTGACGACAACGATGTCACCATTGCCGGCAACCCATCCAAGTATCTGCCTGGGTACAGCGTCAAGCAAACCCTAGCAGGTCACGGCCTGACCGTTCTTGAGTGCAACGGCGAAGACATCGATGCGCTCTACGCCAATATTTGCGAAGCCATCAACACCCCAGGTCCCATCGCCGTCATTCTTAAGCGGCCCATGTGTCCCGGTATTGAGGGATTAGAGGGCTCCAACCACGGCCACGATGTGATTTCTGTTCCCGCTGCCATTTCCTATCTGGAGGCCCGTAGTCATCAGGCTGCCGCCGATATTCTCAAAAATACTAAAAAACCCAGCAACCCCAACACCTACCTGGGCTCTAGCGACAACATGGACGCCAACCGTAAGGTGTTTGGTGCCGCCGTGGTTGAGATTTTGGGGGCCATGGATGAAACCGAGCGTAAAAATAACGTGCTCGTTGTCGACAGCGACCTAGAAGGGTCCTGCGGTCTTGACGCTATCCATAAGGCCCACCCTGAAGTATTTATCAGCGGCGGTATCCAGGAGCGCGGCAACCTGTCAGCCGCCGCCGGATTTGGCATGGAGCAAGGCAAGCAGGGGATCTTTGCCACCTTTAGCGCCTTTTTGGAGATGTGCATCTCTGAAATCACCATGGCCCGTCTTAACTACTCCAACCTGCTGTGCCATTTTTCCCACGCCGGCATTGACGACATGGCCGACAACACCTGCCACTTTGGCATGAACAACCTGTTTGCCGACAACGGTCTAGAAGACAGCCACCCCACCAATATTTACTTCCCCGCCGACGCCAACCAAATGCGCGCCTGCGTTAAGTCTGTCTTTAACGCCCCCGGTCTGCGCTTTATTTTCTCCACCCGCTCCAAGGTGCCGATGATTCTCGATACGGCGGGCAAGGAGATGTTTGCTGGAGACTACACCTTTGCCTCTGGTAAGGATGACATTGTCCGTGAGGGGACAGCGGGCTATGTTGTTGCCTTTGGTGCCGCCCTCTACCGAGCCCTGGATGCCGTTGAAAAACTAAAGGCAGAGGGCATTGATGTGGGGTTGATCAATAAAGGGACCCTCAACGTTATTGACGAAGACACCCTCGCCAAGATTGGTGGTTCCCCCATGGTGCTGGTGGTTGAGTCCTTTAATCGGCGTACCGGTCTTGGTAGCCGCATGGGCTCCTGGCTGCTAGAGCGTGGCCTCACCCCCAAGTACGGCCACATTGGCACCCACGTTGAAGGCGGGGGCGGTCTTTGGGAGCAGTTTCCCCACCAGGGCATTGATTCTACCGGCATTGTTGCCAAGGTGAAAGAGCTGCTGGGTTAAAGGGTTATAAATCCTCGGCCTTGGTCGGAGGATGGCCTCCTCCGACTCCAAAAAGACGCTGGGGAGATTTGAATACCAGGGTGAGATGCCAGGGTCTTCAGGATGCTGGCATCTCACGACATGATTGATTGGCTGTCTTGTTGCTTTGGCAACGGTGCCAAGGGTATTTTTGGGGGCGGAACTTTTTATCCCCCTGTAACAGTCTTTATTTAGAATGCAGATAGCGATGCGGTCTAGGGTTATAAAACACCCGTTTGATTAAAAATAAGGGAATTGAATGGTACAAAAATCAGAGACCCGCATTTGGAGCGAGTGCTGTCGATGCCGACCGAACGGGAACCCTGGGGGAGCCTGGTTTGACAATGACTTAGTCCCGCCTGCCGATCGCTGACCGGCCATCCGTAGAGCAGGACGTTTACAGACATGCCCTTAGATGGTGAGTATCGACTTAAAAAAGCTAGTTCTAAAAAAAGAATACTCCCTGATTCGTGCGGTTCTAGATGCGACAGCACCGGAGGCTTGGATTGAGATGGCCGATGGTCGGCTGCTTTTGGGGGAGCAGACCCACAGCAGCCAGCTGCTACGGTGCCCCATTATGCTCAACGGGCATCTTTTAGGTTGGGTAACGGGAAAAAATGTAGAGGTGGTGGCTACCCTGATTTCTCAGCTCGCCTATCGGGAGTTTGAAAAGCGAACCTTAGCCCAGGAACTACTCAGCAAATACAAGGAAATTTCCCTCCTATTTAAACTGTCAGAAAAAATCATTGATAGTTTGGATATCCAGGAGGTGGCCTCCCTGGTTTTGGCTGAGGCTCGGCTGCTTTTAAGGTCAAGCCACGGTACTTTACTGCTTTTGCCGGATACAACCCATCTGTTAGAAAGTGTTGCCAGCTTTGGGGAAGGGGAGCTGTTTCCGCCAACGGTGCCGCTTGATAACGGCATCATCGGTCAGATTGTCCAGGTTGGGCGCGGTGAGATTATCAATGATGCTTGTCTGTGCCCTCAAATGCAGCCGGTGGCCCTAATTTGTGTGCCCCTAAGAAGTAAAGAATCGACGATTGGTGCGATCGCACTTAGCCGGAGCACGACCAGTCCCTACAGTGCCGAAGATCTAAAGCTGCTGACCACCATTGCCTTTCAAACCGCCGGGGTGATCAACGCCCTGCTGCACGAACGGCAGCTCAGGGAAAGTCGCCAAAACGATCTGATCTTTCGACTTTCTAGCCAGATTCGAGAATCCCTGGAGCTAGACGTCATTTTGGCCACGGCGGTCGGCGAAATCTACAGCGCCTTAAATTTAGATCGCTGCTGTTTTCTCTGGGTCAACGCGGCGGCCAGTCATATCTCCAGTAAATCCCTAGCCCTGGGGAAGCTGGTGATTGTGACCGAATCCAAGCGTCCCCATCTGTCGTCTTTGCTCAGTGACTATGCCATCGAGGTCGTTGGTCGGCTGGTGCAGTGGTTTAGCCAACAGACGCTGGTGCGTATCAACGATGTGCAGACCCTACCCGACGGTAAAACCCGACAGTTTTTGCAAACCCATGACTTTGCTGCCCTGTTAGCCATTCCTATCCAAACCCGTTCCGGACAGCTCGGGGCCATCTGCTGCGGCACCAGCCAGGAACCTAGAAACTGGAGCGATAGTGAAGTTGCCCTGCTGCAGGCCGTTACCAACCAGCTGGCCATTGCCCTAGACCAGGCCGAACTTTATAAGCAAAGCCGTCATACGGCCCAGCTGGCCGAGGATAAAGCCCAGCAGCTGGCCGCCGCCCTAGAAACACTGCAGCACACCCAGCTCCAGCTGGTGCAGAGCGAAAAGATGTCGGGGATTGGCCAAATGGTGGCGGGTGTGGCCCATGAAATCAATAACCCTGTCACCTTTATCCACGGAAACATTCAATATGTGCAGGAATATACCCAGAATTTGATCAGCCTGCTGCAGCTTTATCAGACAGAATGGGACTCCCCGTCTACGATGATCCAACAAACCATTGGGGAAATCGAGCTGCCCTTTTTGCTTGAGGATTTGCCCAAAACCTTGAGCAGCATGACCATTGGCACCGAGCGTATTCGCGATATTGTGCTGTCGCTCAAAAACTTTTCCCGTTTAGACCAGGCTGAATCCAAATCTGTCGATATCCATGAAGGCATTGACAGCACCCTGCTGCTGCTGCGCCACCGTCTTAAACCCCACAACAACTTTCCCGGTATCAAAGTCATACAAAACTATGGTGAGCTGCCCCTGATCAACTGCTACCCCGGTCAGCTAAATCAGGTGTTTATGAATCTTTTAGCCAATGCCATTGATGTGCTAGAGACCCCCCCCTACTCTCTCTCCCCTGCAATTACTATCCATACTCAGCAGATCGGCCCCAATCGGATTCAAATTCGCATTGCTGATAACGGTCCTGGCATTATGGCTAAAATCCGCACCAAGCTGTTTGATCCCTTTTTTACAACCAAAGAGGTGGGCAAAGGCACAGGATTAGGACTTTCCATTAGCTATCAAATCATTACTGACCGCCACGGCGGTCGCCTAAACTGTTGGTCTACTCCGGGGCAGGGCACCGCGTTTGTAATTGAAATTCCAATTCAACAGAACTTGCCTGCAACCGATAGCTCTGGCGACAGGCGGCCCAACGATGGCTAGCGGTCAGCCACCGGTGAAGACGTTTCCCGGCAGACAGCGGCGTCTGCAGGACAAGGTCACGGCCTTAGCGATCGCACTTGGTACGCTACCGGTCCTAGCAACAGGTAGCACGGCCTACGTGTTTGCCAGTCGCTCCATCGGCAACCAAATTGTCAAGGAACAGATTCAGCGCGCAGAGATTATTGGTACAAAGTTGGATAACTTTCTCGTCGATCGACAGCGAGAGATGGAATCGCTGGCCGCCAACCCCATGTTTATTGAAAAAGACCTGCGAGACAATTTGTCTATGGCCCAGAAACACTCTCTCTTGGTCAGGTTTTCCACCGCCCTCCAGTATTTTGATGATATTATTCTTTTTGACCCAGAGGGTAATCCAATTGTTCAAACCACCCAGGGTGACCCGTTTCTGGGTAATTATGGCGACCGCAGCTATTTTCAAGCGGCGTTAAAGACAGGAAAAACAACAATGAACGGTCCTGGCCTTTCCCCAAATTCAGGCGAGCTGCGGGTTGAATATGCCGTTCCGGTCACAGATGCTGTTACGGGTGATATTGTTTACATCATCAGAGCCCGCGTCCTAGGCAAGCAGATGAATCAACTGGTGGATGTGTTTGATACCGAGGATAGTACATGGGCACTGCTGGATGCAGACGGGATTATTTTTGCTGGGTCAGACAGAAGGTACCTGGCCCAATCTGTCTACAGCTACTACCCGGAGCTGAGCCTGCCCACCCAAGGAAAACAGGCTGGGTCTAATGTGTTTAACAACAGTTGGAAAAACGGTACCCGGCAGCTGGTCTCCTACACATCGGTGGCGTTTAGCACTAATTTAGCAGACAGATCCTTTGGGGCTTTGATGATTGCCGATACGGCCATTGTGTTTGCACCCCAGCGTCATTTGCTAAATATTTTTGCCCTGGGTACCGGGATTGCCGCCGTGGTTATCGGTGCGATCGCGGCCCTGGTTGCGAATCGTGCTATTCGACCGATTCAGCAGGTGACCCAGGTGGCCCAGCAGGTGGCCCAGGGGGGCAATCTAGAGCTGAGGGCTAAGGTCAAAACCCAGGATGAGATCGGCCTGCTGGCCACCTCTCTCAACCAGCTGATTATTTGGATTGCTGAGCACACCCACGCCCTGGAGCAGAGCCATAGCACCCTGGAGCAGCGAGTGCGAGAACGGACCCAGCAGCTCAATGCCATTATCGACAACCTGGGCGACGGTCTGTTGGTTATTGACGCGAGGGGCACCATTACCCACTGCAACCCGACGCTGATCAACATGTTTAATTTGCACACCCAGACGTTAGTGGGTCGCCCCTGTTATCAGATATTTAATGCCGATCTCTCTGACTTAATTGCCCAAAATCAGCTGGAACCTAACCAGCTGCTGAGCGCTGAGGTGACCCTGGCCGGTGGGGGGATCGGTCAGGCCTTGGCCACCGCCATTGCCAGTGACGACGCGGGTGACAGGTTTGGCTCTATTGTGCTGATTCGCGATATTACCGCCGAGAAAGAAGTCGATCAGATGAAAACAGACTTTTTATCAACGGTCTCCCACGAGCTGCGGACACCGCTGACCTCGGTGCTTGGCTTTGCCAAACTGATCCAAAAAAAGCTGGATGATATCATCTTGCCCGCCGTTAATAGCGATACCAAAAAGATTCAGCGTACCACCCGACAGGTGCGAGAGAATTTACACATTATTGTGTCCGAGGGGGAACGGCTGACCTCGCTGATCAACGACGTGTTAGATATTGCCAAAATTGAGGCGGGCAAAATCGAGTGGATGATGCAATCGGTGGCCGTGGCGGAGATTGTGGAGCGGGCCGTTGCAGCTATGTCCGTACTGGCGCAAAACAACGGTTTGGAGATTGTTTGTGACCTTGAACCAGATCTGCCGAAGGTGATTTGCGATCGCAACCGGCTGATCCAGGTTGTGATTAACCTGCTGTCCAACGCTATCAAATTTACCGATCGTGGTGCTATTACCTGTCGGGTCCGACGTCAGCATACCCACATTACCATCAGCATCATTGACACCGGTATCGGCCTATCCCCGAGCGATCTAGAAAGCGTGTTTGAAAAATTTAAACAGGTGGGTGAAATCATGACCGACAAGCCCGAGGGCACCGGTTTGGGGCTATCTATTTGCAAACAAATTGTGGAGCACCACGGTGGGCAGATCTGGGCCGAGGGCCAGCCGGGACAGGGGAGTACCTTTGCTTTTACCCTACCCCTGGAGGCCAGCTCCAAACCCCAGGGAGCACAGCCCCATTTGCAAAGCCTGATGCAACAGTTAAAAACAACCGTAAATCAGGCTATTTCGCCAACGGACAATGTCCAAAAGACAATTTTGGTGGTTGACGACGATCCCCACATTCGGCGGCTTTTACGCCAGGAGCTAGAAGCCGTAGGCTATCGGGTTCAGGTGGCGAGAGACGGTCTAGATGGCCTCAAACAGGTTAAAGCAGCCCCGCCAGACCTGGTGATTATCGATGTAATGATGCCCAATATCAGCGGCCTGGACCTGGTGGCTGTACTCAAAAATAACTCCGTCACCATGGCGATTCCCACCATTGTGCTTTCCATCATTCAAGACCCGGAGCAGGGACACCGTCTGGGCGTGGATCGCTACCTCAGCAAACCCATCGATACGGATATATTGCTGCGCGATATTAAGACTTTGTTAGCCCAGGGAACATCCAATCGCAGACTGCTAGTGGTGGATATGGATATCTCTACCAACAAAACTTTGACAAAAGTGTTGCTTTCAAAGGGGTATACCATTACCGAATCGGTTACCGGTAAGGCTGGTATCGCTAAAGCTCTAGCCCGTAAACCCGATATGCTAATCGTGGATGCCGCCATTGCCACCCCCCATGACCTAGTTAAAACCCTGCGCTTTAACAACGGCGTAGATACTATCTTTATCATTATGGTGGAGCCTGCCTAGGGGTACTATGGCGTAGGGCCATGGGCTAAAACTCCTGTTAAGAGCGGCTGATGTCCCTAGGCCCCATATTTATCAGCTCAGTTTTATGCATAAAACTATTTTGATTGTTGATGATGAAGCCCATATTCGGGTTCTCATGGAACAAACCTTAGAAGATCTTGAAGACCATGGTGTGGAACTACTGGTGGCAGCCAACGGTGCAGAGGCGCTGGAACTGATCGGTAGCAAGCTGCCCGATCTGGTTTTTTTAGATGTCATGATGCCTAAGCTAAATGGCTTTGAAGTCTGTCAGGCGGTTAAAGGCAATGTCGCCACCCGGCACGTCTATATTATTATGCTGACGGCTAAGGGACAGGCATTGGACCAGCGCCAGGGACGCGACGCGGGAGCCAACTTGTACATGACCAAACCGTTTGATCCCGATGAGGTGCTGGCTAAAGCCATAGAAATTTTAGCGATTGAGCGCTAGTGCGATCGCATCAGCCTTAGCCGGTTGCTTTACATCTGTTTTACTAGCAAGACTGTTATCATCGTCCGTCCGTGATACGGCACACTAGACTTATTGAGAAATTCACGGTAAGAAGGTATTTCAATAGTTAGTGCGACTGTGCAACAGAGGTTTAATCCATATGCAACGAGGTAGACAAACACCTATCGAATTTCACCATGCCAGAGTGGGCAAAGTGCTTACCATGGTTAAAGCCGGTATCAGCATGAAAGACATTGCCGATCACTTTGGCCGTAGCAAAGAAGCAATCTATCTCAGTTTTAGAAAAACGAACCGCCTACACGAAATTAAAGAGGCGCGCATCGGTCTGATCGATGTCTCGGTTGGCGATGTCTACGGTGATAGAACGGTTATTAGCTTTATTGAAAAAGGCTTTAAATGGCAAACCCGCTGCAAATGCGGCAAAATGCAAACCCTATCGACCAGCGAGCTAAAGGAAGGGACTAGCTGCTACCAGTGCGCCAAGAACGATGGCCGCATTGGTGGCGGCTGGCAAAGAAAGGATCATACAGGCAAACGCTATGGCCTGTGGGAGTTTGTTAAACCTGATAAAGATCTCAACTGGATCGTAAAATGCAACGGCTGTGACCGCACATTCTCTCGGCAGCCCAGTTCGATTGCGGCCAAGAGCGGTACGAGCCGCTCCTGCGTGCAGTGTCGAGACAAGGTAAAGCGATAAGATCTGGCCCTAACCTATCTTTCTGGGCGGCGTGGAAACCTTGGGTAATCCTGGGGGCTCCACGCTATTGTTTGTTTTGGCCGCTGTCGCCGCGTTGCCCAATCTCACCACCTGTTGCAAAAATAGCTGTTTACGGCTGAGCCTGTGGCCAACCCTTGTTGCCAGTGGATCAAAGAGCTTTGCACAAAGGTCAAACGCCTTTCTAGATAAGCTTTTGACGTTGTTTTATCTAAAAAAATACGGCTATACTGATAGCAACTCAACCGCATTTTTGGAAACCACCATCTCGAGCCTAGTCGCTGGCCCACAGCTGCTAGAACTTTGATGCGACAACCAGGACCGTCCGATGAAACAACAGAAACAACAGCCAAGACAGCGAGCCCAGCGACAAATTAAACGACAGCCCAAGCGACAACCTAAACACCGTCCGTGGTACAAAGTCATTACCAGCAGTGTGCTGATGTTAAGCAGCTTTAGCCTTGGCTTGGGTCTGCGCTTCCAAGCCCGAGCCGCTGCCGCTAAACAACACCTATGCCAGAACATTGTTGCTAGCCAGACCGTGCTTTCACGACAGCAGCTGGGTCAGCTGCTCACCATTCCCGAAAGAGAAAACCGCCAGGCCATCGAAGCTATCGCCAAGGACCCCTACTGTACCCTGACGGCCATTGAAGTGCGCGCCGGGGTCATGGCTGAGCGCAGCGTTTATCCCCTGGCCTTTGACCCCAATACCTGGCTAATCGTGCTGTACGAAGATGAGGAGTATGCCGGCTATGGTTTCAAATTTCAGCCTTAGATTTTTGCCGTTGCTGATGGGGAGAATGCGCCGATCTGTGGGTTGGGCAATGGGTCAACCCTGGACAGATAAAATCATTCCGAGAAGCCACAACGCCAGGTTTTTATGGGGCGGTCTGCTGACGCTGCTGACGGCCTGCCAGTCGGCCCCACCGCGCAGTATTACCATTCAGCAAGGCTGGGAGCTGCAGATCGGCCATCAGGTGGGCGACTACTCCATTAGTAGCGGCCTTGGCGATATTACCCTAGAGCTAGGTGGCGATGCCGTACAGATGCCCTTTGATGGCAAGCTCCAGCCCATGGGTAATGGCTGTGTTGCCATCACCAGCTCAGAGGTGCCCGCCTATCTGTTTCGTCTCTGCGGTATCCACCGACCCGCTGGGGGGGTACGTCCCCAGGGCCACACCATCGGTCGGGCCAAGCAGCTAGTCTTTGCCGCCCTTAGAAAACAACCCGATGGCACTTGGACCCTGGTTGAACCCGCCACCGATCTTATTGAGCAGTTTTTATCGGAGTAACCCACCATGAGTCGGATATCCTCGCTGGGGGCAATTTTGACGGGTCTTGTCCTGGTGTGCACACCAGCCCATGCCCAGGACATTGCCCTGAGCTTTGATACACCCCCACCCGCTCGGAGCCCCATGACCAGTGGCGACGTTAGCCTCAGCTTTACCCCCCAACCTGTGCGATCGCCTCAGCCGCCACCGGCCATTACCCAAACGGTTCTCCATACTCTAGAAGCCCTATTTTACGGCGGTAGTGACTCCCTAGTGGCCCGGACCGTGGGTCGAGCTGAGGGGACTCGCACCGACGATGGCGGCTACACATCGGCCTACTATGGCCATGTGGATCCGGGCAACCAAAAATGGAACCTGGGTAGCTTTTCCTATCAGCACGGGGCCACCGCCCCCGCCGAGGCCGATGCCAAACAGCTCAAGCGGCTATATGGCCAGGCCCTGACCCTGCGGCAGCAGGCGAGCCAGCACCAGATTGTGTTATCCCTGGCTGAGGAACTGAATGGAATTGATCTGGCTAACCAGGCTCCCCTGGCAGCCCTAGACCGGGGCTATATTAGCTGGCTGGCGGTGGCTCGACAGCGACCCATGGCGGAAACTGACCGGATCGTTTGGGCTAGAACCCGCGCCTTTCTAGACCCAGACCGCGGCCGCTGGGATGCCCCTGGTCTGGGCAACACCCTAAATTCTATCCGCTGGGACCAGGCCAGACGGCAGCAGGCTGTGCAACAAGTATTAGAGCTGGAGTAAAACTGGGGCAACAGCCCTCCCAAGGACCCGCAAGGGAAACTTTGGGAGGGCTGTTGCCCCCAAATTCGGCTAATTTCTGTTGTTTATGATGATTCTGTTGTTAAATCGTCGGTTAGCCTGACCCCAGACAGGACGTATCTGCCTATTTATCATTACGATGCATATATTCTATCCATACGGAATTCTGTTTTTGTTAGGATCGGCTGTTAGGAGAGAATTTATCTTCTAAGACACAGCCTGGCTCTACATGAGGACGCTATGATTTCAAATCGTTTAGATTCTCGATCGTTTCATGAGTTCTCTGTTAAAGAGGCTATTGGCTTTTTTGATAGTAGTTTGGACCGGGGACTCACCAGTGAGAAAGTCGCTAGTCACTACGAAACCTATGGTTGGAATCAGCTGCCTGTCAAGCCTGGCAAACCGGCCTGGCTCAGCTTTTTATTACAGTTTCATCAGCCGCTCTTGTATATTCTGTTGCTGGCGGGTGGGGTTAAGGCATTTTTGGGCTCGTGGACCAATGCCGCTGTAATCTGGGGGGTAACCCTGCTCAATGCGGTCATTGGCTATGTGCAAGAGGCTAAAGCAGAAGGGGCGATCGCATCTTTAGCAAAGGCCGTTACGACCGAAACCACCGTTTTGCGAGAAGGACAAATGCTACGGGTACCGTCGCAGGATTTGGTACCGGGGGATGTGGTGTTGTTGGCATCGGGGGATAAGGTACCGGCGGATTTAAGACTCTTGAAAACCCGAAATTTGCAGATTGATGAATCTTCTTTGACCGGGGAATCGGTCCCTGTTGATAAATCAATGCAGCCCCTGCCAGGGGATACGCCCTTAGCCGAACGGATCAATATGGCCTATGCTGGCAGCTTTGTTACCTTTGGCCAGGGCACGGGCATGGTGATTGCAACCGCGAATGCCACGGAAGTTGGCAAAATTTCGCAATCTATGCAGCAACGGGTCAATTTGAGTACGCCTCTCACCCGCAAGTTCGCTAAGTTTAGCCGTATTTTGCTATACGGTATTTTGACCCTGGCCACGGTCACATTTGCCATTGGTCTACGACAGGGAGAGTCTTGGGTCTATATGTTTGAAGCCGCTGTTGCTTTAGCTGTCAGCGCTATTCCTGAAGGACTGCCAGCGGTTGTGACAATTACCTTAGCAATTGGGGTCCATCGGATGGCAGGTCGCCACGCGATTGTTCGCAAACTGCCCGCTGTTGAAGCCCTTGGCAGCGCAACCGTGATTTGTTCCGACAAAACTGGAACGCTGACGGAAAACCAAATGACGGTGCAGATGGTCTACGCGGGGGAACAGTTTTATCAGGTTAGCGGTAGTGGATACAGCCCCAGGGGCGAGATTGGTTTGGCAACTGGTGGGACGCTGACTAGCCTAGACAGTCTGCCGCCGGTGCTTCAGGAATGTCTAATGGCAGGCGTGCTGTGTAATGACTCCCAGCTAAAACAGACGGGAGACCACTGGTCGGTGGTGGGGGATCCCACGGAGGGGGCATTAATCACAGCGGCGGCCAAAGCCGAACTGAGTCAGTCTGGGCTGACAGTCACCAAACCCCGCTTGGATGCCATTCCGTTTGAATCCCAGTATCAATATATGGCTACCCTGCACGATGCTCACCCGCGCACAATCTACGTTAAGGGCTCGGCAGAAGCGCTGCTCAGTCGGTGTTCCCACCGGATGGATCCCCAGGGTCAGATGATAGCAGTGGAGCTAGCGCCGGTTGAGGCTGCGATCGCAACCATGACAGCCCAGGGCTTGCGGGTCCTGGCCTTTGCCCGTAAAGATGTCGGTGCCCATCAGCATGCCATCGACCACGACGATCTCAAAACAGGTCTGGTCTTTTTAGGACTCCAAGGCATGATTGACCCGCCCCGTCCCGAGGCCATCGCGGCGGTCCACGCCTGTCGAGCCGCCGGTATCCAAGTCAAAATGATCACCGGCGACCATGTGACTACGGCCCAGGTGATTGCCCAGCGCATGGGGATTCAACAGTCCGAGCAGATACTGGCCTATACCGGTCAGCACCTGGGCAAGATGGACCAGCACGAGCTGACCCAAACCGTGCAGGCTGGCGATGTCTTTGCCAGGGTTGCCCCGGCTCAAAAACTCCAGCTGGTGGAAGCGCTGCAGTCAAAGGGGGATATTGTCGCCATGACCGGCGATGGCGTCAATGATGCCCCGGCCCTCAAGCAGGCCGATATTGGTATTGCCATGGGTAAAGGGGGCACCGAGGTGGCCCGAGAGGCGGCGGATATGCTGCTGACGGATGACAATTTTGCGTCCATTGAGGCGGCGGTGGAAGAGGGTCGCACCGTCTATCAAAATTTGCGCAAAGCGATCGCATTTCTCTTGCCGGTCAATGGCGGTGAGTCCATGACCATTTTGATCAGTGCTCTATTGGCTAGGGACCTGCCCATTCTCTCGCTGCAGGTGCTGTGGTTGAACCTGATTAACTCTCTCACCATGACGGTTCCCCTCGCCTTTGAACCCAAGTTTAGCGGGGCCATGCAGCAGCCCCCCCGCAACCCCAAAGAACCCCTGATTACCCCAAAGCTACTGCGCCGAATTTTAGCTGTCTCCCTATTTAATTGGGTTTTGATTTTTGGCATGTTTGAATGGGCAAAAATGGCCACCGGTAATATTGCCGTTGCCCGCACCATGGCCATTCAGTCCCTGGTGGCGGCTCGGATTATCTATCTCCTCAGTATCAGCCAGCTGGGACTGAGTTTGTTCAACTATATTCGTCGTCGGTCCTCTCGTATCACCCGTGCCCCCATCCTGATTTTAGGGATTGTTGCCGCCGTGGTATTACAGGTTGTATTTAGCCAATGGCCGATGATGAATGCCCTATTTGAGACTGCTCCCCTCACCTGGCAGCAGGGGCTAATTTGCTTGCTGCCCATGGTGCCGATGGTGCCGTTTGCCATGGTGGTCAACTGTATCGATCCGGCGATTGAAAAAATTGTGCCCCGCCGCTAGCTCGATCAGCCCGATGGCACCCCGGCCAGATTGCTATTTCAACTACAGTCTGAGCGGCCCTAAACGTAGGATAATTTGAGGATTCGTTGACAAACGGGGCCTACGATGAAATCAGCGCAGCCACCTCAACATAAGCATATTGTTTTAACGTCCCACCCAGGAAACCTGAGTCAAACTCCGCTGCCAATTCAGTGGGGTCATCCCGAGCCAAATCAGCGGGGACCGGTGATTGCCACCCTGGGAAATCGCGCCCACCGCAACGCCATTGGCACCCATTCCGGTGGCTACGCCGTGTATCGCGCCCTGGCCATCGCCAGCGGCAGTTTAGAACGCGGTCACCGGGCTGATTTGACCAATACCTCACCGACGGTGTCCATTGGTCCCCACCCTAGCTGGACGGTCCCCGACAAAATTATCTCTCTAGATCCTTTTGGGGCTATGGATCACGGCATGTTCTCCCAGCTGCGGGCGGACGGGTACGACATTCGCCCCTCCATCGCCATTACTAAAGCCCACATTAATATTCCAGAGCTGCAGGAGGCGGTTACCCAGGGCCGTGTCCGGGTGGATGGCAAAATCCTAAAACCGGGGGGGGAGCTGGTGGTTACCAAGGCCGCCATTGAACCGGTGTGGTATCTACCCGGCATTGCCCAGCGGTTTGGGGTCAGAGAAGGCGACCTGCGCCGCACCCTGTTTGAGCAGACCGGGGGGATGTTTCCAGAGCTGGTGACTCGGTCTGACCTGCAGGTGTTTTTACCCCCCATCGGCGGCCATACGGTTTATATTTTGGGGGATTTGGAGGCCATTACCGATCCCGATCGCCCCCTGGCCGTGCGGATTCATGACGAATGTAACGGTTCGGACGTTTTTGGCTCGGATATTTGCACCTGCCGTCCCTACCTGGTGCATGGTATCGAGGTGGCCCTGGCGATGGCCCAGGCTGGTGGAGCCGGTGTGGTGATCTATGCCCGCAAGGAGGGTCGCGCCCTGGGGGAGGTGACCAAGTTTTTGGTTTACAACGCCCGCAAGCGCCAGGAAGGGGGCGATCGCGCCGATACCTACTTTACTCGCACCGAGTGTGTGGCCGGGGTGCAGGACATGCGGTTTCAAGAGCTAATGCCCGATGTGATGCACTGGTTGGGGATTACCCGGATCGATCAGTTTGTTTCCATGAGCAATCTAAAATACGACGCGGTTGTTCAATCGGGAATCGACATTGTAGAGCGCATTTCGATCCCTGAGGACTTGATCCCAGCGGACGCCCAGGTGGAGATGAATGCCAAAAAGGCGGCGGGCTACTACACCGATGGTGACGTCCCCGATGAAACGGTGCTGACCCAAACCATTGGTCGCCAGTATGAAGACGATGTTTGAGGTGGCGGCATGACCCCAGCAGAACAGGCCGCCGTTGACTATTTGCGACAGCCCCAGGCGATTCGCGATCGCACCCACCAGCTGTTTGATCACTGTCAGGCGGATCGGCTGGAGCACTTTGCCTGCGACCTCTCCCAGCTAGAGGCGGTGGCCGCCTATGTGATTGAAACTACCCGGCAGCTGTACCCCGACTTTGAGGTGCCCTTCCATAGCCGCTGGCGTCACTTTAATGCGGGCGGTGTGGAGCGTCTGAGCCTGGGGCAAGATGCGACCAGGGAAACCGCGCGATCGCACCTGGACCTGGCCATGGTCAGCGTCTTACTCGATGCCGGTGCCGGGGGCCAGTGGAGCTATCAGGATGCCGCCACCAACCAGGTACTGGGGCGCTCAGAAGGATTGGCCGTCGCCAGTCTGCGCGCCTTTGAGCAGGGTGTTTTTTCCTCGGATCCGGCCGCTCCCATCCAGGCAGATGCCACCGGTCTGCAGCAGCTGAGCGCTGCCGCCCTGGCCCAGGCGTTCCAGGTTACCCCAGAGAACCCGCTGGTGGGGCTATCCGGTCGTGTGGGGCTGCTCCAGCAGCTGGGGGCGGCGGTGGCCCAGCTGCCCGAGCGTTTTGGCACCGACCCAGCTAGACCTGGCAATTTGCTGGACCATTGGACAGGCCGCTACGGCTCGACCCTAGATGCAAGCAGACTGCTGGGCGATATCCTAGAAAGCTTTGGCTCAATTTGGCCCGGTCGAGTCACCCTGGGGGGGATGAACCTGGGGGATGTCTGGCCCCACCCTGCCCTGACGGGGACCGGTCCAGGCGAAAACTTGGTCCCGTTTCACAAACTCTCCCAGTGGCTGACCTATTCCCTGGTGGAACCGCTAACGGCGGCAGGGGTGACGGTAACCAATCTGAACGCCCTCACCGGACTGGCCGAGTATCGCAACGGGGGGCTGTGCGTGGATCTGGGGTTGGTGGTGCCCAAACATCCGGAGGTAACGGGCCAACCCCACGCCCCCGGTTCCCCGGTGGTGGTGGAATGGCGAGCCCTAACGCTAGTCATGCTGGACCTGATTGGTGAGCGGGTCCGCCAGCTCCTCCATAAGTCCCCTGAAGAGCTGCCCTTGATCAAAGTGTTGGAAGGGGGCACCTGGGCCGCCGGACGACGGATTGCAAAACAGCTGCGGCCCGCCACCGGCGCGCCGCCCATTGCTATCACAAGCGATGGTACGGTCTTTTAGTGTTGTGTCATCTACAAGCTTCCCTGATGAAAAATCTGGTAACCCTAATTGAGCATCCCCTGATCCAACACAAGCTCACCCTGATGCGGCAAAAGGACACGAGCACCGCTAAGTTTCGACAGCTTTTACAAGAGATTAGCCTGCTGCTGGCCTACGAAGTCACCCGCGACCTGCCGATGGAA
>JBCCAQ010000015.1:0-35862 GCA_039814735.1 Cyanobacteria bacterium P01_A01_bin.15
GAGCCAGTAGGATTGAAGAACGCTATATATCGAGAACAGGGTATATGTCCCTCTTTGACTGGTTTGCCAACCGTAAGAAAGAAAGCCCCATTAGCCAAGATCGTCAGGAGCGAGAAATTGCGGACGGTCTGTGGACGAAGTGTGAAGAGTGTGGGGTACTCACTTACACCAAAGATCTGCGGGCTAATCAAATGGTTTGTCCAGAGTGTGATTATCACTATCGTGTCTTTAGCGATGAGCGCATTGGGCAGCTGATCGATGCGGATACCTGGCAGCCTCTTGATCTGGAGATTACGCCTAAAGATCCGCTGCGTTTTCGCGATCGCAAAGCCTACAGCGATCGGCTACGGGACATGCAGGGCAAGACAAAGCTTAACGATGCGGTCCAAACCGGTATCGGCCAGACCAACGGCGAAGGTATGGCCCTGGGTGTTATGGACTTTCGCTTTATGGGGGGCAGCATGGGCTCCGTCGTGGGCGAAAAGCTCACCCGCTTAATTGAGCAAGCAACTCAAAAGCGCTTGCCAGTCATCATTGTCTGCGCTTCCGGCGGTGCCCGGATGCAAGAGGGCATGTTGAGCCTCATGCAAATGGCTAAAATCTCAGCCGCCCTAGATCGCCATCGTGATAGCCGTCTGCTCTATGTCCCCATTTTGACCCATCCAACCACCGGCGGGGTAACGGCCAGCTTTGCCATGCTGGGCGACATCATTTTGGCAGAACCAAACGCCACCATTGGATTTGCCGGTCGTCGTGTGGTAGAACAAACCCTCCGAGAAAAGCTGCCGGAGGATTTTCAAACGGCAGAATATCTTCTAAAACACGGGTTTATCGACAAGATTGTTCCCCGCACCCAGCTCAAAGATACGATTGCCCAGCTGATTCGTTTGCACAAGCTACCCGCACCTTCTCCCACCCTGAGCCATGTTTCGTTTGAGAGAGCGGCCAATAGCCACCCTGTGCCGATCAAACCGGTTATTTAGTCAATCCTGTAACCATCTTGGGAATTGACCCTATCGGTGGCATGATGGTTATTAACTATTGGCTAACTGAATAATCAGATAGCTGCAAATTGCAGAGATGTTCCCCTTTATGGGCCTATTTTTTTCTGCTGTGTTGCTTGTTTGATGGGCGATCCATTTCGAGGAGAATCATGTTTAAAAAGTGCATTTGGCTGGTGGTCGCGGCTGTTTTTCTAGTCGGCAACCTCTGGGTAGGCGGCAACGCGATGGCGGCTGAGCTAGATGAAACGATCCGTACCATTCCCCTTAATGAAGCGGGAGATACAGTAGTGCTTTCCCTAGAGCAGGTTTCCCAGGGGCGGAAGAAGTTCAACTATGCCTGTGCTACCTGCCATGTACAAGGTATTACGAAGACCAATCCGAACGTTGGTTTAGAGCCAGAGGCCCTAGAAGGAGCCTACCCCAACCGTAATAATCTAGAAGCCCTAATTGATTATTTGAATAACCCAACTACATACGATGGGTTGGTGGAGATTTCCGAGCTGCACCCAAGTACTCAAAGTACCGACATCTTTCCTAAGATGCGCAGCCTAACCGATGATGACATTACTGCGATCGCAGGCTATATTCTGCTTCAACCCAAGGTAATGGGCGACATGTGGGGAGCTGGCAAGACCCGCTTTTCTGCACCTGCCACATTTGACTAATGTTCTAGCGATTGCCGCAGCTTTACAAACAATCAAAGGGAGGGGGCGGTACTAACCGCCCCCTCCCTTTGATTATGGGTGAGGCACCCTGATTGCCACGACTGTGTTCACCTATTGCGCTAGGTTAGATAGGCGGTGTAGCAGAACACGATGGTTAAACGACGCACGATACTTTGGGGACTGTTAGGGGCTACCGTGGCCGGTTGCCGTCCCCAAGCGTCCAATCCTTTAAGAATCAAGCTTTTAGCCCGTTCAATCCCACCTCAGGTCCTAAAGGCCTTTGAACGGCAAAACCCGACCCAGTTCGACGCTGCACTAAACCTGGTTGATATCTATCAGCAGCTTCAGCGCTGGCAGACCCACGCACAGCCCGAGCTGCCCCTGTGGCAGCAATGGCGGCAGCTGATTCCCCTAGGAGACGACAC
Organism: Cyanobacteria bacterium P01_A01_bin.15; assembly: GCA_039814735.1. GTDB lineage: Bacteria > Cyanobacteriota > Cyanobacteriia > Phormidesmidales > Phormidesmidaceae > Leptothoe. The sequence continues at coordinate 2,095 of JBCCAQ010000015.1, forward strand.
CTCCAGCGCTGATGTCCATACGGTGGGGACTAATCTAGTCACCTTGGGTGACCCCTGGTTAGAAAGTGCCGTTCAGCAAGGGCTAATTCAACCGCTATCAGCGTTTTCCCCAGCAGAAGCGCTGCCCGAAACCTGGCAGCGTCTTCTACGTCGCGACGCCCAGGGGCAATCTGCTCCCACCGGAGCTCTTTGGGCCGTTCCCTACCGGACCCAGGGCATGATGATTGCCTACCAGAAGGCGATGTTCCAATCAAATACCAAGCCCCTAACAAAATGGGCAGATCTGTGGAGACCAGAACTAGCCGGGCGAATTGCCATGCCCAACAATCCCAGGCTGGTGGCGGCTGTGGTACTCAAGGTACTGGAACACTCTGTCAATGATGAAGCCGCCCTGGCCGAAGATGATTTTAAGAAGCAGTTCCTAGCGCTATATCGCCAGGTCAGGGTGTTTGATTCCCAGTCCTATCTCAAGGCCCTAGTCAATGAGGATGTTTGGCTGGCGGTGGGCTGGAGTGGCGATATATTAGCTACCCTGACGCGCTATCGACGTCTCGGTGCTGTCTATCCTCAAGAAGGGACGGTCTTGACCAGCGATCTCTGGGTTGCCCCAGCAGATGCAAAATTAACTGAAGCGGCTCAGGATTGGATGGAGTTTTGCTGGCAGCCGCCGATTGCAACTCAAATTTCCCTATCGAGCCATGGGGTATCGCCCTTATTTTTTCTACCCGATGTCGATGTACCGGAGCTATTGGACCAACAAACCCTATTAACCCCAGATTATGGCGAGGTGTTGTTACCCCTATCGAGCCGTGGTCGGGAAATTCTAGCCGAGCTATTGAACGCTATCGACCGCGAATAGCCCCCTGGCCAAAATAGTCCAACTCCACAACACAGGTGAGGGTAGGCTGCATCGCTGTATTCTGTATTTCTTCGTCAGCTGTCTGCAGGTCAGCGGCTCCCGCAAAGTCACAGACATGCAGGCCTACTAGGCTTCTACCTGTAAAAATCCGCAGCTGGTAGCCATAGGCCTTAGCACTCTCCCCAAACTGAGTGATAAAGGCATACTGTTCGAGATAGTTGAGCCCTGGCCAAATTTGACCGTTGACGACCACATCCACATGGGGAATGGGGCTGACGGTCTCGTCATAGGCTTGCCAGCTATCGATCAGGCGTCTGGTGATCGCTTCTCCCTGCTGTTGCTGCTGCCACCACAGACTTGGAATCGTAAAGCCCTCGGCGGATGGTGTCGCATCGGTGGCTGCGGGGGGGATATCGGCAACCGGATTTTGGTCATTGATACGCCGGAGGTCGTTTACCTGCTCCGCCAACGAGCGAGCCCAGGCATTAGAGCCTGACATCAGCAAAATACACACAGCGGGAATCACCGACCGTTGGGTAAACTTCATAGCTGTCCTGTAAACGTTCGGCCTAGCTCAAGATTAGCCGCTGGCGGTGGATATGACCCAGGTGCAGGGATGAGCTATCCCCCTGCTGCTGTTCTAGCATATGCAGCACCTGCTGAGGCCGGAGCATGGTGCCATCATTGCGGCAGCTGCCAACATAGCGAATGACGACATCGCCTGCTGTGGTGAGCTTGTGGATCACGCTGGTGGGTAGATGGGCGGGCAAATCGGTCACTATCTCTAGCTGGTGTAGCCGTTCTCGCAAATTAATCTGCTTGACTTTGCCTGACTTTGTTTTGTGAATATCCATAATCTTATCCGCAGCTAAGATGCCCTCAATCCAGTGCTGCCAAAGATTGGCCGGACTATTTTCTTGGGCTGTGATGGCCAGCAGATAGTCGGCCTGCTCTAGGGCTTTTGTCGCTGATTGGGCCTGGATATCGACTACTTTGACATCGTAGATAGGCAACGTGTCGGAGAGCTGTGTTTGTAACCGCTGCTGAAACGTAGTGATATCTATCTGCTCAGTCAGCTCAAAGTCAATCACTTCTCCAGTACTGGTGGCACCGAGGGATAGGGCATTGGCTGGGGCAATGCGTGGGCCAGGATGGTAACCACCGGTAAATGAAATAGGCAGATCGGCGCGTCTAATCGCCCGGTCTAGCATCCTGGCAAGATCCAGGTGGCCAATGAGGGCCATGTCTTCTAGTTTCCCTAGGGTCAGACGCAACCGCTGGATCCGCTCAGACTTGGGTTTGCTGTGTCCTGTAAATGTCGGTATGGGTAAGGGGGGGACAACAACATTGTGACCAAAGTCGGTGCCACATACCCCACAGTGGGAGCAGCCCTCAAATGAGCAATCGGGGACAACAGCTGCAGCTAAGGCGCGGCGCAGGTCATCTTGCAGCCAGCCCTTATCGATGCCTGTGTCTAAATGGTCCCAAGGTAGGGGCATATCCATGGCCGCCTGCCAGCTGTCTGCCAGATCTGATTGGTTGGTTAGCTCTTGTTCTAGGGACTGACCAATATTCCACTCGCCCTGTTCTACCTGGCGATACTTCCAGGTTAGTCCGGCGTCATCAATGGCTTGGGTCCAGGCGTTAAAGGCTTTGTCTAAACTTTCCCACCAGGCATCCATACCCGCACCTAGCTCCCAAGCGCGTTTTACCACGGCTGCCAGACGGCGGTCGCCCCGACCGACAAAGTCCTCCATGGCTGAAATTCGGACATCCGTAAAGTTTACCTTTACCCCACGAATGGATCGGAATACCTCTTTGAGCATGGCCTGTTTGCGTTCAAACTCGCTGGTGGAGACTGAATGCCACTGGAATGGAGTATGGGGCTTAGGGGTAAAGTTGGAGACTGTGATATTGAAATTTAAGGACCGACGACCCTGAATACGACATTCTCGGCGCAGCCACTGGACGGTTTCAGCAATACCGAGGACATCGGTGTCGGTTTCCCCTGGTAGGCCAATCATAAAGTAGAGTTTGACCTTGTCCCACCCCTGTTCGTAGGCGGTTTTGACACCGCGCAGCAGTTCTTCATTGGTCAGCCCCTTATTGATAATGTCTCGCATCCGCTGGGTGCCAGCTTCGGGGGCAAAGGTGAGGCCGGTTTTGCGGGTGCCACCAACGATGTGGGCGATATTTTCATCAAATCGATCTACCCGCTGGCTGGGTAGGGATAGGGAAACATTGTCGTTTTTGAGCCGGTTTTTGACTTCTACACCGACAGCAGGCAGGGCCAGGTAGTCGGAGCAGCTAAGGGACAGTAGGGAAAATTCGTTGTAGCCGGTGGCGCGCATGCCGCGCTCAATGGTGTCAACCACCTGGTCGGGGTCCACATCCCGGGCGGGGCGGGTCAGCATACCGGGCTGACAAAAGCGACAGCCTCGAGTGCAGCCTCGACGAATCTCGATGGTCAGACGATCGTGGACGGTTTGGACATGGGGGACCAGGCCGATGGCATAGTCAGGAATGGGGGTAGCCACCCGGCGGAGAATGCGCGGTGGCACATCGTCCCGGTTGGGATGTACTGAACCGTCGGCCGCCATATTGTAAAACTGCGGTACATAGACGCCGGGGACCTGGGCGAGATCTAGCAAAATCTCTTGGCGTGTCATGCCTGCGGCTTTGCCGTCTTCGAGGATAAGGCCAATTTCTGGTAGCAGTTCTTCGCCATCGCCTAAGGCGACAAAGTCGAAGAAATCGGCATAGGGTTCAGGATTAGACGTGGCGGTTTGCCCGCCGGCAAAAATGATCGGCCAGCTAGTTTCATTCCAGGGCCCTGTGCTGCTACGCCCTTGCCAGGTGAGAGGAATACCGGCTAGGGTCAGCATCTCCAAGATGTTGGTGGCTCCTAGTTCATAGCTGAGGCTAAAGCCTAAAATATCGAAGTCGCTCAGGGGGCGACGGGATTCAACGGCAAAGAGGGGAGTCTGGCTGTCCGTTAGCTTTTGGCCCAGGTCTGCTCCGGGGAGATAGGCGCGATCGCAAAGCTGTCTCGGCTGTCGGTTAAGAATGCTGTAGAGGATAATATGCCCCAGGTTCGATGCGCCTACCTCATAAATTTCTGGATAGGTGAGCACCCAGCGGATTGCAGCTGTTTGCCACTCCTTGTGAACAGCGCCTAGCTCATTACCCAGATAGCGAGCAGGGCGAGAAATGTCAGGGGTGATCAGTTGATCGACAGCAATAGCCACGGCGATTAAAAAGCAACTCAGACCATAAACTATAGCTGATTCTTATGGACCAGGACCTCTGGTTTCGGCTGAGCCTGCCGCTGTTTACAAAGGCTGCATACGCGAACGCGCCCCCTCAATCGAAGGAACGCGTTCAGCAAAAAAATATTATTAAACTTTACCCCAGACATACGTCTGCTGAAGCATCAGGGAACTAGAGCTGTGCGGGTGTCTAGGCAGCCAACAGCTCCTGAGTGTCCACCATCAAAACGGCTCGGTCAAGCTGGGCCAGCTCAAACACGATCCGCACAGCGGGAGCAACATCACACAGGCTTACACGCTTGCGCAGCTGCTTGGCGCGATCGCAACCTGCCAGCAAGGCAACCAACCCGTGGTTGTCCACACTGTCTACGGCTGCCATATCAATGGCCACCTCACTAGCATGGGCGGATGTGAGAGCCGTTAGCATCTCTTCTCTGAACGCGTCGGCGGTTGCACTTGTTAGAGCGCCTGCAGGCCGCACAACCTTAACTGATGTTTCAACGTTTTGCATATTCTGTCTCCTACCAGTTCTCTTTAAAAAAATTGAAATCAGATATTGGGCCACAACCTTTTCACATGCCCTCGAAGCTAACTTGGTAGATCCAAGCTTGCCCAGAGGACTAACATCTATTTGTCGAATCTTGATGTCCGGACTGATTCTTTGAAGTTTTGGGGAAGTCTCCTTCTCCAGATGGTAGCTATCACTACGTAATACAAGGTGACAGCCTTTGACAACACTGTTTGGTGATACGGATCACTGAGGTTGCCAACTCCAGCAGTTTCACTTGAGATAACCCTCAATGAGGTAGACCATATTCCAGATGGAAAAATGGCCCTTGGGATGTAAACACAGATTGGAAGCCTGCTAGGAGTCAGCTATGCACTCGTTTGCTATTCGTCAGCTGGTAGAGAAAGCTCTCTACATCAAGCAGTTAACCCCCGATATTGAAGAACAGATCAATTGCGAACTTTCTCGCCTAGGTTATATCTCAGAGGTCGATTATGAGGCGCTTGAGCTATTGATGAGTGAAATGGATGAAGGACGTATCAAGCTGGTTCCAACCGTCGGTTAATGTCAGGCAAGACTAGCCGCAGTGCAATTTTTGATTGCCAGCAGATTTATGTTCGCTGTTTAGACAAGCTGGCTCCTAACGTATGGAGATAAGCTTTCTAGATTTTTGAGGGTAGTCGTTGTCCGGGTTATCCTGGCTCCAACACATATGTAAAAAGTGTTGAAACTGCTGTTTTGCTAGATCGTCAGGTCCACTATCGTCAGCGATACGCAAATAAAACAGCAATGCAAAAAAATCCGTATCGTACGCCATCTTGAACCTATCCATCGGCCACACCAAGTCGGGAGCCGTTTTGAGATCGTACAGCTCTAGCTCAGATGCCTGAGGATCGGTCGCTGCTTCTGCGATCGCTTGCTGCTGTTGAGGCCCGCAGGGGAGATGGCCCACTAGCATCAGGGGGCGGCACCACAGCCGAATTGACCCAGCCAGTTGAATCGCTTCGGCATAGAGACGCTGATCTAGATATTCAAGATAAACAATTTGCCCAGGATTTATGCTAATCATTTTTGAAAAATTAACTTTTCAATCAAACAAGTGAAAATAATCGCGGCCGGTGGTTCTGCTAACCCATAACCCCATCGGGAGGGAGGCAGTCGTAGGAGCATTGCTGCTACGGGATACAAAAGTTCAATTTTTGTTAAATTAGCTAATAAACTACCATTAAGCGTATTGCGAAAGGTTTCTTTGCCTTATTTATTTGTTACTTCTTGAGCCTGCTTTAATTACCTCACATCCCTGAGCCCTTATCCGGTATTTGTTTAGACGCTTATGGTCTGGTTTTAAGATAAGTTCTGGTTAAAATTAAAAATGGTGTGTACACGGCTTACGTTAGGGGTGGTCGTTAAAGGATCTGCCTGTTCGAATTGAGATTTGCTTGATCTAGCGAGTTATGAGGCTATGGTGTCTACCGGGACAATTGAAAAAACCGTCATCTCCAATAAGCGGCAGCATGCTCCCCGCTATCGGGTTCTATTGCACAACGATGATTTCAACTCTATGGAATATGTGGTGGACGCACTGGTAAAGACTGTGCCTAGCCTCTCGGTACCCCAGGCCGTTGATATCATGATGCAGGCCCACAATGCTGGGGTGGGTCTGGTGATTGTCTGTGAGTTAGAGCATGCCGAATTTTATAGTGAAATGCTGAAATCAAAGGGGTTGACCAGCACCATTGAGCCAGATGAATAAGCGGCCCAACTCTTGTTTTCCCAGACCTTTTGCCTAAGTTGCAATGAACTGTCTGGCGCATTATCGACAAGTCGCGCGTGGACGGGCGATCTGGCGTATTATCGTTTTCTTTACAGTGCTGTTAGTCCTGTGGTGTCCGCTGGCGTTGGCTATCTACCTGGTGGGCAATCTCTTTGGACGGCCTCAGCTTGCAGAAATTGTCGTCCTGCTGGCACTGTACGGTTGTTTTACTGCCAACGCCTGGATTTGGGGGCGCTGGGTCAAGGGCTGGCAGCGTCCTTTTGGGGCCTATGGATTAGTGCTGTGTCGACGTTTTTGGAGCGACGTCCTAATAGCTCTGGTCTTTGGCTTTGGTCTAGTATGTGTGCTGTTTGGCGTGGAGGTCCTGCTGGGCTGGGCCAGGTTTTATCCTACATCGCTGGCTTTTATCACCCTAGAAGGCTTTGGAGTAGGGATAGGAATTGGCCTAGCAGAGGAATTGCTGTTTCGCGGCTGGCTGCTGGCTGAGCTGCAAACGAGTTTGCCTCAGACTAAGGCAATTATGTGGAGCAGTATTATCTTTGCCCTGGCCCATTTTATTAAGCCGCTGCCAGAGGTGTTGAGAACATCCCCGCAGTTTTTCGGTTTGCTGCTACTGGGACTGATTTTGGGCAGCAGTCGATATATCAGTCGGCTGCGGCAGCCATTTTCCAGTCTGGGACTGCCCCTGGGATTGCATGCAGGTCTGGTGTGGGGGTACTACATCGTTGATGTGGCTGATCTGGTGGTACCGTCTGGTCGTGTTCCGGAATGGGTTACCGGTATCCATGGGAATCCCCTATCAGGGGCCTTGGGGATAGCGATTCTCGGCTGTCTGTCCGCCTATTTGTGGCTTAGGTTGCGCTCAGAATAGAGGCTAGTAGGGCTTTTTGCGCATGGAGTCGGTTTTCCGCCTGATCCCATAGACGAGACTGGGCACCTTCCATGACATCCTCGGTGATTTCTTCGCCGCGATGGGCCGGCAGACAGTGCATAACAATGGCCTGGTCATTGGCGAGACTCAGCAGGGTCTGGTTGATCTGGTAGGGCTCAAATTTAGGTATTCTGGCTGCGGCTTCAGCTTCTTCTCCCATGCTGGCCCAAACATCGGTGTAGAGGGCATGACTGCCCTGAACGGCGGCCTTTGGATCCGTGGTGATAATGACATCGCTGCGTCCTTGGCTGAGGTGGGTAGCCTGGTCGACAACAGCTGGATCGGGTGCGTAGCCATCTGGAGTCGCGATCCGGATACTGACCCCTGCTAGGGCGCAGCCTAACATCAGAGAGTGGGCCACATTGTTGCCGTCCCCCAGATAAGACAGCGTCAGATTTTCTAAGGTGCCAAATGCTTCTTTTAGGGTGAGCAAATCGGCCAGGATCTGACAGGGATGTTCTAGATCGGTCAGGGCATTGATCACTGGAACTGAAGCGTATTGGGCAAATTCCTCAATTTCAGTTTGCTTAAACGTGCGAATCGCTACCACGTCGAGGTAGCGATCGAGGACGCGGGCTGTATCAGCGGTGGGTTCTCCTCGGCCCACTTGAGTGACACCAGCATTCAGGTCAAGGACCTGCCCCCCGAGCTGATACATGGCAACTGAAAAACTGACACGGGTACGGGTGGATGCTTTTGAAAATACGAGCCCCAGCACCTTGTCAGGACACTTGGGCTGGCTTGTTCCGGCTTTGAGCTGTGCGGCAAGCAGCAGCAGTCCGTGTAGCTCTGTGCTGGTCAAATCTGCCATACTCAGCAGATCCCGTCCCTTCAGTGAGTCCATAACATCATTGGGTGATAAGCGGTAGAGTCAACAAGATACTACTATTTAGCCTGGTTAGGCTGGGTAGAATCCATTGATGTTTTTGGGGGACGTCATGGGTGTTTTGGGGGATAGGGTATGGGGTTTTATTCAAGGCTGATTTTTCCGCGTCTGTTGGATTTGACGATGTCGGGAAGTGAAATGGGTCGCTATCGTCAGTCGCTGCTGGCATCGGTGGAGGGTCAGGTGTTGGAAATTGGTTTTGGCACTGGGCTGAATCTGCCCTATTACGGGGATGGAGTGGCTACTCTAACCGCGATTGATCCTAACGAGGGGATGGCTGCGATCGCAGCCCCACGGATTCAAACAGCCGCCATGGATATCACTCTCAAAACCGCCAGTGCAGAAGCCCTACCCATGCCGGATGCTAGCTTTGACGCGGTGGTCTGTACCTGGACCCTGTGCAGCATCCCTAATATTCAACGGGCGCTCACAGAGGTTTACCGGGTACTCAAACCGGGGGGCAAGTTTTTCTTTATCGAGCATGGTCTTAGCTGCGAACCGGGGGTAGGTCGCTGGCAGCGTCGGATTACACCGCTGCAGCGTCGGCTTGCGGATGGCTGTCACTTAGATCGGCCCATGGCTAGCCTAATCGAGGCGGTCTTTGACCAGGTGGATGTGGATGAGTTTTATGCCACCGACCTACCAAAGCTGATGGGCTACTTTTATCGGGGAGTGGCGACGAAGCAAGGCTAAACCCTAGGCGTCACCCTTAAAGATTTGGGCGGTTGCGATCGCAATTCGTTCAATATCGGCATCGAGTAAGGGGGGCCATTCCACCCTGGCCCGTTTACCCTGTTCATAGGCCTGACGACCGTCGTAGGCCAAGCGGTACAAGGCATATACCAGCGTGCGATCAAGCCTGTCGGCGGTTTTAAGCGCGTCTGTGATCGTCTTTAGCGCCAATAGTAGCGATGTTACTTGCCCAGGCACGGGCGGTTGCTGCAGCAGCAGCCGTGCCAAAAACGAATCGGATACGGTGATATCAGCCTGGGTCATCACCACGTGGTGAGCGGTCTTAAAATCCATGTTTTGAGAATGACAGGGGCAACGGGACGTCAGGTTCCGCTCACCTTAATGTTAAGGACGGCTATCGTCAATTCTCAAGCTAAGACAAAGCTAGCGGACAAGCTTCATAGAGACTTTACGATCCGGGGATATCCAACCGCCAAATTAAAAAGAGACACTGGACAGTAGGGACATCCCTTCAATACTCATGGGGCTGGTCTGGGAAATATCTTTACAGACGTATTTCATCAAACAATCGGTTTCTACCCTTGTGGTCAAAAACCGTCATGTTCCAGTCGTAACGGTACTTTATGGCTAATCCATGCTCTGTTCCTTTTGTTGATCTATCCCAGCAACACCGTCTGCTGCAGGCCGAGCTGCTGGAGGCAATGGCCACGGTTGCTAACCGAGGCGACTATATTCTGGGTAACGCGGTGGTCGAATTTGAAAAGGACTTTGCCATCGCCTGCAGTAGTCGTTTTGGCGTAGGGGTGGGGTCTGGCACCGACGCGCTGTTTTTAGGATTGCGGGCCTGTGGTATCGGTCCTGGAGACCAGGTGATTTTGCCTGTGAATACCTTTGTGGCTACCCTGATTGGCGTGCTGCGGGCTGGGGCCACCCCCATTTTTGTGGACTGTGAGCTAGAAACGGGGCTGATGGATTTGGCTGCGGTTGAAAGAGCCATCAACCGTCGGACCCGAGCGGTGATCCCGGTTCATCTCTATGGTCAAATGGTTTCGCCCAGCGCCCTGAGATCGCTGGGCGAAACCTACGGTATTACCATCTTTGAAGACGCGGCCCAGGCCCACGGGGCGGAGCGAGACGGCGTTAGGGCCGGCAGCGTGGGTCTAGCCGCTGCCTTTAGCTTTTACCCAAGTAAAAATCTGGGGGCCATGGGGGACGGCGGCATGGTGGTTACCCAGCAGGACCTGGTTGCCCAAACGGTGAAGTCGCTGCGTAACTATGGCTCAACCCGCAAGTATTATCACACCGATCCGGGGGGCACCAACAGCCGACTCGACACCCTACAGGCCGCTATTTTAAGGATAAAGCTGTCCCATCTGACTGCTTGGAACTGCGATCGCAACCGGCTAGCCAGACTCTACGATGACAGTCTGCGGTCCTTGGCGACCGACGGTCTGTTTCCCATGGTCAACGATAGCGGTGATGGTCATGTGTATCATCTCTACGTTATTCGCTTGACCAATGACTGTGCGATTGATCGCACCCGCCTGCAGCAAGCGCTTGCCGCCGCCGATATTCAGTCTGGAATTCACTATCCGGTACCCTGCCATCTGCAGCCTGCCTTTCATCATTTGGGATATCAGCCTGGGGACTTTCCTAAAGCTGAGCGACTGAGCCAGGAGATTTTGTCGCTACCCATGTATCCAGGCATGACAAATGACCAATTAGAGTATGTAGTAGAAACCATTGCCAGTGTGGTTCGAACCTGTCCCGTCCTAGCCTAGGCTGGCACCCTGTTTGTTGGATTTAAGCTCACATTTTTTCAAAAGCGTCCCATTCAAAATCATTTACTAAATGCGCCATGATTAGCATCCCTCAAACTAAACCCCCACGGTGGACGATTGAGCTAGCCGTGATTGTCTGCTTGGTCATTCTCTATGGGCCGCTGCTCTACCACTGGGTATGGGACGGCTGGTTCAATAAGGACATTAGTATTCAGCACGAATACTTTAGTCACGGCGTTTTAGGTATTCCCCTAGCCCTCAAACTGGTGTGGGACAAACGGCAAACCTGGCATCGGCTTAGTGATAGCTGTCACTGGTGTGGGATTGGCTGTTTGGTGGTGGCATTTGTGTTTTACACCAGCGGGGTGATGGATGCGGTGAATCTATCCCTGCCCCTGATGCTAACGGGGATTTTGCTGTGTCTCAAGGGACCCGCCGGTCTAAAACTGATGCTCTTTCCCCTAGTGCTAATCATTTTTTCAACCCCCACCCAGCTGCCCTACCTGATTGAGCCCCATATCTTGCCGCTCCAGCGATTTATTGCCACGGTTGCAGGCACGATTTTGCATGGCCTAGGCTACGACGTCGAAGTCAATCAAATCTACCTAAGCATCAACCAGCAGCTGGTGGAGGTAGCTCCCCACTGTGCGGGGTTGAAGATTATGTTTACCAGTCTCTACATGGGATTAATTCTGACCTATTGGACAGGTATACACCGCTCCAGACTGCGTACAGGCGTATTTTTTGTCGGTATTATTTTGGTCAGCGTCGTTGGCAATATCCTACGCAACACCATTCTGACGTTTTTCCATGGCAACGGCATGTCAGCGGCCTTTCACTGGCTCCATGAAAGCTGGGGCGGCGATATCTACTCCGCTGCTATGCTGGGCTCTTTGGTTTTGACGGTCAATGCGATTCAAAGTCATGTACCCGAGCAGTTTGCGATCGCAGCTGTCCCCAATGACAAGGGCGAATCCTCAATCCAGCCACGACCCCTTGATTTTTAGACTGTGGCTATTTGAGCCCCATGCCCATCTACAAAAATTTTTAGCATATGGCTTTGTCAGTCTCCCCCTCAGACCCCAAATCTAGATCCTGGCCCAAGTGGATAGTTGTGTTGGTCTTAAGCGCTATCATCGCAGCGGTGTCCATACCTCAATATTTATCGGGTCAATGGCCCTGGCTATCGCCGCCAGACGTCGCTCAAATTAGTACTATTCGGAGTCTCAAGGAAACGGGGTTAGCGCTTGACGGCTGGTCCGAAGACTTTCAGCAAAAAATTTCCATCGGTGGCGATCAGTGGTCAGTACAGCAATTGACCCACACCAGTGGCCTAGCCCCAGAACAAATGATACTTTTCCTAAAACCCCAGGGGCGGGCCAAAGACCAGCCTGAAGTGGAATGGATTGACCTGAAAGGGTCTCAAAATTGGCAAACGTCCAACCACCGGCGTGTGCGCAATGGACCGTTAAATATTGATACTTTTCGTGCTTGGAATGCCGGTCAAACCTTTGCTATTGCCCAGTGGTATGCACTACCCCAGGGAGGGCATCCGGCTCCCCACCATTGGTTTTGGCTCGATCAGAAGTATCAGTGGAGCCGGGGCGAGCGTCTGCCGTGGGTTGCGGTAAGTGTGCTAGTTCCCATGCCTCCCCTTGGCGATGTATCTCCGTTCTATTCCGATCTAGAGCGTATTAGCCAGTTGGTGCAAGTGTCCTTAGAAAAGTCCGTGTTTGAAGGCGATGCCTAATCTTTTAGGCAATGTTCCACCACAGCCGATGGGTTCCTACATCTGGTGGTGCAAAAGATAGGCTAAGGTAGCTACATTGCAAAAAAATAGTTTCTACCCGTTAGCCTTTGCTGAACTTGCGTTTTATTGCTTTTTCCTGAGTCGGTATGGTGCTTATCAAAAATGCCAAAGTCACCCAACAGCAGAATTCCCTGCTTAGAAAAGCGGGGTTACTGGCCAGCCAGCTGCTTTTGAGCACGGTCTGCTGGCAGCTTTGGCAGGGGCCAGGTGTAGCTCAATTAGTTCCCCTTCCTGGAGAATCTACCAGTGAAGCAGAAGCCATAGATGAGTCGGCAGAGGAATCCTCAGCTGATACATCCGGCTCTACGGATGAACCGTTGCCCGAGATAGCTCCGGTACCGGTTGAGCCTACTGTACCTACGGTCGAAGAACTAGATCTCCGCCCTACCTTAGACGATCTAGACCCCCGTATTCGCACAGGCGCTACCCCAGATGTCATTGAAGATGCATTTGAACAGTATCGTTTGGGGCCCGGCGACGGTATCTTCGTCAGTGTTCAGCGCTTTCCAGATCTTTCATTTCAAGCCACTCTGGATCAGCAAGGGAATGTGATTTTACCTATTGAGGGAGCTGTGCCCTTGGAGGGACTGACCCTAAACCAGGCAGAAAATAGAATTCGAGCTATTTACAATCAGTATGTGGTGCTCTCTGAGGTTCGTTCCATTGGCCTAGCAGGTGCGCTTCAGGGGCTTCCTTACCAGGTGGCAGAAGAAGAAATCAATCGGCGGATTGCTCCGGACTATCAGGCGTTGCGCACGAGCGATCCGCGAAGATTTGGTGTCCCTGACGTTACCCTTACTCTGACAGCTCAGCGTGGTGTGGAGGTCATCATGCTAGGTGAAATCGAACGCCCAGGCTTATATCCGTTGGCCAGCCCACGGATAACAGCGGCCCTGCTGGCTGCAGGCGGTGCTCGGTCTACAGCTGATTTACGTGAGGTGCGCATTCAGCGCCGGTTGCCCAACGATACCGTGATTGAAAAAACGGTCGATCTGTATACGCCTGTACGGGACGGTATGCCCCTGCCAGAGGAACGCCTCGAAAACGGTGACATTGTTATCATTTCCCGTCTTGATCCGGCCCAGGCCTACGACTACGACGTAAACTTTGTTTCCCGTTCTACCCTGGCCCAGCCTGACATCGTTGTTCGAGTTGTGAACTATCCAAGGGGGGCCGTGGGCGGACGCCGTTTACCCAACGGCAGTACCTTTGTAGATGCCTTAGTAGGCGATGCTGCCAGGGGAGGAGATGGTTTTGGATTACCGCTAAATCAGGCCAACCTGCGTTCGGTGGCGCTGATTCGGTTTGATCCAGAACAGGGCGAACCCATTGTTACCAAGCTCAACGCCAAGGATGCCATCTATGGTGATCCCACCCAAAATCCGCCGCTACGGGATAACGACGTTATCGTGGTTGGCCGGAACTTTATTAATCGAATCACGTTTGCCATAGATACCGTGACTCAGCCATTTCAAGATGTGCTAAGTTTTCTACTCTTTTTTAATGGCATTTTTGACAGTGACTTGTTTGATTAATGCTTGCCAAGGTCTGTGTTCACCTCAGATCTTGGCCAGGCTGTACGATGGCTGATTGAGCTATGCTTTTCCTAAAGACCAGATGTCAGCCTTAAGATGTCCCATTGTCTGTACCTGAACCAACGATTCAGACACCTGTCTTAAACTAGTCCTCTTTATCCAGTGAATGTCTATGGTATCCCCTATTATCAAGCGATATCTGTTAGCTGTTCAGCGATACAAGTGGGCTGGCCTCACCTGTTTTTTGTCGATTTTGGGCGCTTCAGGTGTTGTCGCTTTGCAGCCGCCGCCACCCCTTGAGTACTATTCCGAGGGTGTTTTGGTGGATAATTCACCCCTGGTTTCCCTGACCAATACGGCGACTACTATCGATCAGCTAGGCCGGGGCATTATTAGCGAAGAACAGCTGCTGTCTGAAGTTTTGCTCCAGGAGGTAGCTCGACAGCTGGGCAATCGAGGCGTAGACATTGAATCGAATGAAATCCGTAGAAATACCACCATCGGTATTAATGGTGGTAAGGACGGTGATGGGGGTGTACGAGCGGTTGTTCGATACATTGACGATGATGAAGAGACGGCCACAACTGTTCTAAACACGCTGTTTCAAGGCATGGTCGAACTCAGTCGCGTGTCTAATAAAGCCAGGTTACAGGCAATTATTGATGCGCTGAATGAGCGGTTACCCCCTATCGAAAGCGCCTTGAGGCAGGCGGAGCAAGTCCTAGAACAGTACGATCGCCAAGAAGGACCGGCGATTCAGGCGGCGTTAGATGGCAGTTTGCTAGGGCAGATTTCCGGTAGCCAACAGCAAATTCGGCAAAACCAAATCACTTTGGCAGGCATTGATGCTCAAATGCAGAGCTTGGAGCAGCGTTTGGGGCTATCCGCCGACGAAGCCTATGTATCGTCGGCGTTGAGTGCCGATCCGCTAATTGCCAACCTGCGGGCCCAAATTTATCAGGCTGAAAATCAGCTTAATCTGCTGCAGGCATCAGACTACCGAGAAGATCACCCGGCGGTTGCAGATGAGATACGTAATCTGAATACCCTACAGAGCCAGCTAAATGGGCGTGTAAATGACGTTCTCTCGGGGGGAGGTCAGGCGACGGCCCTTCCTGCTAGCGTCGTCAATGTCAATAGCAATTTGGACCCGGCTCGAGCTACATTAGCCAATCAGCTAGTGAACTTACAAACAGAAAGGGATACGTTAGTTCGCCAAAACCAGGTGCTGGCCCTATCGGCTCAGGATCTGCGTGAACAGTATTCAAGTCTGCCTAACAAACAGCTAGAACGTGAGCGTTTGGCCTATCAGGTTGGTCTGAAAAAGGCGCTTTACGATCAGATTCAGGCACGAATTGTGGACGCGGAAGCTGCAGAAGCTGAAACCGTTAGCAGTCTAACTGTGGCGAGCCCACCTGTCGCCGTGATTAATGAGCCCGAGAAACCAAATCCGGCGGTCATACTGCTGGCAGGGGGGCTGGTGGGACTTATAGCAGGTGGAGGAATTATCTTCTTGCTCGATCTGTTAGATGGAACTGTCCGTACATCTGAAGATCTAGAGAAAATCCTGCGCGATCAGGATATGCCGATTCTGGGCTCTGTTCCTATGATTCGGACTCGTCCGGCGACAGCTGCTCCGATTTTGGTACAGGCAGACTCTCAGTACCATGAGAGCTACGAGCGCTGCTTGAGTAAGCTCCGTCTGACAGGGTTTGAAGACAGCGTAATCGGTCCTCGGGTGGTGTTGGTAACCAGCACAATCAATAACGAGGGCAAAAGTATTACTGCTTACAATTTGGCCATTGCGGCGGCCCATGCCGGACGGCGAACGTTGTTGGTGGAGGCTGACTTGCGTTCAGGTTCTAAGGGACAGTACCTGGGGATAGTCAATGACGACCGGGTCCTACTGGAGCCGCTACGCTATTACGGCGGTAGTCTTGGGGATAACATCCGGATGGTGCCAATGATTGAGAACTTATACGTGTCTCCCAGTCCCGGCCCCCAGCGTCAGGCGGCGGCAATTCTGGAGTCGAGTGAGATGCGTCGATTCCTCAACGATGCCCGCGAACGATTTGATATGGTGATCTTAGACACTCCGGCCCTCAGCCGTGTAGATGATGCGCTACTGCTAGAAGAGCAGACGGATGGCATGGTTCTGGTGGCGCGACCCGGCATCACCGAGAGAGCTGTTCTCAGTACGGCCCTTGAAGAGCTGGATCTAAATGAAGAGATTCGCCTGTTGGGGGTGTTGATCAATGGCGCTAGCGCAGATCTCCAAGACGATATTGATGATCCTGATGAAGATGGTGGCCTGCAGGGGGATGAGCATTATCTGGCAGCTGAAGAGGAAAGTAAGGCACGCCGTGCGGTTGCGACATCTCCGGTTGATTTTTAGAGCTTGCTTGCTATCTCTCTATGCTTAGATGAATGGCGCTTGCAAATCGCGTGTATAATCAGGCTGATTCACGGGCCCATCCACTTACCTTGGCAGGTTTTTTAAGACCTATGACGACATACTATTACGCTGTGGCAAGTCAGCGCTTTTTACTGGAGGAAGAGCCTCTAGAGGAAGTGCTCAGGGAGCGGCGTCGCTATTATCAAGAACAGGAAAAAGAGATTGATTTTTGGTTGATAAAGCAGCCTGCTTTTTTGGAGTCTGCTGAATTGGCATCGGTCAAAGCCGCTTGTCCGCAGCCTGCGGCGGCTGTGGTTTCAACTGATAAGGTATTTATTACCTGGCTTAAGCTCAGGCTGGAATATATTGCGACGGGAGAGTTTGAGGTGCCGCTCAGCTCGGTGAGCGATCCGCTAGCATCGTTGTCCACAGCTGCATAGCTGGGATATTAATCACTAGGAGAGCAGCCATGGGATATCGGGTACTAAGCGGAGCAATTGTTGTTCTACTCAGCGGTGGGTTACTGGCTGAGGGGATGGCTCAGAGCTATCCTGATTGTCCGCCTCCCGCAAGTGGAGAGTATTTATTGCTGGTACGTGGTTCGGATGAGGCTACTCGCGATCGCACCGCTTCCGTACTGCCTGCCGATCATCCGGTTCTAGTGTGCAACTATCTAGACGATACGGTGGTTCGAGCTGGCGGCTTTCAATCCTTAGAGGTTGCCAATTCCTGGGCCCTGTATCTCAGCGATATTGAACAGCTGGATACTGTAGTAGTAGAGTCAACGCCCTCCCTCTCGCCTGCTGAGACTACCGCTATCGTTGCCGAGCGCCAACCTCAGTATGAGCCCACCCTATTGGGGGACGGTGTGGCGGTGCTGGTGGACTATCAGCAAAACCCTGACATTGCTCGCCAGCTGTCTGAGCAGGGCTCCGTTGGACTGGCGGTGTATCTACAGCGGCCCTATGTATTGGTTTTGCATACAACTGACACATCGGTGGCGGCGACCAGGCTGCAGCAGCTCGTTGATAGCGGTCTGACCTCATTTTTGGTAGACAGCGAACGGGTCATTAGACTGACGGACACCGTGCGCTAGATGATTAGTAGGCTGGCGCGGCGAGCAAACCAATAAAAATACCTAGGGCTGCCCCGGCAATAACCTGTACAGGCGTGTGTCCCAAAAGTTCCTTGAGCCGGTCCTCTTGAAATTCGTGGTCGTTAAAAAACTCATCCACAATTTGATTTAACACCCGCGCCTGTTTCCCGGCTGCCTGACGGACACCTGCGGCGTCGTACATGACAATGACCGCAAATATTGCCGTAGCGGCAAAAGCCGGGCTAGACCAGCCAATGGTTTGGCCGATACCGCAGGCTAGGGCCGTTACTAGGGCCGAATGGGAGCTAGGCATGCCCCCGGTTTCTACCAGGACCCGGAAGTTGAGTCGCTGGTTGGTAATTACCTCAATGATTAGTTTGAGCAACTGAGCACTCAAACAGGCTACCAGTGACACCACAAGCACGTGGTTCTGAAAAATCTCGTTAAGGGGTTCCATCTATAGATAAATATTATCAAGATAAATATTATCAATGAGTGCGCGCGATGATGTAATCTGCGATCGCAACCAGCGGCCGATTAAGCGGGCCAAACGAGGATAGCTCGTCCTTGGCTGACTGGATCAAAGCCTGAGCCTTTTCTCGAGACTCATCCAGCCCCCAGAGGCTAGGGTAAGTGGCTTTTTG
This sequence comes from Cyanobacteria bacterium P01_A01_bin.15, assembly GCA_039814735.1. Taxonomy (GTDB): domain Bacteria; phylum Cyanobacteriota; class Cyanobacteriia; order Phormidesmidales; family Phormidesmidaceae; genus Leptothoe. The sequence continues at coordinate 20,276 of JBCCAQ010000015.1, forward strand.
CGCTTGAACGTCTTTTCCAATGGATTTACCCAGCTCTGCCTGGGTAGAGGTAATATCCAGGACATCATCCACAATCTGAAAAGCTAGACCAATATTTTGAGCGTAGCGAGATAGCCGTTCTACTGTTTCATTGTCTGCACCGGCCAAAACCGCACCAGCTACGACCGAAACCTCTAAGAGAGCAGCGGTTTTATGCATGTGAATAAAGTTGAGGGTTTCGATGGATGTATCCGGGTTGCCCTCGGATGCCAAATCCACAATTTGACCACCGACTAACCCGGCGGCCCCCACCGCCTGCCCCAACCGACGAACAACCTCCAACACTGCTTTGGGAGGAACATTTTCAGTACGCTCAGCAATCAGCTCAAACGCATAGGCCAGCAGGGCATCCCCCGCCAAAATTGCCACATCATCACCGTAAACTTTGTGATTGGTCAGCTGGCCCCGGCGATAGTCGTCATTATCCATGGCTGGCAAGTCATCATGGATCAGCGACATGGTGTGCACCATTTCGAGGGCACAGGCCGTTGGCATCGCTTGGGCCACTGTTCCGCCTGCCAGTTCACAGGTAGCCAAACACAAAGCTGGTCGCAGCCGTTTTCCCCCAGCCAGCAATGAGTAGCGCATCGACTCGTAAATTGTTTCAGGATAGACCACTGGCAGGGTCTGTTCGAGGGCTGCCTCGACCTCCGCACACTTGTCGGCTAGGTATGTTTTGAGGTCAAAGTCGGCAGCGATGTCAGTGGTCATCATGGTAAAAAAAGAAAATATAATTTTGCGGGACCGCGGCGAGGCTAAAACGCGATCGCATGCCAGCCAGTGGAATTACGGCAAAACGAAACAGCTATCTATCAATTAACCATTAAATCGCTTACGGTAGCTTAATACTGTATTGTGCAACAACATGGTCACCGTCATGGGACCAATTCCACCAGGGACAGGGGTCACTGCCCCCGCAATAGGCTCTACACTGGCAAAGTCCACATCCCCAACCAGTCGAAAATTTCCAGATTCAGGATCCTGAATCCGATTGATTCCCACATCAATGACAGCTGCCCCTGGTTTTACCCAATCGGCGGTGATTAGTTTTGGCCGACCAACGGCAGCCACTAAGATATCCGCCTGGCGGCAAATCTCTGGTAAGTCAGCGGTATGAGAATGGGCAACCGTTACAGTCGCGTTTGCCTCTAGCAACATAAGTGCCATGGGTTTGCCAACCAAAATGCTGCGTCCGATCACAACCGCCTGTTTGCCCGCAGGGTCAATATCATACTCCTGCAGGACAGTCATGATTCCAGCAGGAGTACAGCTCCGTAAACCTGGTTCACCCCGTACCAAGCGCCCCATATTTTCAGGGTGGAGACCATCGACATCTTTGGCTGGGGCGATGCGATTGAGCAGGGCCACCGCATCTAGATGGGCGGGTAGCGGTAGTTGAATCAAAATACCATCGACTCGGTCATCCTGATTGAGTCGCTCAATGAGCTCAGCGACGACACTTTGAGCTGTATCCGCAGGTAAGTGGGAGCCAAAGGATACAATTCCCAGGCGCTTACAGGCGCGTTCCTTATTGCGAACATATGCAGCACTGGCAGGGTTATCACCGATCATAACAACGGCTAGACCTGGTGATCGCTGCCAACGTTCACCATAATTAACGATATCTACTGACAGCTGAGATTGGATTTTTTGAGCAAGCGCTTTGCCATCTAATCGCTGGGCCATAGTTTTGCTAACTTTATTGGCGATTGTGCCAAGGCTTCTAGTCAATTAGGGGATACTAGCCTCATTGGCTTTCCTCAGATTACCAAAGGCTATTCCCCGACCAAAATATAGCCATGTAAATCGACACTATCACCAACAAACGCTTGTTCGGATAACGTGATGGGTTTTGATCACCACAGATGGACTTTATTAGTAATAAGCGGAGGATTGACGGCCTTCTGCTTGGCCTGTCAGCCTCAGCCTAATGGTGGTGTACCTACGATATCGTTTAGCACCCCTGTCTCGACCATAGAATCTTTACGTCAGCCAGAGCAAGTGGAGCGTTCGGTACCATTGACAGGCTCAGTTACCCAGAAACTCCCTATTCTGAATGGCTGGCTGTACCAGTTGGATGATGGTACAGGCCAAGTATGGGTTTCGACCCAGCAGGCTTCACCAGCAGTGGGTAGTAGAGTTTCTGTTCAGGGCTTGCTCCGTTACGAAGCTATCGTCATCAATGGTACAGATGTGGGAGATTACTACCTAGAAGAACAGCAGCGTCAGCTGCAACAATCTGTCCCTAGTACCCCACAAGTTAATTAGCCAGCCAGCGAATTTGAACCTGCCAAAGTTCTTAGGTGAATAGGGGTTACGGCCTCGTTAGACGGTATGGCATTGTGTACATTGTTGGTAATCAAGTAGCGATTCAAGATTACCTGGGCGTCGTCGGCAGACTTCAGCTGATAGGTCACAAAAAAACGATAGGGTGCCTGACCCGGTGTGCAGCTGGGACTGTTTTCCCAAATATCGAGGCGTATGCCTTCGGTATTGGGACGCAGTCGGTAGTTCAAGGTTTCTTTCTTGGCTGCCAAGGAGTTATTCATGGAGGAGTGCGAGTGCTATTTATTACCTAGGTACACTAGGTAGAATGCCCGTCATACACAGACAGCAACCGTCTCCTTTAAGAAATGAGTGTTTTCCCGTACCAGCGTTGGAATATCCTGAACTACCTGAAGGCGCAATTCTGCGCAAAAAACAATACGCTTACAAATCCGTAACGGCTCCTGGGGTGAAACTGCCATGTAAACCATAGGGCACATGGTGGGGCAGCTTTAGTAGGGCCACAGGACCCTTGGCAAAGTTCTGAGCATCTAAGATTGCCAGCTCGGAGCAGCGACGCTCGGCGTTATAAAGCAGATTTAATACCCAGCCATCGTCCTCGGCTGTGCCGTTGGGCCGTGGTACAAACATGGGCTCGCCCACAAACCCACGGGGGGCAACGCTCCAAATTTCCTCGTTGCCGGTGGCTAGGTCCCGCTTGAGAATGGCCTGGAGTGGTCCATTGCCCTGGGGCCGATGAGCCACGCCAATGTATAGATAGCGGTAGGGTTGACCTACGTGGTCTGGGTTTAAGTCGGGAAATTCACAGCCACGCTCAATCAAACAGGTAGCCTTGCTTTTGTTAGCAGTGGTGTCTAGCTCAAAACGCCATAGCTGACCTTCTGGAATACGACTAAAGTCAGCCTCCAGGTAGTTATCTGCCCCCTTTAGGTCGGGAAATTCCTGATAGCAAATCGAATCTAGATAAAGTTTGCCATCAGTCTTAAAGGCGTTGGCATGGTGAAAAACAAAGCAAGGTTGTAGCTCGATTGTCTGCACAGGACTTGTCCCGTCGCGCGGAATCAAGATGGCACGAGTAGGTTGTTTGTCATTGAACTGGATACACTCGGCGGCTCCCTTTATGCCCGCTAGATAAGGCAGTGGATTAAAGCTCACCGGATTTTGAAAGAAAATGCAGTAGTTGGGGGTGATAGCAAAATCGTGTAGAAAAGCGAAGCCTGGGATATTGTGCTGATGGGTGTGCACTAAGCGTCCCTTTGGATCAAATTCATAAAGGGTGATCGTACTAGAAAGACCTGTTTTGACGCCAAAATTGACAAGGCAGGGTTGCTGAGCGGTCCGCTGACCCCTTGGGTCAATTCTAGGGTGAGCTGAAAAAGCCTCTCCTGATTTTAGGACACCGTCTAAATCATCCAAACCGATAGTCTCTAAAGTTGTGGGATTGAGCTGATGAGGTTCTGCCGCCTCCCATAGCGCAAGCAGCTTGCCTCCCCAATAGATCACGTTTGTATTGGCAATGTTTTTTAGGCGTAGATCAAAGGCGTTGGCTAAGGGGCCACCTGGTTTTTGGGTGCCGAATACGCCACGATAAAGCGGTTTGCCTGCGGTCTGTTCTTTGATATAGCCCTCGGTACGCACATATCGGTTACGAAAGTAGGCTTTGCCCCCGACAATAGAAATAGAGGCAATCATGCCATCGCCATCAAACGGATGATGTACTGGATGACCGGCAATATCAAGCAACCCTGGACCATTGCGAAACAGAGTCCCTTCTAAGTCGGCAGGGATAGTTCCGTCAATATCGTTGATTGCATAGTCGTATTCGTTTGGCTGCGAGCGATAGCCGCTGCGCCAGTCGTCCATATCAAAGTCAGCGGATTTACTGGGAGAGGGCAGAGTTTGCATGGGTAGTAGGGATAGATAATGGAAAGATATTGTCGTAGGGCGGCTGCATTAGCTGCTGTGGGTAGCGCTTAAACCCTATGGAGAACTGAGGGCAGGCTCTGGAGCCGCTCTATCGTCTTCAGATAGCTCAACCAGAGGTTCGTTTCCGGAGATTGCGCCAGCGTTGGATGAGGCGGATGTGCTGGGAAGCAAAAATAGCAGGGGTAGGGGTAGCAGCGTTGTCAGGTTTGTAACGGTCACCAACAGCCATAGATTGCTAAAGTCGGTCTCAGTAACATGAAGCCAATGGGTCAAAAGTGCGCCAAGTTCGTGGGAGACCAACCCGGCCAGGTTCACAATCGACATCAGCAAGGCAAACAGGGTTGCCTCTATACCTGCAGGACACAGCCGGGCCGACATCACTAAGACTGGCATAAAAGCAATCTGTCCCATCACCGTAAGAATCGCACTGTCGCCCAGGCTAAACCACTGATCGTCAATTCCGAGACTCCGATTTGCATGGGTGACCAAAAGCAGCGTTGTCATACCCCCTAAAGACGAGAGCACGGTTGACCAAGCAAAAATACTGCGAAACGGTACGACCTTCAAAAACCGTTGAAAAATGGCTATGCCTATCAGGGCCGCAAGACTGGTGACCAACCGTACACGGCCTAAAAATTCGGGTTCAAACCCTAGATCGTTGGTTGTAAAAAAGAAAAATGCTGAATCGCCGCTTGGCGTCGCTTGCCAGAGAAATAAAAATAGGGCAGGCATCCAAATTTCTCGCTGGCTAAAGGCTGTCTTCAGCTGTTTTACCTGACACCAAACGGTCTTAACGCTCGATGGTGTCCTTAGTGGTTCCTCTGTAATTAACCAGGCAACAATGGACACAATCAAAGGAAACGTAGCGGTTACAGCAAAGACGGTACGAGTACTTGTTTGTGCCAGCAGCAATCCTCCTAAATAGGCTGTGAGCAAGCCGCCTATGGCGGATGCCCCCCAGGAAAGAGATTGGAGAGTGCCCGCCTCACTTTGGGATTCTTGACGAGCCCGTTCAACCACCAGTGAATCTACAATTACATCAGAGATGGCGACGGATACCGAGCTTAACAAGATCATGGCTGTCGCCAGCCAGGCTGTATTCACCAGGGTGGCCATCACTATCCATGCGGCCGTTCCCATAAAACCCGACAAAACTAGATAGGGGCGTCGCCGATAGCCGAAAATAGGCAGCCCATCGGATAAAAAACCAAAAAGTGGCTTAATCGTCCAGGGTAAGCTGGCTACACCCGTCAGGGCAGCTACTTCTGCCGGGCTGAGGTGCAAATCATCCTTCAGAAAAAAACTGACCGCTAACCGGGCCAATCCCAAAATACCCTGTACAAAGTAGACCAGTAGAATTGCGGTTAACTCACTGGTGAGAGGCCGACCTAATAAAATACGCTTTTCTAGAAATTTTTTGATGCTGTGTGAGTCGGCGGCTGCAGTCATGTATGACAGAAAATTTAAGAAATGTCACTTATGTTAATAATAGCGACTCTCCCGGCAATGCACACCACCCTGACATATTGGTCAAAAACAAAGCAAAAAAAAGGACCACTCCTGTGGTCCTAAAGTCCTAATAAGTCAGAAACAGTGGGCGCATTATGCCTTGTCGCGGGTATCTAGAACATCGAGGCGGTACTGTTGGATGGTAGTGTCCACTAGTGAATCGCTGCTTTTATCGCGGATATCGAGACCCTCTAACCGACGTTGCTGCAGGGTAGATTTACTTAGCGAATCACCGCTAGGGGACTTGGCTTCAACCGCAGGTACGATAGCCGCCGCCGCTAGAAAAATAGATAAACCAGAAATAACGAAGCGTTTCATAAGTGTGATCTCCAATAATGAGGTAGTTCAAACTCGATTACCTACAAAAGTGGAGTACGCATCTGAAAAAATCGTGATAAGAGCCTGAGAGCTGTTAAAAAAAGGCTGATAGTAGGCTGAGCAGAAAATGTGATTTAAATCACATTTTCTGCTCAGCCCTATAAAAGATCTGTTTTTGCGCTGGGTTTGAGCACCGGACTTAGTCCAGGATGCGGATGGCAACCGTGCTGGTTTTAAAGTTGTATGTGCTGCCCTCTAGCTCAATGGGAGTACCAATTTTAACTTTGCTGTTGCCCAAGATTGGCCCATCGTCGGTAATTTGGGCAGATCCAGTTAGGGTTAATAGCATATCGGCTGTGAAACCCAGCTCGGGGCGAGGATCAGGCAAGGATTTGATCGAGCCATCAGGCTGAGGAACGGCGGTGCTTCGTGGTAGAGATTGGACGTCTTTGATGGCGACTTGGCCGTAGGGCTGGTTGCGAATAATGATGTTGGTGGTGCCTTCTGTTTTGATGTCAGTCAAAAACTGCTCAGGATTGAGTACGGTCAGCCCACGGACCATTACATCAACTTCAATGTCCTGATTGACTGCTCCCACCTGGGCAACTGAGCCGGAGGTTCCAGGGTAGAAAAAGACGGCTACTACCACCATGAGGATAATTAGCCCTGCGCCAATATCTAGCAGGCTGACTTTGCCAAATAAACGTCCTTTAGAATCCAAAATAGCCATAACCTCTGGCACTCCCACAATGTTTCCGTATTCTTCGCAGTGGGCTCAGGTGTATTTTGCTAGCTAGCCCAAGCGATAATGTAACAGACCTGAAGCGTCACTTTGCTGAAAAAGCAGTCGTTTGTATTTAAGCACGGAGGTTAGCCCAAGGGGTGGCAGGTCGATAAATCAAGGTGCGCACCGCAGATCAGCTGTGGGATAAAAAATTCTGTCAAAAAAACCTGCCATTTGATGAATGCTGTTACGTAGCTTGACTTTCTGGATCAAATCAGGTGATTTAATTTACGATCAACTAACTGTCACAGTCCATAGGAAAAGCTTTAGAAGCTATCGCTATGGTCAAATTGTGGATGTTGCCGCTGTGTAACGTCGGTGTTGCTTCTATCCACCTTTCGCTTTGAATCGTTTAATTATTACTAAGCTGACCATGTCTAATGCAATTCTCCGCTGGGGCAGTCGCTGGCAGCGTCGTTTGGTCTACGGCGCTATGGCGTTTGCTATGACCCTGGGGATGGGATTTATGCTCCCAATGCCTGCCACCGCCGGTTTACTCGACATTATCTTACCGACGATTCAAGTATTTCAGATTACAAATATGTCTGACCGGCAGGAAGTTGATCTGGGGGGACAGGTCAATCAGCAGCTTCTCGGTCAGTCATTTCGGCTGCATCGGGATTCTACGCTTACGGCCTATGTGGATAATATTGGTCAGCGTTTAGTGCCCTACAGCGACCGCCCGGATATTCCTTACGTGTTTCAGGTGGTTGAAGACGACAGTATTAATGCCTTTGCCACAATGGGGGGGTATGTGTACATTACGACAGGATTATTAGCGGCTGCCGATAACGAAGCTGAAGTAGCTGGGGTATTGGGCCATGAGGTGGGTCATATTGCTGAAAAGCATGCCCTTGACCAGATGCGCGATGTGGCTATTGCCCAAGGTGTTGCCGGGGCGTTTGGTCTTAGCCGGAACCAAATAGTCGGTATTGCGGTTGATGTCGCCTTACATCTACCCAACAGTCGCAAAGATGAGCTGGTGGCTGATGATCATGGCTTTGTCACCATGGGGGAAGCCGGGTATGACCAAACTGGTATGGCGACCCTCATGCAAAAGCTAGATAGTGGGAGTAGTCCACCGGCCATATTTAGCACTCATCCCAATCCTGGGGATCGGGTAGCTCGCCTGCAACAGATGGATAGTGAACTGGCTATTCCCTCTGCGATCGCAGGAACCGATGCAGCGGCCTATAGCAGTCGGGTAGCCTCGCTGCGGTAGGCGCAGATTCCCAAAAACATTAGATTTGGATTGGACCAGGTTCTGTTTTGCAGGGCCTGGTTTTGTTTTGTAGACTGCTGCTGCCGGTAAAGCTGATAGAGATATGCACCATCCCCCCCTGTAAAGACAATAGCGGTCTGGGGATAGCGTTGTCGCCAGCTTTCGATAAAGTGATCAATGCTGGCCAGGGTTGAGAGGAGCACGCCACCCTGGATAGCGTTGGGGGTGTCGCTGGCCCAAGGGTGGGGGAGACCCACCGGTGGGTCTACGCTGGGCAATGCTGCGGTGTAATCGTGCAGGGCCGCTAGGTGAGATCGCACCCCTAACAAGATCGCACCTCCCATAAACGTGCCCTCCGCCCCCGCTGTAAAGGTTAGGGCTGTGCCACCGTCAATCACCAGTACGGGCCAGCCATACTGCTGGCCTGCCCCCATCAGGGTGGTCACTCGATCCAATCCCAGGGTGGGATAGCCCCCCTTTAAAAGGGCGCGATCGATCCAATAAACCCTGGGTAGGTGAGCAAGGTAGTGAGCCTGGGTCGGTACCACGGAAACAGCCCAAATATCCAGGCACTCTATTGGCAAATGTAAACACTGTGGCGGTGCCTGCTCTGCCCAAACTGCTCGTAACGCTATGTCAGTCGGGTTTTGGGATGATAGATGGGGTGTATGCCAAACCTGCTTGAGGTCCCCGCCATAAAACCAGGCCCAGTGCCAACGGGTATTGCCAATTACTAATGCTAGCCAATCGGCCATTTTCAACCTGAGTTATCAATACCAATGCATCATAAATAGGCCATTAAAATAGGGGCAGCTATTTCTAACTGTCCCCTGGTTTAACTTGGTAAAACTCAAAAACAATCGCTAATCTGATGTTAGTTTGGTTGAAGATGTAAATAGGACTAAGTTACTAGGGTTTACTATTCAAACTTGCTACTTGCCTCATATCGATTGAGATTTGGCTGTTTACTGACACTAATGAAAATAAACAAGACCCTGTTTAGACGTGTAGCTAAATCTGAAGAAGATTTAGGTTTCAAATATCAGGAATATGGTGAACTCCCTGACAGCTATTCAGTTGTTTCTATAGGGCTAATATAGCACCGGTCATTTCCTGTCTTTGATCGAATTTACGCAAGTTTACAACCGTTTATATAAGTCTTTTATTGAATATCCTTATCCATCAAAAAAATAGTATGGAGACATTTTGTGTAACGTCTCCATACTATTTTCTGGATTTATTTTTTGCTAGCTAACTAATATGATCCGCTATCCGTTTGGACGTAGTTTAGGTCTATAGCTTGCGTCGACCGGCGGCTCCGGTTTGGAATACCTCACAATACTGTCGATAGCCCTTGGGGAAGACCACATTTAGCGTGAGGGCATCATCGGTGTCGCGCGGGTCGCCAGGGCCTTGGGTCACCGTAGGGACGCCGTTGCGCTCTGCCACCTGGATGGCTCGGCGGTTTTTTAGTTCACCACCGCTGCTGTCGACATACACCACAAGATTGCCGCTATCAAATACCTGACCTATATTCTGGATGAGCTGCAGGAAGTTGCGATCGCTTCCCCCCCGCTTGAACTCCAATCCATCGTCTGTAGTCACCGCTTGACTGGTCACCGTATCGCCCACACCCACGATCAGGGGCATATGGGCCGGGTCAAAGTTTTGCTTTACCAGCGTGAGCATATCCGCCATTTCTTTGGGAGCCTGACGGGCATTAAAGCCTACACCCAGGGGATACTGCTCAGTTTTGTAAAAGTAATAGTGGTTGAGCAAGGCCAGCACCCCGGCCTCTTTGACGGCTCCCCGCAGCATAAACTGAAAATCTGTGGTCCCCGATGTGGTGTCATCGGCCCACCACACCACTTCATTCCCTTGCTGATCTCGACCCAAATTCGGCGCATAGTGGACAAAAAAGGAATCGCTCAGCCCCTGCTCTATGGCATCCGTTAAAAGACTCTCGGTAAGCCCCTGCATCTGTGCTTGCAGCTGTCGATAGAGCGCTGGATTGGTCAGCCTTTGGTGAAAAGTATTGAGATTGGCCGTAGGAGACGCCACGTTGTCTAATACGGATGCCTGGATACAGTGGGTCAGTTCCTCTGGGGATAGTCCGTGGTCAACTGTGTCTAGAAACCCACGCAGGCAATCTTCGATACGGCTGGGGACCGTCTTGAGAAAGGCCAGCTCTGCCTCACTGACACCTGGATGGGTCAACTGACCATGGCGATCTTGCCACTGGATACCGCCTGCCGCTAGCCCCGGTAGGTGTCGATCCCCAATGGCCTGACCCAATGCCTTGGCAACAATGCCGTTTATTCCCCGTTTGCCAATATGCTCGCCATTGGTGAGCACAAAAAAATGCCCATCATAGGCCGTTACTGCGTTGACATACGCCTGGTCAATGTCTCGGTTGAGGGGGTCTTTGACTAACCCCATGCAGACTCCATCGAGGTCTTGAATAATCAACAGGTTTTGGGTGTGGGCCAGCAGATCCGTTAAGGCAGCGTGGTCGAGGGAAAACGTTTGCTGGTGTAGTTCGGCTAAGATATCAGAGCTGGGGGGCGTCATAGGGACCTCTGTTAAGAGAAATAGCTATTCTCATGGAATTAACGTAACATTTGATACCATAAATTTATAGTTACGAGCCACTGGCGCGTACTCGACCCATGGCTACTATTTATACTCTGCATCCTGAATCACCTCAGATATTCAAAATCGAGAAAATTCGAAAGCAGCTGCAGGACGGCGCGCTGATGCTCTATGCCACCGATACGGTATATGCCATCGGCTGTGACTTACAATCTAAAGCTGCAATTCAGCGAGTACGCCAGCTCAAAAAGCTGTCCAACGATAAACCGCTGACGTTTCTGTGTTCGTCGCTGTCAAACATTGCTCAGTACGCCTACGTTAGCGACCCGGCCTATCGCACCATGCGTCACCTGGTGCCAGGGCCCTACACGTTTATTTTGCCCGCCACCAAGCTAGTCCCCAAGCTGGTGATGAATCCCAAACGCAAGACGACTGGCATTCGTGTACCCGATCAGGCCGTTTGTCAGGCACTGTTGCACAGCCTGGGTAATCCAATTATTTCCACCTCTGCCCATGTTGGCGGTATGGATGAGACCTATCTCTCCCGTTATGAACTATTTGATGCTTTAGAGAAGCAGGTGGATCTGATCATCGATAGCGAAGCAGAGCCCAGCTATTTGGCGTCTACGATTTTGGATATGACTGCAGATGAACCGGTGATTCTGCGCAAAGGTCTGGGGTTTGATGCGGTTGAACAGTTTGCTAACCTAACGGCCTAACCCTGGCCGTTGGTGACCCGAGATCGATCAGCGGCCAGCGTTGTAGCTTTGAAGATGGCGATGGTCCATGTTCAGATAGGGGCTGATGGATATCTACGATGCAATTCTGGTGCCGGGGGGTGGTGTTCGTGAACGGGGAGAGCTGCCCCTGTGGACCCAACGCAGGCTGGATCGTGCCGTTGAAAAATGGCAAGGCGGGTATGTCATTGCTTTAAGTGCTGGGACTACCCACAGACCGCCACCCTTAGATGCCGGTGGATACCCAATTTTTGAATCCGTTGCGGCGGCAACTTATCTCATTGACCGGGGCGTAGCTCCAGAAAAAGTCTTAGTTGAAACAAGTTCCTATGACACTATTGGCAACGTGTTTTTCTCTCGAGTTATTCATGTTGAACCGCTAAATATCAGGCGGCTCCTGGTAATTACCTCTGATTTTCACATGGCTAGAACCAAAGCGATCTTTGAGTGGATCTATCACTTAGAAGGACTCCCTCAGGATTATCAGATTGCTTTTGATGCCGTTAGCGACGAAGGGATCGAGCACACTACCTTAGAGAGTCGGCGGAGAAGGGAGATGAAAGGCTTCGAAAAGCTGATTGCCACTGCTAGAACAATTCATACGCTCAGAGATTTTCATCAATGGCTTTTTAGCAACCATGGTGCCTATGCGATGTCGACTCCGGTGGTTCAAGCCTCGGGTAAAGCTCTTGAAACCTATTGAGGTCAATGATTTTTCAAAGGATGTGCTGTTTGTTTGGGGCACAGCGATCGCAAAAAAAAAGACTGCCGGTGTGCACCGCGCAGTCTAATCATTGGCTTTCAGAATCAAAGAGACCGATCGTATTGGCAGCTACCTTCTGTCTCGGGGAAGATGGCTGATGTGCTTGTTGCTCATAGCTACAGAATAGTCATTAACCCTGACCTTTGGATAAATCGCCTGTGAAGAAATCGATGTTCAGTATGATCTGCATGTGAAAGTATCCCTGAACGTTTTTCTGGACTAGGTACTACGGAGGCTGCTGTAGGGGACGGTTATGGCCGGTGGGCCTGTATCAGCAGGTAGGCCTTTGTGGGTGGGGGGCGGCGAGGCTACCACCTGTGGCCGTGAGTAAAGCCGTTACCCGACTGACTTGTTTTTGGGCGTCAATGTCAGAATATAGGGCTAGTGCCTGCTGCCATTGTTGATGGGCCAAGTCTGTAGACTTGAGAGCTGCATGGGTATGCCCAAGTTCAACATAGGCGTTGGCGAGGTCGCACTTTGCGCCAATGGTGTTAAAAAGCTGTATGGACTGGGTGTGATAGGCCAGTGCCGCTTTGATCTGGTGGTGCTGACGAGCAACAATGGCTAGCCCCGTAAGGGCCTTGGCCTTAACTTGTAGATAATGGCCCGCTTCAGCAAAGTTAAGGGCCTGCTGGTAAAGGGTGGCAGCCTGACCTGTCTCACCCAGCTGGCCGTAGGTCTGGCCCAGAAGCTGGATAAAGTAGGCTAGCCTACCAGATTGGTTTTGGTGGGCAAAGGCAAATAGATAACGATTGGCTAGGGCATACGCGCGGTCAGTTTGACCCTGACAAGCAAAGGTTAGCGCCAGGGCAACGGCGGCTTTATCGGCCCAGGCTTGGTGGGGGGTATCTTGGCCTAGGGCAATGACAGTCTCAAAGCTCGCTTCAGCCTGTGTTAGCTCCCATAGGTCAATGGCATAGAGCCCCAGGCTCAACCGTGAGTCGATGTGCAGCATCTGTAGATAGTAATGATTCAGAGAATCCGTTTTATCTAGGGTGGCTAAACGCAGCTGGGTAGCTGCGATCGCACCCTGCTGGCACTCAATGGCCTGGGTGATTTCCCCTGTAATCCAGTAAATATCACCCAAAATGTTGCGTAGCTCACTGGCTTGGGCAAAGGGGGTAGGAACAGATTCTAAATGGGATAGCACCTCAATAATGAGCGTACTGACCGGATGCAGTAACCCCATGCGGTAGAGGCTGCTGGCTAGGGGTAAAAACTGTTGCCACTGGTTGTGACGGCTTTGCAGGAGAACCTGGGCAGCCGCTCGATAATCGTCAATGGCAATATAGTGATAATAGGCCTCTAGTGCCTGTTGTGCATCTAGCAGTGACGTCAACAGTTCAACGCTTTGGGTCCAATAGGTAGCAGCGACCTGATTGGCCTGGTACCATAGCTCGCTCCGCCTCAGGCGCTCAATCACCACAGCGCGAATCACCGGATGCAGCCAGTACTGGCCATTTTCCACTTCTAGCAAAGAACGATTGCGTAGGGAGGCAATGGCGCGCTGACCATCGGAGCTATGGCATTGGGCAAGTACGGCTGGGAGTGAGAGTTTGGCAATCGTTTGGTAGCGATAGCAGCTCAGTCGACAAAGTAGCTGGTAGGCAACGGGATCCAGATTTTGCAATCGGTCGATCTGGCTGATGACCAAATTCTTTAGATCGGTCTCAGCTAGGGGATCGGCACCATAGGCATGCCAGTAAGCCTCCAAATTGCCATGGAAGTCTGTCTGAACCGTACTACATAAAATTTCCATGGCCTTAGCATTGCCGCCATAGGCGCGATGTAAACCTTTAAAGATCTCATCGGTCTGGGGCAAACAGAGTTGGTGATAGGTAAAACACTGTTGCCAATCTGTTAATGTCAGCCTGGGTAGTCGATAGTGAAAGGCCCTGACGCCGGGCTCACAGAGTCGATCGCGGCTGGTTGCTATTGTTGTTGTGTGTACTGAAAAATCTGATAACAGCTTTAATAATTCTGTATAGCGGCGAGCTTCAGCAACAAACTGCCCATTGCCATCTAGGGCGGGTTCAAGGTTGTCAATCAAAATGCCCACCCGCTGCTGTTTGAGATGACGCCTCAAGCGACTAAGGCTAATGCTCAAATCGGCACCCGGCTCATCATTCAGGTCCTGACGGAGCCATTCATCTAGAATGTGTTCCACCGCAGTCAGACTTGATGTTTCTTGGGCAACTCGCCATTCCAGCACCAGGTCAAACTGCGCCTGTCGCAGGTAATGCTGGGCCAGGGTGGTTTTGCCCAGACCACCTTCTCCTTGAATCACGATAATTTTGTGGCCCTGGCGGTTGAGGATACTGAGCGCCTCAATGGCATCGTCTCGGCCAATAAAATGGGGATTGAGCGCCTGGGGCTCGTCCGCTTGGCCATGGGAGCTAGCGCTGCTAACGCGAGGCCATGCCTCCTCAGCTACGTGGACTACTTTGCGTTTGGCTCGCTTGAGCCAGTACACTAACCGCGAGCGATAGTTGCCTTTGGTGATGCGCTCCCCTAAGACATCGGATAGCAGTCGCCACAGCTGGGATGCCACATCTTTTACATGGCTTTCGCTATAGCCTGCGAGGGTTGCGATCGCACGATATGTTTTACCCCCCCATACCTGCTGCAGAATACAACATTGCAGATCGCTGAGGTGCTGCCCTGTTTTTTCATAGAGCAGCGAGTCAGTAAATTCGATTGCGGTATCCTTACCCATGGCCAATGGTTTTTCCCACTGACAGACTACCGCCATCTTTTGGAGCATTACGCATCAAATGTTCCGACTTTTTCAGACCTTTAAATTCGTACACTTCCCTACAATCTCAGACAAAGAACCCTATAAGGTGTAATCAGGCAAGGGGGTACACTGGTTTGACCTATTTCATAATCAATGAGTTTTGATGTATGCTTTACGGCCAGCCTACCGCAGGCCAGGTAAACATCTAAAATTTCAAGGATTTAGGGCATTCTTGGCTCATGCCACGGTGCTTAATCCACGAGCATTGTGTGGAGGATGACACTCAAACAGCGAATAGACCTGGCAGAGCCAATATTTTAATTTTTCAATGAACCTGACTAGATCGGCTGTGTTACAAACAGCCCTAGTTACGTTTAATTCATATTTGGAGCAATACGTATCTACAGCTATGACGATCCAAACTCTAGAAACTCTACCGTCCGATCTCGATCCCCGTGGCCTACCCAATCACATTGCTGTGATTATGGATGGCAATGGTCGCTGGGCCCAGGGCCAGGGGCTACCCAGGATCGAAGGGCATCGTCGAGGGGCCAATACCCTCAAGGATTTACTCCGCTGCTGTAAAGATTGGGGCATCGGCGCGCTAACAGCCTATGCTTTTTCTACAGAAAACTGGCGACGTCCCCACGAGGAGGTTGATTTTCTGATGGTGC
>JBCCAQ010000255.1:0-7697 GCA_039814735.1 Cyanobacteria bacterium P01_A01_bin.15
AGACAAGCAACGCATCACATCCGGAGCACAGGCTGAAGTACTGCTGTAACGCTTTCTAAGCGCAGGAAATAAAGAACCGATTCCAGAAGAGAGGGCGATACAGCAGTATCCATGTCTAGGGAGCAGAGTTTTTTTTTCTCTCTCTACCGTAGATATTTTTTGCCCAGCCGTTTTTCCTCAACAAAGGCGTACCACCGGCGCAAACCATGCGCTACGTTCTGTGTTCGTTTACCAACATCTGCCAGAAATCTTGACAAAACGTCTTCCTTTGTGGGGGTAGCTTTTGGGCACCATGTTTACATGCGTCTCTGTTCGCCAATCACTTTTTGGTTTGAGCCCACACGCTCTGTTGTCGCGAAAGGTCGAAGGACTTATACTGCAAACCACCGTCCCCAGAAGAGCCCCCAGATACGGACCGTTCGAGGGTCGACCACAGGTGGAGCGGGCCACACCCTAGACGAAGGGTCAAACACCTGAACAAACACTAGGAAACACGAAGAACTTATCACCCTTAAATGAGACGGAAAGACCTTGGAAGTGACGCACCAAGGTCTCTATGTCTCACCCTTAGGGTGAAAGTGTAGTTGATAATACACCTCCAGGGTTCATTCAGGTGCCTGACCTTTCGTCTAAGATGTGGTCTGCCCCACGTGTGTCGCATCGAACGGTCACTATTTCCCGCACGAGAATGACTGAGCAGTGGACGTGTGCCGTTGAAAGGCGGCACCGTCAGCACCGTAGATAATGCGATGGTCGCAGGTAATGTTAACTGTCATCTGCTTTTTGACGCCGATCATACCGTTGCTATCGGCAACGACGGTGGGTCGTGCCCCGCCAATGGCCAAAATTGAACCGGTACCGGGGGGTAAAATCGCATCAAAGCTATCTACACCAAACATACCAAGGTTGGACAGGGTAAAGGTGCCGGTGGTGTATTCCTCGGGTTGCAGCTGTTTGCTGCGGGAGCGGGCCACCAAATCTTTCCAGGTGCGCGATAGGGAATAAATATCCATCTGGTCAGCGCCGCGCAGCACCGGGGTAATCAGACCGCCATCGGGCATGGCGACGGCAACGGCGATGTTGATGCTGCTGTTGTGCTGGATGCCTGCGTCGGTGTAGCTAGCATTAACAACGGGGTGTTTGGTGAGGGTGACAGCGACGGCCTTAGCCAGCAGACCGGTCATGGTCACCCCCTTGGGTTTGATCTGCTTATAGAGGGCGTCGAGGGCGTCGGTGGTGATTACATAGCTAACGCGAAAGACGGGGACGCTCAGGCTGGCGTTCATGTTGCGCACGACGGCCTGCTGCATGGTGTTAAACGCGCTGACCTGACCGGGTACCGGCGGTGGAGCGGCCGGGGCGGCTGGGAGCACGGCAGCAGCGGGGGGGGCGGCAGGGGCGACGGCGGGCGCAGCGGGGGCGGCGCTCGGAGCGGCAGCGGCGGCCGGTTGACCAGCGGCTTTTTCCACATCCTGGGCGACGACTCGACCGTGGGGGCCGGAGCCCACCAGGGTTTGGATGTCCACCTTAAACTGTTTGGCTAGCTTTTTGGCACGGGGGGAGGCGATTAGGCGACCGCTGGGGGCCGATACGCTGCCATTTTGGGCGGCGGCAACGGCGGGCGCGGGCTCTGGTGCGGCCGGGGTTGGGGCTACAGCCTCGGCAGCCGGGGCCATGGCGGCAGCGGCGGCGGCACCCTGCTGTTTGGCGGCGTCAATTTCAGCTTCCGATTCAGCTAGGAGTGCGATCGCACTTCCCACCGGAGCCACATCGCCTGCCGCGACGACAATGGTAGCCAGATACCCTTCATAGAACGATTCCACGTCCATGTCGGCCTTGTCAGATTCAACAATGACAACGGTTTCGCCCTTTTCTACCTTGTCACCGGGCGTCTTTGTCCAAGAAACAATTTTTCCCTCAGTCATCGTTGAGCTAAGGGCGGGCATAAACACTTCACGAATCATGGGGGAATTCCGGGGCGGGTAAACAACAGAGACGATAACGAGCCCTAAGGACGCGCCAGCATCTTATTCTAAAAGACTTTGTGCCATTGATTAAACGGGGGCTAAAAAGCCAACCACAATTGACGATGAGCTTGTAGCGGGTGTTCCCCTCACAGAAACATTCAAAGGAGCGAGGGGGTTTATAGCTCGCCACGAATTTCTTCGATGACGCCGTCCCGCAGGAGCACTTCTACCTGCATTTTTTTGACCAGGTTATCGCCAGTGGCAACCTTAAAAAAGCTATCAATCTGGCCCTGGCTCACTTCCTTATTAAGTTCTAAGGTCTGAACCTGCTGCAGCTGCTGGAGCACCTGATTTTTTTGCTGGAGCAGCTTGTTTTTGTCTTCGCTCAGCTTGTTTTGGACGGTGGCCATCTGTTTTTCAATGGTGTCGCCAGCTTCTTGTTTTTGCAGCTCGCTTACCATCCGCTGACCCTGCATTTCAAGCTGCTGCAGCCGGGTATCAATGCCGTTAATCTGCTTTTGTAGCTGGTTTTGGGCTTCTTCTTTCCAGAGGGGAGTGACGACGGCTTTAACGTTGATAACTCGCTTGAGGAGCAGTTGGGATTGGGAAGCGTCCATACGGCTAGGGGGTTAATTAGGTTGAATGTTTGTTAATGCCACTTGGTATATTACCCCCTCTAGTCAAAAAGAGGGGGATTGCCGGGATGCCCGCTAGGGGTATCCCGACTGCCTGGGATTCCCTACTGGGCAAATAGCCCATTAATGGTGTCCTGATAGGTTTGGGTGACCATCGGACGCTTGATTTTCATTGTCTGGGTGAGCATGCCGTTTTCCATGGAAAACGGCTCGTTTAGCAGGGTAAAAGGCCCGATGCGTTCGTCGGGGCGGTAGCTGGGGCGGGCTTTGACTTCGCGGGTGAGTTCTTGCTTAAACAGGGTTTGGACGTTGGGGTTGTCTAGGGCTTCGGCCGGATTGGTTTCATTGAGGGTAATGCCCTGGCTAGCGGCCCACTGGCTGAGGGCTTCCAGGTTAGGAACAATCAGGGCTCCGAGGACTTTTTGGTCCTGGCCGACAAGCATAATTTGGTCGACGTACTTGCTGCGGGCGCAGGCGTTTTCGATGGGTTGGGGTTCGATGTTTTCGCCGCTGGTGAGGACGATAGTGTCCTTGGCTCGACCGGTGATAATTAGGTCGCCGGTGGTGGTGATTTTGCCCAGGTCGCCCGTGTCAAACCAGCCGTTGGGGTCGATGGCCTTGGCGGTGGCGTCAGGGTTTTTGTAATAGCCCCGCATCACCTGGGGTCCTCGGATGAGCACAAGCCCCTGGGTGCCCTGGGGCACATCCTGACGGCTGTCGAGGTCAACAATGCGGGTTTCGGTACCGGGTAGGGGTTGGCCGTCGGCACCGCGCAGGTTTTGCCAGGGGCGACGCACGTGGGTAATGGGGGAGGTTTCGGTCAGACCGTAGCCGCCGAGAATATCCACACCGATGATTTCGTAGAAGTCTTCTAGGTGGTCGGCAATGGAGCCGCCGCCGCTAACTAGAAAGCCCACCTCGCCCCCGGTGGCTTCGCGCACCTTTTTGTAAACCATGGTGTCGCCCAGCTGGTGGATGGGCCAGAGCACGGCACACTGGGCGCTGGCCATGGCGCGGTCAAAGGCGCTGGGGCGTTGGTCTAGGCTCAGGTTGTCAGCTATGCGTTTAGCGTCGATGTAGCGCTGGCTCTGGTGCAAGAAAAAGTTGATCAGCTTTTGTTTGCTGTCAGGCTGTTCGCGAAACTGTTTTTGCACCCCTTCGTAGATGGACTCCCACAGCCGGGGTACGCCCACCATATAGTTGGGCTGATAGGTTTTGAAGTCCTTTTTGACGTGGCGAATGTTGGTGTAAATCTGGTGAACGCCCTGGGCCAGGGTGAAGTATTCAAAGGAACGCTCGTAGCAGTGCCAGATGGGCAAAATGCTCATTACTTTAGAGCCTGGTTTGGTGTGGACCACGCTACAGGCACCAGAAATCTGGGAGAGCAAATTGGCCTGGGTGAGCATGACGCCCTTGGGTCTGCCGGAGGTGCCGGAGGTGTACATCAAGGTGGCGAGATCGGTGCGGCTGTGCGTCACCTTTTGGACTTCCACACCCGCTCCCAGCTCCATCAGCTGGTTAAAATTGAGCAGCCTGGCCCCCGTCTCTAGCTGGGGCGTTTCATCCGAGAGCAGCACTATAAACCGCAGTCCTTTATCCCCCAGATTGGCGGCCAGCTTGGTCAGGGTGGCCTGGTCCTGTACGACCATGGCCACCGCGTCGCTGTTGTCTAAAATGTATGCCAGCTCGTCTTTATCCGCCTGGGACCCGCGTACCGCATCCACCGCCCCGGCCGTCATGATCCCCTGATCCGCTACCATCCAGCGGGGCTGATTGTCTGAAAATAGGGCGATTTTATCCTGGGGCTGGATGCCCAGGCTTTGTAAACCGGCGGCAAACTGATTGATTTGCTGGGCTAGCTGACCATAGGTGAAGGTTAGGGGCGGCGTTCCGTGGGGATCGTCTAGGGCGACCCGGTTGGAAAACCGCTCTGCTACAATCGGCCAAATCTCAGCCACCGATTGCACATGACTGTAGTCAATCGCCTCGGCAAGGTTTTGCTTTTCCTGGGGGGCAAGGGTAGCGGCAGTCATAATAAATTTATTTTTTAAGAGCCTACTTAATGTGGATTTTATAGTTTCCTTGGTAAACTCCGCACCTGTGCCCCTACCTAGGCCAGTCCTTCAACCGTCAAATCGAGCCGCTGCCAATGGCATGGCCCCATTATCAGAGTTAAGTTAGGTAACGAAACCTTTGTAGACCGTTCCTGAGACTATGCGTCCATTATTTTCTGGTCCGCTAACGGTGGAGTCGGTGGAGATCCCGATTCGGGATTTACCTAAACGGCTCCAGGGTTCGGTCATTGTCCAACTGTCGGATTTTCACTACGACGGCGAGCGGCTATCGGAACGGATGCTGCGGGATGCGATCGCAACCATTCCCACCCTCTCCCCCGACCTGGTGGTCTTGACCGGCGACTTTATTACCCATAAGCCTGGTCCTATCTATACGCTGGCCCCCCAGCTCCGCCCCATTGCCGAGGCCTACCCCACCTACGCCATCCTCGGCAACCACGACAACTACTGGCCCCTGGCCCGCCCCACGGTCACCGCCGCCCTCAGCCAGGCCAGCATCACCGTCCTTTGGAACCAGATTGCCTATCCCTTGGGTCAGGACCTGGCCCTGGTGGGGTTAGCCGACTATTACCACCCGGACTATACCCCCAAGGTGCTAGACCAGCTGCCCGCCACCCTGCCGCGCATCGTCCTATCCCACAACCCCGACACCGCCGAGACCATGGTCCCCTGGCGGGTGGATCTACAGCTCTCAGGCCATACCCACGGTGGCCAGATCGTCATCCCCGGCATTGGCAATATGGCCCAGCGCTGGTTTGAATTGCGTCGCCGATTTCCTAAAAAAATACGCAAAAGCAAGCTGCCCTACGTTAGCGATCGCTGTGCCAGCGTGGTCACCCACTGGGAATGGGCCATGGGTCTGCACCAGGTGGGCGAAAATACGCTCTACGTCAATCGCGGTTTGGGCACCTACGCCCCAGGGCGCTTATTCTGCAATCCAGAGATTACGGCGATTACGCTGGTGGGTGCTAGTTAAAGAACCCCTACATTCCCGTTACCAGTGTCCCGTTTATCCAAGAACTCCTCTATTCTAGGGAGAACGTTTTCTTGAAGCTGCGGGTCCATGCACAACTTTTTGCCGATCACTTATTTTGAGGGTCAGTTTTGTCCGTTTGAGGATGCCAAAATTTCTATTGCTACCCATGCGTTGCACTATGGGACCGGAGCCTTTGGCGGTTTGCGGGGTATTCCCGATCCTCAAAATGGAAACCGGGTCTTGCTATTTCGGTTAGATCGGCACTGTGCGCGACTCAGTTCAAGCGCCCGCCTGCTAAATTTTGATTTGCCTCCGGACAAAATTCAGCATGTGATCACAGAGTTTGTCCAAAAAAATAGTCCAAAAACGTCCTTTTATATTCGACCCTTTGTGTACACCTCGGACCTGGGGATTGCCCCCCGGTTGCACAATGTCAAAAAAGACTTCTTTGTCTATGGCTTAGAGCTAGGGGATTATCTCTCTCCTGAGGGTGTCACCTGTCGCATTAGCTCCTGGTACCGTCAGGAAGATCGCAGTTTGCCGCTGCGGGGTAAAATCAGCGGGGCCTACATCACCTCATCCCTAGCAAAAACCGAGGCAGTAGAGGCCGGGTTTGATGAAGCCATTTTGATGAACTCCCAGGGCAAGGTCAGTGAAGCCTCAGGGATGAACATTTTTATTGTGCGAAATAACAAATTAATCGCCCCTGGGTTTGAGCAGGATATTTTAGAAGGCATTACCCGCGATAGCGTACTACAGGTGGCTCGGGATTTGGGGATTGATGTGGTAGAGCGGCCTGTGGATAAGTCGGAGCTGCTGATTGCGGATGAGGTGTTTTTGAGTGGGACTGCGGCGAAGGTAACACCGGTACGACAGGTGGAGAACTATACGCTGTCGACGGTACGGCCCGTGACGGATCAGATTCGCGACAAGCTGTCGGCGATTACGGAAGGGCGGGATGAGCAGTATAAGGATTGGGTGTATGGGATTGATTTGGGGTAAGTCGGCTGTGATTTAGTTGGTAGGGAAGGTTCAGCTATACGTCCGCCTATACCACCCGCACTGTTAGAGCTGTTGGCAAAAGTTCAGTAGCGAGTGTGTGATTGACGGCACCAACAGTTAGATGCAAATTATCTCATTTTGAGATACTATATATTCATGCATATTATTTCTCGTAAATCACTTCGTGATTTTTGGAGTCAATATCCTGATAGTCAAGCTTCTCTCTTACGCTGGTTTAAGATCGTTGAGAAAAGTGAGTTTGAGAATTTCGCCAGCCTAAGATTAACCTTCCCATCAGCTGACAAGGTAGGGAATCTGATTATTTTCAACATAGGGGGCAATAAATACCGTCTGATCGCCTCAGTTCATTTCAATCGCCAAAAAATTTACATCCGCTATGTCTTAACCCATCGCAACTATGACAAAGGAGAATGGAAAAAATGATGGCTGTGCCTGAACTACAAAAGTCGTGGTCTACCCTGGAGCCTTTACTGGCTATTCAGAATGAGGAAAATTATCTCCAAAGTGTGAAACAACTGAATTATCTGATTGATGTAATTGGCACAGATGATCAGCATCCTCTTTATTCATTGCTTGATACATTGGGTGTCTTGATTGAAGCTTATGAGGAAAAACATGTTGCAATTCCTGATGTGACCGGAGTGGAGGTTCTGAGGTACTTAATGGAAGAGCACTCTCTAACCCAGTCGGACCTTCCAGAGCTAGGGTCTCAAGGCGTTGTATCTGAAGTATTGAGCGGTAAACGGGATTTGAATCTTCGGCAAATTCAATCGCTAAGCCAGCGTTTTCACGTTTCACCCGCTGTTTTTATCTGAAAACTTTTGTTCCTATAAAATTTGAAGCCTTGGAGATGAATATTTTTATTGTGCAGAACAATGAATGGGTAACTCTTTAAGACGGGAAACAAATACACCTTTCAGGTGTGTATAAAAAAACACCTCAGTCAAACGCCATAAAAAAGCTCTGCAGCAATGCTCAGAGCCGTGTATCGTACCCATGCAAAGTAAAATTGGGAACGATG
>JBCCAQ010000170.1:0-12071 GCA_039814735.1 Cyanobacteria bacterium P01_A01_bin.15
CCCACCTCAGCTTCCATAGCAGGGGTCAGATAACCGTCCTGCAATGATTGTTCAACAATTTTTTCAATACTGCTCATCCTGTCAAATGGCTCCGTTGCATATCTCTGTAAATAGTCTGTAGTTGCTGCTGATCTCCGTGATTAACGTGAGCATTAGTAACGTTCCACAAAAACTAGTGAATACAGTTGATAAACGGTTCACTTCACGAGTGGAAAATAGCTACTTATCAGCAACTGACAATCCTTATAAAACCCTGGAAAATGTCGACAAAGATTGTGTTGCTGCTATTATTCCCTGGCGTGACTTAACAGACACATCATTTGCATACAACTACGATAGAAACAAGAAATAAAAACAAAAAACAAGAGGCAAAAATCTAAGTGCAACAAAGGATTCAACCGTCAACAGACAATCATCAAGCCTGTAGTTATACGAGTATAATTTTTAGTTAAATTTACTACATATACCTCCGTATAAACCACATTTAAGACCAGCTTATGGAGGTTCACAATATATGAAATAGTCTCTCCTTGGTGCCTGCTTTAAAGTTAAAAAAGCCTCCCTGTGTCGAGAGACTTCGCTTGCTTGCTAGATGGGTATTATATCTAGCTGCCGGCCATCTTGAGATAGGCAACGGCAGCACGCATGACAAGCACGGTATCTCCATCAGCAGACAGACAGATAGAGTTGGAATCTTGCCACACCACGATGCCGCTAAATATGTCACCAGTCAGCAATTTGAGTTCAATAGTTTTTTGTTCACGGATCAAGGTTTGTACTTGACGAACGCTGGGTAAACCTGTGTCAAATTCAGTAGCCATGGCAGTCGTATATAGAGCGGACAAATAGTAATAACGTACCCGGTTATACTACCTTCGGTGCAATGCTCATGCGCTAGTTCTTAGCAGATGGCTATGCATTTGGGAATTTGTCCGTCGATTAGGCATCATTGCAACTCTTTTGTGACTCCTGACTACCTCTGACTACCATGGAGATTTTCTTTAGTAAATATCACGGACTCGGTAACGATTTTGTTTTGGTGGATAATCGGCACCGGACGTCTCCGGTATTAACGCCTTCCCAGGTAGTGAGTCTGTGCGATCGCAACACAGGTATCGGTGCCGATGGGGTAATCTTTGCCCTACTCGGTGAGCAAGGGACAGACCATACCATGCGTATTTTTAATGCCGATGGGTCGGAGCCCGAGATGTGCGGTAACGGTATTCGCTGTCTGGCCAGGTATCTCCAAGCGTTGGACACGGAGGCCGGACATCCTCCCACCCTGCCCCACAGCTATAGGATCCATACCCTGGCCGGACAAATTGTGCCCACACTGCAGCCCGACGGACAGGTGACCGTTGACATGGGGGAGCCGCGTCTGCTGGCCGCTGACGTGCCGTCAACCCTGACGGCGGCGGCGGAGAAAATCATCGATCGCTCCCTGACGGTGGCGGACCAAACCTATCAGGTTACCTGCCTTAGCATGGGTAACCCCCACTGCATTATCTTTGTGGAGGATACGGCCACTGTTCCCCTGGCCGACGTTGGCCCGCTGGTGGAGCACCACGCCGCGTTTCCCCAGCGCACCAACGTCGAGTTTGTGCAGGTGGTGCGTCCCGACTATCTCAAAATGCGGGTGTGGGAACGGGGAGCGGGGCCAACCCTAGCCTGTGGTACCGGGGCCTGTGCCGTTCTGGTGGCGGCGGTGCTCACTGGTCGCTGTAGCAGCACCGACTTGCCGGTGCGTCAGGCCACCGTTGAACTACCGGGCGGGCCGCTACAGATTGAATGGTCTAGTACCGACAATCGTCTTTATATGACCGGTCCGGCGGTCCTTGTATTTTCAGGAAAAGCTGTTTTGTGATATCCCCTAGAATTGCCCTAACCAACGACGATGGCATTGATGCCCCTGGCATTGAGGCTCTGCACCAGGCCCTAGACGCCATCGGGGCAAGCACCGGTATCGTCGCCCCTGACCAACCGCTCTCCGGCTGCAGCCATCAGATCAATCGGGGAGGTGCGATCGCAGTTACCCAACGCTCCGAGCAGCGATACGCAGTCAGCGGTACCCCCGCCGACTGCACACGGGTGGCAAAGCACCTCTATCCTGAGTTGGACTGGGTATTAGCCGGCATCAACAACGGCGGTAACCTCGGTGCCGATACCTATGTATCAGGCACCGTGGCCGCTGTACGAGAAGCCACGCTGCTCAGAGTTCCAGCCATTGCTATTTCCCATTATAAATCCAGACATATGTCTATCGAGTGGGACATCGCAGCCCAGCGGACAACCCGCGTACTGGCGGTGCTGATGGATAAACCCCTGGAGCCAGGGCAGTTCTGGAATGTTAATCTACCTGCAGTCGACCGTTCTGCCCCTGAACCTGAGATTATTTTTTGTTCTGTCTGTACGCAACCCCTACCCACCCAAGCTAGCCTTGAGTCCGGCTTGTTTCGCTATACTGGCGCGTATCAAGACCGCCGGAGAGATCCGGGGGCTGACGTTGATGTCTGTTTTTCCGGGCACATCAGCGTCAGTAAGATTTCCCTTTGGTAGGTGGCTTAAATTGACCGGTCCGACGCCCTATTAAAACGCTGCGATCATCTATTTCTTGTAGAATAGCTGGTCAGCGATAGATGTCCTAACGGTTTATGCCCATGGTGCAACTGAGTAACGGCCTGACGCTTTTCTTTAGCCTTCTGGTGGAGGCTATTCCGTTTTTATTAATCGGGGTAGCGTTTTCAAGCCTGTTGCTATTCTTTGTCAATGAGCGTACCTTGATTCAGCTACTGCCCAAGACCCCTCTGTTGGGAGCCATAGCTGGCAGCCTGATGGGGGTGTTTTTCCCCGTGTGTGAATGTGGCAATGTGCCTGTCGCCCGACGGCTAATTGTGCAAGGAGCCCCGTCATCTGTGGCCGTGGGCTTTTTACTAGCGGCCCCAACAATTAACCCAGTGGTTTTTTGGGCAACCTGGGTCGCCTTTCGCGAGCAGCCGGAGATGGTTTTTCTTAGGGTAGGATTTACCCTGGTCATTGCCGTCACCATTGCCTGGGTGTTTAGCCGCCAGCCAGACCTGCGACCCATATTGCAGCCAGCCGTCACACGACAGATGCCCAAACCGAGGTCGGCTCCCGCCATGAGCCCACTGCTAAGCTCAGGAACATTTTTGATGCAAGCCGGGGGCACGACCCTAAAAATCGACGACCCAGCGGCCCAAGCGCTACTCGTCAGTGCGCCAAACCAGACCGTTTCGGTCAAGCTGCAGCTAGCACTTGACAATATGATCCAGGAGCTCAAGGAGCTGGGGGCAGTTCTGATCTTGGGTAGTGCCATTGCCGCCTTTGTGCAGGTAGCAGTGCCCAGGGATTGGATTTTGACCCTAGGTCAAAATTTTATTACGTCCATTTTGGCAATGATGCTGCTGGCGGCCGTAGTGTCGATTTGTTCAACGGTCGATTCGTTTTTTGCCCTTTCCTTTGCCTCCACCTTTACCACCGGAGCCCAGCTGGCATTCCTGGTGTTTGGTCCGATGATCGACCTCAAAAATATCGGACTGCTGATGACGCTGTTTAAGCCACGGGCTATTTTCTACATTTTTATGCTGGCCGCCCAGCTGTGTTTTATTTTGACCCTATTTATGAATCTCTATGTCAGTTAGACGAGCTAAAAATTCCGCTAGGGGCCCTCGGCGAAATCGCACCCCAGGGACACCCTGGCTGCCTCAGAGCTGGTTAGATATTCTGGTGTTGGGAGCCTGGAGTCTAACGCTGTTTAGATACTGGATAACTGGCAAGATTTTTTTACTGCTCCATCCAGACTTTATGTGGTTGGCCAATAGCGCCGCGATTGTGCTGTTGGGTATGGCGGTGTTTAGGGTCACTCAGGGGCGACGAGCCAAGCGCTTTCAGGCTCCACCTAGCCACACTACCCTGCTACCACCCCAGCTGAGTAGTTTTATTTTGCTGGCGGTGGCGGTCCTAGGCATGGTCTATACCCCCCAGGCATTTGCCAGCGATACGGCCATCCAGCGGGGGGTGGCTGATACCTTGAGCATGACGCGATCGCAGCCCCAGCGATTTTTGCGTCAAACGGCATCAGAAGAGCGCACCATCATTGACTGGATTCGCACCCTAAATGTGTATCCAGAACCGGATGCCTACACGGGGCAAGCGGTCAAAGTATCAGGATTTGTGATCCATCCCAACGAGTGGCCCGAAGGCTATCTGATGGTGTCACGATTTGTCCTAACGTGCTGCGCGGCAGATGCTTACCCTGTCGGGTTGCCTGTCCAGCTAGCCGTCTCACGTCAGGCCTATGCCCCCGACAGCTGGTTAGAGATAGAAGGCAAAATAGTTACGGCCACTATCAACGGTCGACGGCAGTTGACCATCGAGCCGACAACGCTTGAGACCATCCCTGAACCTCGCAATCCCTACGAGTATTAGGCCAGCCTATGAAAACCTCCCGCCGTCAACCCCTTGATCGATTGGCACAGGCACTGATGGGCCTGCTCGCCGTGATAATGGCTGGCATGGTGCTGCTGGGGGGACCGGCAGCATCCAGAGTACGGGACTTTAGCTGGCAAAATCGCCAGATCGGAGCGGACGATACGGCTTTTCTATTTACGTTTAGCCGCCCGATGGATAAAACGAGCGTAGAGGAAAACCTCACCATCGAACCACCTCTGCCCGGTCGGTTTAGCTGGGCCGGACGACGCATGGCCTATACTCTCAATTTCCCCGCCCCCTACGGCAATGAGTTTACGGTAAGACTGCCCGAGGCAACCGACCGATTTAGCGGACCAGCGGCTAACTTTACCCCGTTTGAAGCAAGCTTTAAATCCCGTGAGCGCGCCTTTGCCTATATCGGTACCGGGGGTGACGAACAGGGCCGACTGATGCTTTATAACCTGAGCACTCAGTCACGGACAGCCCTCACCCCTGAAAACTGGACCGTGCTTGATTTTAAGCCCTATACCCAGGGCGATCGCATTTTGTTTGCAGCCGTAGAGCGTCAGTCGACCAAACAGCAAGATCAGCAGCTGTACACCGTGACCACAGGATTGGGGGAAGATCCAGAACTCACCAGCGGACAAATTGAAACAATACTAGATAACAGCGAGTACCAAAATTTAAAGTTTGATTTATCGCCTGACGGCCAAACAATTGTGGCCCAGAGGGTCAGCCGCAACAATCCGGGAGATTTTGGACCTTGGGTAATTACGCCTGAAAACCCTCCCCGCCGTTTGGAAACCGAACCAGGAGGAGACTTTATTATTGCTCCTGACAGTCAGTCCCTGCTTCTACAGCAGGGTGAGGGAACAGCTATCATTGCGCTAAACAATGCTCAAGATGAACAGAGCGGCGATACGTTAGACTTTTTGCCCCAGTATGGTCTGGTCATGGATGTGGCGAATAACGGCTCTGCTGCTGCCATGGTTAGTTTTAATCAGGACGATCCGGAAAAACGCTATACCCAGACTTTGTTTTGGGTGTCTAACCAAGGGGATGAGAAACCTTTACTCAATGTCACAGGATCGATTTTGGATGCCCAGTTTGATCCGACCAACAAACTTTTATTTTGCTTGACCAGTGAGCTACTTGAGAGTGATATCTACCAGGTGCAGCCGTCAGTTTCAGCCGTAAATCTAGACACAGGTGACGTGGTTAAGCTGCTAACGCTACCGCCCCAGCCTTCGGTTCATATCAGTCTAGCCCCCGATGGATTAGCCCTGCTGTTTGATCAATCAACACCCGGTACCGAGGTTAACAGTTCGGTAGGTGAGAATGATGGCGCTGCGATCGCAGCGGCTAAGGTTTGGCTGTTACCACTTTACAAAACCTCTGAAGCCCGCTTAAACAGGCAGCCTCAACAAATCGAGCCCCAAGCGTTTCCCTTTGCCGGCCTTAATCCTGTTTGGATTCCGTAGCATACCGAGCGCGGTAAACCACTAGCGCTCAGCAGCGGCCTCAGCCCCTCGCTCTAAATACATGCTGAGAAAAATATTAGCAGCCGTAGGTTCTAACGCCTCTAGGGCCACGATAATTTCTGGAACAGAGTCTGCTAAAGGATCGCTGACCTCGTTGACCCACTGATTGACTGTTGAACGGGCTACGCCCATTGTGACAGCCAAACGATTTTGACTGATGCCGTACTGAGTTAGTACGTGCTTTAATGCCTTTCCTGCCCTTCCCATAGCGGTTATAAATCTCACATAGATATACAACATCACGGCTGGTCCATAGTTATTGAACCGCCTACGTTCTCTCTTCTAAGCCTCTGCACACCA
This sequence comes from Cyanobacteria bacterium P01_A01_bin.15, assembly GCA_039814735.1. Classification (GTDB taxonomy): domain Bacteria; phylum Cyanobacteriota; class Cyanobacteriia; order Phormidesmidales; family Phormidesmidaceae; genus Leptothoe. The sequence continues at coordinate 6,291 of JBCCAQ010000170.1, forward strand.
TCAGTATAAAACGGTCCAGCGATGTGTCTTTTGTCTTAAAAACCTAAGCGCTTACCCGTAACATCAAGCCTTCTACAAGGATTCAGGTGGAAACTAAAAGTATACCCGAATCTTTTACGAAGTGGTAAACCCCCTGTGTCGAAAGTAGAAAAAACCACTGAGTTCAAACGTACTACACCAAGAAGTTTTTATAACGAGAACACGAGGTGAAAAGACTCAACAGCTTACGGACTAGTAAAGCAAACGCTTTTGTACCAGCCCATGCACACACTTACACCTTGTCCACCATAGGTATCGTTTTCCTAAGTAAGCCCCGATTGTGCTGGTAGATCTCAAAACAGCACGATAGTAATAATGCTCAGGAGGCTATGGAGGTATCTGTTGACCGCTGGCTAAGGGGACCCACCAGCGGCTCGTCATGGGGAGATACAGCTTCGGGCAGCGTCTCAACAGCCTCAGGCAGCGCTTCAAAACTACTATCAATCGCAGACGCAGGCGCTGATTCAGGATTAGCGGACTGCTCTTGAACGGGGGTAAATTCCTTGTGTGGGGATGACTTTTCTCCCCAGTTTTTTAACCCGTCGTATCCCGGCAGAGGTTGCTCACTGGGCAGTACGATGTCGTCATTTTGCTCGGGCTGATTGATTGGGGTTTCTAACTGAGGTAGGCCCCTAGGAGCACTATCAACCTCGGGGATGGGCTCAACCACGGCAGGCTGCCCCCAAGTCTGCTCAGGCTCTGACGTTTCAAATCGAGACTCTTGTGGCTGTCCATTAACTTGTGGCTGCACATTAAACTCATCCAAGGGACCTTCAATCAGCAGTTCATGCTCGCCTGGCGTACCGTCTAATGGCTCGGCAAAAACAGTATCTCTCTGGCCCTCTATCTCAACGGTCTGGTCATTAAAATCGTTTGTTTCAAAGGTTTCTGGCTCAAGGGTCTCTGGCTCAAAGGTCTCTGGCTCGAAGGCTTCTGGCTCAAAGGCTTCTGGCTCAAAGGCCCCTGAATCAGAGGTCTCTGGCTCTGGAATAAAGTCTTCCCTTGAATAGGCGGGGGTATCCGACGGTAAAGGTTCTAGTTCACCTAAAGTCTTAAGCGGGGCAATGGGCTTTTCTGGCTGGAGTAGCGGACGGGTCTGGGGGGAGGCATCCAAAACCGAGGGGAACTGCAGCGGCAGCGGCAACGCCTCAGATGCCTGACGAATTTGTTTGAGAATGGCTTTGGCCGTTTCTCCAGATGCCGCTTGTGGTCTGGCCTTTCTGACACTAATGGGGAGAAACTCCACCTTCATTTGCTTTTGGCGCAGAGAAACCCGCAGAGCGGCAGTTTGGTGATCATCAAGGGGCGCATCCTGGAATATAAAATCCCCCAGGGCATACACAATTGGACGAGAATTATATAGCTCGGCTCCCTGGAGCTGCTGAGGATGATAGCCCACAACCAGGTCCGCTCCAGCATCAATGGCCGATCTAGAGAGGTCTATCTGCTGAGTGCTGGGCTCTACACCTAGGTCGCCGTGCCATCGATAGTTGACAACAATCCAATCCACCGCCTGACGTAGGGCAGCAATATCTTCAACAATGCCGTCTCGGTCCTGAATATTGATACCAGCTCTGTCCGTCGTTGCCGCCTCATCGCTGTTAGGTGCGTAGCTCAAGTAGGCGATCCGCTGTCCTTTGACTTCTAAAACTTCTGGGCGACGGGCTTCTTGGTGGTCTCGCCCCGCCCCCACACGATAGATACCCGCACCGTCTAGCGCCTCTAAGGTTTCTGTCAGACCGTGGCGACCAAAATCCATGGTTCGGTCTCCGGTCAACCCAACGATATCAATGCCCCCTTGACGCAGGGCATCGACAGCTTCCGGTCGAGACCGATCAAAGTAATTTTCCTGGAGAGAGGTATCGGCACTAGCAAGTGAATTACCTAACGCAACCATAGCCAAATCGGCCTCTTGATAGGCCTCCAGGTCACCCAGTACCTGCTCAACGGCATCAGGGGTCTGTAGGGGAGCCTCTCCCACGGGGACTTCGCCGCCAAAGACTAGCGTCACCGTAGGGTCCTCAGGGTTGCTACTGGGCTCGTGGGGCATCACAGCAACTGTTTCAAGGGGGGCTGACACAGCTGTCCCCCGCATGGATGAACGATGGGCAATTTCTTGGGTTTCGACATCGCTCAGAGTGCGCCAGCCACCGTTATTAAACGTCGGCAGACTTGGAGTCTCCCGATGGGCCATGCGAAAACGCTGAGACATTACGGTCTCTGTAACACATCCTAAGATAAAGGCCGCCGCCGCCGAACCAGTGACCACAATGGCTCGCATATAGTTAAATTGCTGCTCGATAACCTCCTTGGGCATCAGGTGACGGCGTTTTTCCCGCCGTTGGCTAGAGGTTTTAGTGCTATCGATAGTAGCTGAGCGAATTTGGACTACGGGGGATGGGGCAGCGCTGCGATTTGGCCGACGACGACGCTCCTGATGATTTGACTGACGCGGAATCAGATAGGACGGAACGGTATTTAGCGTGTCGCTGCCATAGGTCGTAGTGGTAATGGCTTCAGGCTGGGGACTAACAGCAGACTCTGGCTGGTCACCATAAACCGGCACCGAGGATGTAGGGACAGCTATCTGGGAGGGGACTGGCTGTTTGCGTTGGGTCAGCCGTACACGCTGCTGCCAGAGGGGCCGATCTGTTCCCACCAAGCGACCCACCAGGTTGACCCCACGAATCAGGCTGGACTCTAAGCGACAAATACGGTTACAGACCAGCCGTACCAACGCGTCTTTTTTGGGAGGGCGCTCGAATTCTAGTAAAACCTGCAAATATCCGGGATGACTACCGGTTTGGACCCTTGCGTAGATGGACTTGGAAACGAGCGGATAGTTAAGCCATAGGGCAATGGAGCGAAAATGCCCGGTGGCAGCCTGCTGTTTTACCTGGTTGATATCGACAGGGGTGTTGACCATATTTCTCTAGCGCTGACAGGGATCAGAGTGTAGATGGGATTACCAAACCCCTGAACTTGTCTGACAGACTCTATCAAAGATAGCTGTCTTGTCAACTGTATTAGCACGTTTCCTGGATAAAACGGCAAAATTGTGCAGCGTTTGTATTTTATGGTGACTTATTCCTGAGGACCGGTTGTGGGGATTTGACTGTCGGGCTGGGGAGCTGCCTGGGTTTCTGTTTCAACGGATGGATCGGCGGATGGATCGGCGGGCGGGCTGTCGGCACTGCCCATGGACTGAAACACCGTTTGGGAAATCCGCCGGATCAGCTCCTGGGCACGACCATCGTTGTGGGGGCGCTGTACCAGGGTTGCGATCGCATATCGTTTGCCATTGGCCAGATCCATCACAGCCACGTCCCCCAAAACCTCGCCAATGTTACCGGTTTTGTTATAGCTAACGGTCTCTTCACTGACCCCAGCGGGTAGCAGCTTTTTATTGTAAGTACGCTGCAAAATATTAAATACCCGATCTCGAGAGCGCAAACTCAAAATTTCCCCTTGGTGTACATGGGCCATCATTCGCACCAGGTCCTGGGCGCTGGTGGTGTTAGTCCCCTCAATATCTGGCAGCGGACTGCGCAAAACTGTGGCACTCAGACCCCAATCGACAAACTGCTGGTTGAGAGCGGTGGCCCCGCCCAGCAGATCGATAATCATATTAGTTGCCGTATTATCGCTATTGATGATCATTTGAGTGACCACATCCAAAGCGGTGTATCGAGTCCCTGGCGGCTGGATTTGCATATCGCCAGAGCCAGCCGCCACCTGGCCAGACTGGAGCGTAAGGACCTGCTCAACAGTAACGAGCCCTTCATCTACAGCTTTAAAAAAAGCCACTAAGATAGGCAGCTTGATGGTGCTGGCGGCGGCAACTTCTGCATTACCGGCAATATCCGCATAGCTACCCGTATCCAAATCAAATACATAGATAGTTGGAGTCAGCTCGGGAATAAGTTCCTGCAGCTCGGCCAGACTGGTTTCTAGAGCTGGCAGTTCTTGGGTGGGCACCAACGCATCATCTGCGACGGCGGCGATTACCGCCGACTGGGTCTCGGCTGCGGTACCGTCCGCTAGGGGCTCATCAGCCGGGGTGAGGACTGACAGGATCGTACCTGCAATGGTCGCGACACCCAGACCAATAATTAACAGGCGGATACCATAGACTACGGGGACCGGTAGCTTGGGCAAAAGCCCTGACCGTGGCTGTGGAGGCCACGTTGCTCCAGATCGCTGTCGGCTGCGACGAACGTGGCGAGACGGGTCGACCATGTTTTCAAACATGCCGGTCGCCTTCGCTGTGTCCATCCGTGGCAGTCTCGCCACGCGGGCCGATCGATTGCGGGGCGTCCGTGGCTGGCCCGATCGTCGCGGTCGCCGAGACCGTCGTGATTTTGGATGAGGCTGATTAAAGTCCGTCATGGGTATAAACACATGGCTAGTTTTTGGCCTAGGGGCTGGGCGAGTCAGCTTCCTGATGGGTAGCCCAATCAATCTGCCGCAGAATTCCACGCAGCATAGCGACATCTTGGGGCGATAGGGCAGCGCGATGCCCTATTTGGCGAAATTTTCTCATTCGGCTGGGGGCCGTATGGGGGTAAAGATAACCAATTTTTAATAGCACCGATTCTAATTGGTGATAGTACCCATCTAGCTCGTCCAGCGTAGCGGTATCCCTGACGTTTGGCAGGCTGTGGGCCTGCGGTCGCTGCCCTACCCGCGAAAGTTCGTAGCAGCAAATAGCAACTGCCTGGGCTAAGTTTAGAGACTCATAGGGAGGACGAGTACCGATCTTAATATAGCGTTGGGCTTGGAGGAGTTCATCGTTATTGAGACCGCGATCTTCGGGACCAAAGATGAGGGCACCAGGCGCTGGGTCAACGAGCCAAGGCAGTGCTAGCTCAGGTGATTCTAACGGTGTTTGCAGATCGCGGCTGCGGGCGGTGGTGGCAATGGCCCGCTGACAGCCAGCCAGGGCGGCCGGTAGGGTGTTTACTATCCTCGCCGCCGCAATAATGTCGTAGGCATGAACCGCCATCTGTTTGGCATCGTCGCTATGGGGGTCACACTGGGGATTAACTAAAACGAGCTGGGATAGGCCGAAGTTTTTCATAACCCGTGCAGCTGAACCAATATTTAGAGGGCCAGCTGGTTCAACCAGCACAATCCGAAGGTGGGCAACGGGTATTTGAGCAGTGGCCTGGTCGGGAGACATGCGATCGCAAAAAAGTAGGAGCCGATGGAACTAGACCGCTGCGGCGGCCCGTTAGACTGGTCTTAGAGCATACCGCGCACGCTGCGCACTACCATTAAAGAATGGAAGCTTATGGCCCGCCAACGTCGCAAATCTGACCTGCCCCAAAAAACATGTCCCGTCTGCCAGCGCCCCTTTACCTGGCGCAAAAAATGGGCCGACTGCTGGGACCAGGTAAAGTATTGCTCGGATCGCTGCCGCAGACGACGTAGCAGCGCCTCAAACCAAACGTCAACTTAGGGAGCTGCCAAAAAATAAAATTCCCGGAGTAGAGTGGGTAAGGGTCACAGGGAAAGGGAGCTATTGGCGGGCACCTTACTTACTAGTAAGTCCCTTAGATGGCCCCAAATGCTCAGGCCCGAATACAGGCAATGCATTTAGATCCTAAGCGCCCTGGGTAAACTTTCAAACCTCTTCACACCTCACCGATGGCTAGTTTCCGAGCGCATCGGTCCTATATACCGCATTAAATAGGGCGAAAACACGCTAAGGGCATCAGCAACTACTTTTTGGGGGGGCGC
>JBCCAQ010000006.1:0-44486 GCA_039814735.1 Cyanobacteria bacterium P01_A01_bin.15
GCTTGTCTAAGGGGGCGTGGCGGAATGGTAGACGCTGCGGACTTAGAAAACTGAGCCTTAGCGGAGAAATCTGCTAAGTGGAAGCTCTCAAACTCAGGGAAACCTAAGTCTCTAAAGTTGAGATACGGCAATCCTGAGCCAAGCCTTTTGAAAGACGAAGGGCGGAAGGCGAAAGGGGAAAACTAACTTCATCCTTTATCTTTCTGACTTTATTCTTTTAGAGGGAAGGTGCAGAGGCCCGACGGGAGCTACCCTAACGTCAAGTCGAGGGTAAAGGGAGGGTCCAATCCTCAAAACCGCACTGTTTATAGTCAAACTGCGGCAACAGCGAAAGCTGTGGGAGGGTGAAAATCCGCTGACCTTAAACGGTCGTGAGGGTTCAAGTCCCTCCGCCCCCATCTATTTAAATTTTTTATCTCAGTTCCTCAAAGGGCAGTACGGATACTGAGACCATTATTGTCATGGTAGTATCTAAACATTACGCCATGAGCCGCATGTAGAGTCTAGGCCCCTATACAAAACGCTAGGGGTGGAGTGGTCAACCGTGTCACGCAGATGTGGTCAAAATAAGAATACTTTTCAAGATGATGTTTTCTTGTTAAAAAGTGAATATCCGGACACACTTGTTTGCTTTACGCCAATATTTATCTACTTAGCCGTGAATGCTAGCCGCATGAGTGGCCCCATACACCAGTAACTTGCATGGTTATTGACAGAGTTTCTGATTCGTCAAATTCCAGACGTCGACATCAAGACGTTCAGCAGGCCCAGCAGACAATCTATGATTTCCTACTCAAAATCGTTAAGGATTGGCCTGCGGCGGACGTACTTGAAGAGTTCAAAGGGCTTTTTCTTCAGCACCATGAAACCATCGGTACAAATACTGTGCCGGCCCTTTATGCCATCCTATTTGCAAATAATAAACGGGAGTTTGATAACACCCTCAAACGTTCCTGCTATATTTTGATCAATAACTGGGAGGTGGCGCGGGAGTATGAGGCTATTCGCGGGCTGATCCAGCTATTTAAGGATCCCACCATCCAAAGGCTTTCAATATCGCCGACCATCAAGCGACTGCGTCAGTGGTTGCGGGAGTTTATTGAGAGCGATGATTTTCAGGATCTGAAGCTTTTTGTCCGCAACCGCTTTAGCCAGGAGGCTCCCCACTGGTCAAAGCGGTATACGGCCTATTTACTAGCCCCTCAATACATAGACGCCAATAACCCCCTAGAACAGCGGGAGGCCGCCAGAACCCTGTCGCAGCGGTTAAGGAATAAGTTTAAATTTGATTTGGCCATGTATACGGCCCATTTTCAAAAGACGCCCAATCAGGGGGAGCGTCGGAATAATCCCACAATGTTGGGGGATAGCGCCCTGCGGGTGATTCGAGCCTTAGTTGCCAAACGGGGGATGTTTAGTCACCGTAACCTGGCCCATATTTTTCACGAACAAACCAAAGGATTGAGCTACGGCAGCTACAAAAACAGTTTGGTTGAATACCTATTGTTTTCTGCTACTAAAACTGATTTTGTCATTAGGCTCGAATCTAGATTGCAGCAAAAGCTGGACAGATTGTACGTCAAGTTTCAGCAGCAGCCGGTGGATCCATCCCTAGTGTTGTTGACAAGCAACCGGGTGATTGATTATTTGATGACCGAGGATCACAAGACACCGTCATCTTTATTCAGTCTGCTGTTGACCAATGGTCGACCGCTGACGCTGGCCATTGTCCTGCTTAAGCTGATTCTGGTTTCCCCAAACTCCCACCCTTATTTGGATGCGCGGGTGGCCGATCTGATTCGCTACTATGAGCAGTTTCCCCAAAAGGAATGTCAGTGGATTATCAATTTCTTGGAAATATACGGGGTTACCCTAGCTATATGCGGTAGCGATGTGGAGTATAATCTGGTTCAAATCCAGCAGGGCGAGGCGACAACACCGATCGGTCATACGGAGACGGCATCGCTAGATGAATATCGGATCTTTTCCCAGATGATGAGAGAGCTTCACTGGGCACCCGTCGCCCATCTTCCTGAGATGGCATCTGGGTCTGAAAGTTCGATATCTGATATTTACTAGGGGTGGCCGGGGGCACCATCGGTGGCGGTCCAGGGAGTTTGATAGAGGGGCTGGGCCGCCGCAATTGCCGCCCACTGAATGCGCTTCCAAGGGACGCTGTGGTCGCGGGCAAGCCGGGCACAGGTGTCATACTCGGGTTGAAGGTTGAGGACAGGGCCGCTGGGTGTGGCCAGACCAGCTTTAATCTGTACTGTGCCGTAGTCCGTGGTGACGGGTTGCCAGGCGCGATAAAGCGCCTGGCGCTGCTGGGGGGTAACGCGGATTCCTAGGGTAGTGGTTTCTGAAAAAAGCAGGGACTGACAGACGGCGACCCTCGATGGGTTACAGATGACCGTCAGCAAAATGCCGGAACGATTTTTTTTCATCCCAACGGGTTGGGTAAATACGTCGAGGGCACCGGCTTGAAACAAACGGTCGTAGAGATAGCCAATCGCCTGGGGGGTCAAATCATCTAGCTGTGTCTGCAGTTCCATAATGGATTCGTGGTAGCCAGGGGCCGCGTGGTCCGCAGGCTGATGGTCTGGGTGGCGATGGCCTGGGGAGTGATGGTCGTCTGGGGAGTGATGGTCTGGAATCGGGTGCTCTAACTGGGGGTGGCTCCCGGCAGACGCCGATGGCACTGTTCCAATCCATAGCCGGAGGATATTGGGTATGGGTAAATCATGGCTGCCTGCCCCCAGACCAACCTGGTGTAGCGTCATGGCGGGCGGCGGGCCAAAATATTGGCTGAGGGTAGTTGCGATCGCAGCCCCCGTCGGTGTTACCAGCTCTTTCTCGATACCATTGCTATACACCGGTACCTGGGAGCGGACCAGCAGCTCTAAAACCGCTGGGGCCGGTACCGGCAGCCGGCCGTGGGCAGCCCTGACGGTGCCCCCGCCCACGGGCAGCGGTGAACAGACCACCCGATCAACCCCGAGCCAGTCCAATCCCAGACAGGTTCCCACAATATCCACCAACGCGTCGGTCGCCCCCACCTCATGGAAGTGCACCTGCTCGGCGGGAATACCATGGACCGTCGCTTCTGCAGCAGCCAGCGCCCGAAAAATAGCCAGACTCCATTGCACCACCCGAGGGGGCAGGCTGGCCTGTTGAATTAACGCCTCGATCTCCGGCAAATGCCGATGGCCGTGGGCGACCTCCCTGGCCAATGTGATCGTAACTGCAGTTGCCGCTTGTTCCTGACGCCTGACGTGGGCCACTGTAAAGTCATATTCATCCGCTAACCCCAATCCTTCTAACTGGGCCAGCAGATCGGCCACTGGCATGCCCGCTGCCAGGATTGCACCCAGGCACATATTGCCAGCAATACCCGTTGGACAGTCAAAATAAGCGATCTTTTCCATAGCTTTACAGATCCTCCCCTGAACGCGGATTTTTCCTACATACACTTCACGCGGGTCTCCGGTAAAACCACCGGACAGACTTGAGCTTTGGCGTAGCTATTAAATAGTGCGATATGTCAGGGAACTATTTAATTCGCTTAACCATGTTTATCAACTATTGTTGATGCGTTAAATCCATCGATTTAACGCAACTGGCACACGGGTGGGTACGGGCTAAAAATACAGACTGTCCACTCAACTGTCACAGTAAAAGACATTGTCTTTAGGCTAATTTACGTTTCTGATATATTGTGTCAGTCATCTACCAAATGACTACGCAGCAATTATTTTAGAGTTATTAATGCCCTACTTATTCGAGCAGCATCCTGTTTCTAAACAGACTCTATGCCCATTTGGTTTGGATAGTGACACACTGTTATTTAGATTCCAGATTGAGTCCCCCTACAGTGAAACTGTCCACTAACGGACAGACCTACAGCTCCAACGGCCAACTGTAAAGCTCCTCGAATAGAAGGGGCGTGCATCACTAAGGGAATTATGAAAGCTCAATCTACCGCTCCATCTGTATTAAAGCTAACTAAATCAACTAATAACGTCGTTCTGCATCCTACGGCTGACTCTATTCAGCCTCCTAAGGACGATGCTGCCAAAGCAAATCATGAAAACGAACTATGTCCTGTGGACCAGGCCCTAGTGGATTTTCTAGTCAAAATGCTGCAGGCTCAAGTCAAAGGCAGTACCCGCACGGTCAATGCGGTTGCTAACCGTCTGGCCATTGAGGTGGCTCGTATTTGTCGTAAGAGCGATCGCATTCAAGCCTCTGGCGAGGTCAACGCCTGGCAACACTCTTTAGCCGAGAACCGGATTCAGAAGTACCTAGAATACTACGGTCTAGGCTCTCGCCAGGGTCGGGTAGAACTCCAAAGTCGCCTGAGTGCCATTGCCTATCGCTATATTGCCCCTGCCAAAACCCAGCTGGGTTTCCAAGGGCGGTGCAATCTGCTAGAAGACTTTCTTCAAAGCTTCTATATTGAAGTGCTGAAGGCATTTCGTCGGGAAAACCATCTCGAAGCCGACTACACCCCTAAAACCCGGCTGGAGCTGGCTGAGTACATGGCATTCAGCGAGCAGTATGCCAAGCGTCGGATTTCATTGCCGGGCTGCTACAATCAGCAGCTCCTGGTTTTGAGAGCCCAAAGCTTCGCCAAACGCCTACCGGCGGAAACCTGCGTGGATATTGAGATGGCGGTTGATTCACCTAAAAGTGACGACGCCGACTCTCGTTCCTCAGCGCTGCAGCAAATTCGTGAGCAAATGGTGGCGGATGTCACCGATCCAGCGGAAGCGGTACTTCGCGATCGCATTATCCGCGAACTCGTGGAATACCTTGAAGACCAAGACCAAAGCGCCTGTATCGACTATCTGGCCCTCAGGTTACAAGACATGGCCGCCTCTGAAATTGATGAGGTATTGGGTCTGACACCAAGACAGCGCGACTATCTGCAGCAGCGTTTTAAGTACCATGTGGAAAAATTTGCCCAGTCCCACAACTGGGAATTGGTGCACCAGTGGTTAGGAGCCGATCTAGACAAAAATCTGGGTCTGTCCCCCAAGGAGTGGACCTTGTTTATCGACCAGCTAACGGCCGATCAGCAGCATCTACTGGCTCTAAAGCAACAGCAAATGCAGGACTCCCAGCGGGCCCAACCGTCAGACGCTGACATTGCCCAGCAGCTGGGTTGGACTACTAAGCGCGTCCAGCGCCGCTGGAGCCAAATTGTATCGAGTGCCTGGAAACTGCGTAATACCAATCGCTCAGTCAAGCCCGTGGCTAAGACTGAGAAAGAATGATTCCACAATGATTCAACAGTCTGCAGCCCCCCAGACAGTTCCTTGAGTGCACGTCCAAAGCCTTCGCCATGGCGAAGGCTTTTTTGTTTACCGCAAGCGGCTAATCCTAGGGATAGGGCTGTTTATTTATCCCTCAGTCGCCTCTGCACCGGTAGAAGGAGGCTCAAACTTATACCCCACCCCCCGCACCGTCTGAATTAGCGTAGGTTGATTGGTATCGATCTCAATTTTTTTGCGAATCTGACCAATGTGTACGTCTACAACACGCTGGTCGCCCACATACTCATAATCCCAGACCTTTTGAATCAGCTCGGTACGTCGCCACACCCGACCGGGATGGCTGGCCAGGAAGTGCAGCAGGTCAAACTCTAGGGCCGTTAGGGGCACCAGCTCGCTTTCCAGGGTTACCTCCCGTCGAATCGGATCGATGGCGAGGGAGTTAAAGGTAAGACACTGCTGCTCTGCCGCTGTGACGGGCCGCTGCCGCTTGAGAATAGCCCCTACCCGGACTTCCAGCTCACCCAAGCTAAACGGCTTGGTAATATAGTCGTCAGCGCCCTGGTTGAACCCGTGAATCTTATCTGACTCGTCGGTACGACTCGTCAGCATGAGGACAAAGACACCCGTGCGCGACTGCATCTCTTTGCAAAGATCATAGCCGTTAGCATCGGGCAGATTCACGTCTAAAATAACCAGGTCCGGATTGAACTGCTCAAACACGGATAGGGCATGTTTTCCGTCTTCAGCAGACTCCATTTCATAGGTCTGCTTAGCTAAAAAACGATGGATAAGATTGCGAATGGCTGGGTCATCATCAACAACTAAAATTTTGGCAGAGGCCGTGGTCATAATCCTTACACCAAAAAATACGAGTCTAGGTAAAAAGCTAAAAATAAATCCTATTGGGACTAGACTGTTTGCTAAACATGTCTAAAGTCCTATTTCACAAGTTTTCAATAACTTCAGAGAAGTTTTACAGGGCTTCCACACCTTATCAAAGAATTCTGCTAAATACAGCTGCCCAATGGGCGTGATTTGATGCTGCAGCAAAGGTATCGACAACGGATTTACCGTATGCCATTCAAGAGCTGTCCAGGCCAAGTCACGGGCAAGTCACGGGCAAGTCACGGGCAAATTAAAAAATTGATCTCAGCCATTATAGAAATGGGGTTCGAGTAAATACCGAAACTTCTAAAAAGTTATCTGACATTTCTGTCACGCTCAGCTTGTTTTTTTGCCAAGATGGTTAAACTGGTGATTATTATGGGCGATGGTGTTTTTGATGTACGGAGCGCTGTTTGCCATGGGTGTGTGTTACACCATCATCGTTTTTAATCGTCGTAATGGCCACCGTACGTACCAGGTGTCGACATGAATGAGAGCAACTATAAAACGTTGGGATTGGATGAGTCGTCTTCATTTGAGGAGGTGCAAGTAGCTCGTACTCGCCTCTTAGAAAAATGTGAGGACGATCCCCAGCAAAAAGAAGCTATTGAGGCTGCCTACGACGCCATTTTAATGGAGCGGCTGCGGATGCGGCAGGAGGGCAAAATCAAAGTGCCCGATCGGATTCGGTTTGCAGAAAAAGCGGCAGAGCCTTCAGCATCGACGCCGAGGGCTCTGCCGACCCCCCAGCCCCCAGGCTGGCTACAGGACTGGTTGGACACCCCCAGTCGAGACGATATCCTATGGCCATCTGTGGTGTTTTTGGCCCTGGCTGCCCTGGCTTGGTTTGCCACCAGCAGTGCGTCTACCGCCCTGGGGTTTTCGGTCGCGGCCACCGTCTTTTTTATCAACCGTAAAGAACGTAAATTCTGGCGTTCTTGTGCCTTTGCGGCCGGTGGACTTCTGGGCGGTGTTTTGCTGGGTCTATTGGCCATGGAGCTAGTGGGGCAGCAAAGCGTAGAACTGTCGGCGGAGCGGGTGAATGCGGTAGTGGCCGTTATCACCATGACGGTGCTGTGGTTTATTAGCAGCTTTTTACGCTAAGGGCTTGATCGCGCCGGCGCTGCAATTGGCTGGTTATTGGATTTTGCCACGTAGCTTTTGGCGGGGTAGCGGTCAATGTGGCGAAAGATACCGATAGGTGGTGCTACGCGACACGTATAAAATTCAACAGCTAGCTTGCCATTGGCTAGGTGATGAACCGTGGGAGCCAAATTTTTGGGCTGCTGAATCCGCCACTGCCAGCCACACTGTTGGGGTATTGCATCGATCAGACGATGGTGCTGCCAGCGATTAAACTGGCCGCTGCGGCCAAACTCCTGTAGTTCTCTCTGCAGGATGGAGGCCTTTAGAAACGAGCCAGCGGTCAGATCTCCGGCAACGGCGGTCATGTAGTTTAGCAGTGCGCCATCGGGAGCAGGCGGAGTGGTGTGGTCGCCAGCCAGGTCTAGGGCTGCTTCTAACTGACAGGTGCTACTGAGGCGTTTGGCGATGGCCCAAGTAGCAGCCCTGCCGTGACTAATGTTTGCTTTTTGGACCCGATAGAGATAAGTAACTAGACAGTAGTTGGGGTGAAACGTGAGTCCTGGTAGCTGTTTGATGACGTTGCTGGCATCTACTGTACTGATAAACCACCGACCGTTTGTATTGGGTGCTGAGTCGGCTACATGGGTAAGCCCTCCTTGGTCAAACAGGCTACTGAGGCCGGCCAGTGAGTCAGGCTCAGGCATCTCATCTGCCTCAAAAGTGTTGGGGGCATGTTCGCACTCCGGTAGCACCAGTCGCTGCTTGAGAAAGCGCCTCAGGGTTTGTAGAGACTTTAGGGAAAATGTTTGCGACGACATGGCTGTGGGCCTGTGGTGTGTTGTCTAGCCGGACTGGTGTGGAACCGTGACCCAGGTCTGCTGGTCATGGGCCTGGTGGGTGAGATCCATCAACAGCTGTGAGTACACACCTTCTGCTAGGGACGGGGCCTGGGGGCGCTGTTGGTCGATGCAAGCCATCCAGTGATCGACAACGCGGACAAAGGGGGCAAGCCTGCCGTCGTCGTAGAGTTTGGGAAAGGCTAGTCGGTCTGGAATCTCCAGGGGGGCTAGGGGCGCACCCATCTGGCTACCGGCCAGGGTAAAGCCGTGAATGTAGTCCTTTTGATTGGGGTTGCCAAGCACGAGGGTACCCTGGTCGCCGTAGATTTCAACCCAGTGTCCCCGACCGGCGAGGGCTACTGCACTCAGGGTAATCTGCACAGGGGTGCCATCGACCAGCTCCAGGGAAATGCTGCAGGTGTCATCGGAGTCAACGGGTTTGTCGGTACCCGAGACCGGGTCCGGACGCTGAGGAATGGTGGTACTTAGGTGGGCTGATAGACGCTTGACTGGGCCAAAAAGCCAGGCCACATAGTCAAACGCGTGGGAGCCGATTGAGCCGAGGGCACCCCCGCCTTGATCTTTGCGGGCATACCAGTTCCAAGCCCGCTCAGGATTAGCCCGGCTGCCAGCAATCCAATCGATCTTGATCAGCCGTGTTTGGCCGACGTAGCCCGCTTGGAGCAATTCTGCCAATCGCTGCCAGGCGGGAATAAATCGAAATTCAAAGTCCATGACAGCGGCCACCTGCTGCTGCTGGGCAAGGCTGTAAAGCTGTCTGGCTTCTTGCACATTGAGGGCGGTGGGTTTTTCTAGCAGCAGATGTTTGCCGGCTTTGAGCACCGTCTCTGCCATGGCGTAGTGGGCAAAGGGCGGGGTGGCTACGCTGACGGCCTGGACCTGGGGGAGGGCGACAATGGCCTCAAGGGTGTCGCAGGCGTGGGGAATACCATGACGTTCGGCAACGGTTTGGGCCTGGGTGCGATCGCGATGGTAAACCGCCACCACCTCGGTGCGATGGTGGGCTTTAAGACCTGGGATATGTATTTTTTGGCCAAACCCCGTGCCAACAACAGCAACACCAACAGACGCCTGGGTCATAGCTGAACCAAAACTAGACAGCAGTGGGGGAGCCACACAGCTCCCAGGCCTCTAGCCTATCGATAAGGGGGGACACAGCGCTAGCGGTTACCGCTGAGCGTATAATGATGAACATTCATAGAACTTTACACAAAGAGTCCTGCCGCCCAGCCATGACCTATTACTACTATTCGTTTATGCCGCCCTACTTTTTTATGGTGGCTGGTTTGATTATTGCTGTCACGTCCGGTGCGGCCTTTAGCGCCGTGCTCAAGTACATTGTGGCGGCGTGGCGTAAAACCCGCTCCACTAAAGTAGTCGCGAAACTTGGCGGCATTAATATCCAGCTACCGTTTTTGGGCATCTGCACCGGTACGGCTATTTTCCTAGCATCGGGTCTGGGCTGTTTTGGCACCCCCACCTGGCTAGCCTATACGGTGGCTGCACCGCTGACCTTTTTGAGCGCTGGTTTGGTCTGGCGACAGCTAAAGAGCAATCTGGCCCTTTTGGAAAGTGGTCAGCCCCGCGCTTTTGAACTCGATTTTTTTAGTTAGGAAGCTGCCCTGGGTGCTCCTGGCTACCCGAGACCATCGCCCTACTGGCGAATGCGGTTGAGCTGGGCCTGGGTGTTGGTCACCCACTGGTTGCGACCCTGGTTAATGTAAAGGGTAAGGGCCTGCTGGAGTATCTGCTCAGCTTCTTCAGTCCGGCCCAACTCTGCTAGGGCCAGCCCCTTGGAATAGTAGGCGTGGCCAAAGGTGGGATACAGCTGAATGGCTCGATCAAAATGCTCAAGGGCGCTGTTCGCCTCGCCCCGGCCAAAGTAGGTAATGCCGAGATTGTAGTGGGCTTCGGGATAGTTACTATCGATGGCAATGGCCGTTTCAAGGGCTTGTATAGCCCCGTCGAGCTGGTTTTGCTGCAGGTAGATCAGACCAATTTGATAGTGAACTTCTGGAGCCTGGGGGCTATGGCCCACGGCGGTTAAAAAAGATTCTAGGGCGGCGGCAAGATTGCCCTGGCGGCGTTGGACCAGCCCCAGGTTGTAATGGCTGATGCCTAACTCAGGTTCTAGGACAACGGCGCGCTGCAAATAGCTTTCAGCCTGCTCCAGGTTGCCACTATCGAGCAGCGCCGCCCCCAAATTAACGTAGGCCATCGTAAAGTTGGGATCGGCCTGGATGGCCTGCCAAAAAGCATCGGCAGCGGCCTGCATTTGGCTCTGTTCACGGTAGGCCAGCCCCAGATTGTAATGGGCGACAGCTAAATTAGGATCGAGGGCAATGGCACTTTTGAAGGCTGCGATCGCATCCTCTAGCTGCCCCTGCTGCACATAGATAACGCCCTGTTCCACGGCCGCCTCAGCATTGCGAAAATCCTGAGCTAGGCTAGGAGGAGCCGTCGCACTGATAATCAGCGCGATCAGTAGTGGTAGCCCATAGCGATGGCCTAGGTTCATGCCGCATTTCCCCTTGAAGTAGCTGATGGCCTGGTAAGTGACGTTGACATCGTCTATTGCTTTACCGTCAACAGATCCATAGAGCCGTGATCCGATCTATTTGTAAGTTTGTCAATAGGTCTAAAGTCGAACCTTTTTAAGGATGTTACATGATGGTGGTGCACAAACGCGCCCTGCTAAGCCATCCGTACACCAGAGCAGGCCCCGGCTACTCCACCAAGGCTCCGTAGCTGACATCGTTGGGGCTCATGTGGGTCCTCAACACCTGGCCGTCTCGAAACCACACCACTCGGTCGGTTAGTCTGGCCACAGCCGGTTCGTGGGTGACCATCACGACGGTGATACCGCCGTGATTGAGTTCGGCAAAGATCTTCATCACCTCTTCAGTGGTGGTAGTATCCAGGGCTCCCGTCGGCTCGTCGGCCAGCAGCAGCAGGGGGCGATTGACGATGGCCCGGGCAATGGCCACCCGCTGCTGCTGGCCCCCGGATAGCTGATTGGGTTTGTTGGTCAGTCTGTTGGCGAGACCCACCCGCTGTAGCGCCTGGCTGGCTCGCTGGTGGCGCTCAGCCGCAGGCACACCGCTATAAACCATGGGCAGTGCCACGTTATCTAGGGCGCTGAGCTGGGGTAGCAGGTGAAACTGTTGAAACACAAATCCAATTTTGCGGTTGCGAATGGTGGCTAGGGTGTCATCATCTAGCTGGGCCACATCCTGACCGTCAAAAAAATACTGGCCCTGGGTCGGTCGATCCAAACAGCCAATCACATTCATGGCCGTGGACTTGCCGGAGCCGGAGGGACCCATAATGGCGCAGTAGTCTCCCTGGTTGATGGCTAGGCTAATATCCCACAGCGCTTTAACTTCGGTGTTGCCGCTGCCGTAAACTTTGGAGATGTGGTGCAGGTCAATAACAGGAGCCATGGGCTAAATGCTTCTAAGGGCCACAATCGGGTCTAGCTTGGCGGCCTGGCGAGCGGGAATGACACCAAAAAACAAGCCAATACTGCCGGAGACACCAACGGTAAAGACGATGGCGCTGACCGGGGCGGCCGCTTCAAAGGGAGTGAGCAGGCTGAGCAGACTCAGCCCGCTGACGCCAACCAGGGTACCGATGGCACCGCCAGCGGCGGAGAGAATAATGGCCTCAATCAAAAACTGAATCAGGATATCCTGCCGGGACGCGCCAATGGCTTTGCGAAGACCAATTTCTTGGGTACGTTCGCGCACCGACACCAGCATGATATTCATAATGCCGATACCCCCAACGACTAGGGAAATACTTGCGATCGCAGCCAGCATCAGCGTCAGCGCTCCGGTAATCGTATCGGCAATGGCAAGCAGCGTATCCTGGTTTTGGATAAAGAAATCATCCTCGTTCGGATCAACGATGCCGTGGCGCAGTCGCAGCAGGTTGGTAATTTGAAATTCCGCTGTTTGCATACTCTCAGAATCGCGAGCCGTTGCTGTAATAAAGCTCACCTCAGTGCCAAAGGTAGAGGTCCGCCCTACAATCCGACTTGCCTGGGTCGTGATTGGAATAATCGCCGCATCGTCGTAATTTACCCCCAAGTTTGAACCCTGGACCGCTAGCACCCCCACCACCTCAAAGGCAACATCATTAATGCGTAGCGACTGCCCCAGGGGCACCTGGCCATCAAACAGACGCTCGGCCAGGGAGTTGCCCAGCACAGCCACGGCACTGGTACGCTGCATATCTAAATCCGAAATAAATCGCCCCTGGTCTAGGGTAAAGCTGCGCACGGTGACAAACGCTGGATTAGTGCCGATCACGCTGACGTTGGCGTTGCGATTGAGAAACGTAATCAGCCCTGGAGTAGTATTTTCAGCGGCAACGGCAACGACTGACGGCACCTGCTCAGCAATGGCATCGGCATCCGCCAATACCAGATTGCGGGGAACCTCAAGTGCGCCCAGCTCACGGGTTTCTCGACTACCTGGCACAATAAATAAAATGTTTGGCCCCAGGCTCTGGAGCTGTTCATTAATATAGCGGCGGCCACCGTCTCCTAGACCCACCATAGAGATAACCGATGCGTTGCCAATGATAATGCCCAACATGGTCAGGCTGCTGCGAAGCTTGCTGGCCGTCAGGGTTTTGACCGCCATTTTGAGACTTTCGCGAAGATCCATGGAGAGGTAAGCAGTGGAGAGAATAACCTAAGCAGGTGACCCACCGCAGCGGGCCACACCACCAGAATAAACCCAAGCTCCCATAACGACATCCAGAAAGAATTTGCCCGGATATTGCGAAACAGCTTCCTAAATAATCATCCCGTCAGGAATGACCGCATTTTTGAGAATAACGACGATGCCGCTGCGGATATAAAATCCCAGATCTTCGCGCTCAGCTTCTTGAATGTTCTCTTTATTGACAATTTTTACGTTGCGGCCAATACGAGCGTTTTTGTCCACGATGGTCTGCTTAATAGTGGTGCCTTCGCCAATCCCGACCGGCACTTTCCCCCGGGTAAGATGCTGGCTGCTCTCAGAAATTGACTCGTAATAGTCTGCCCCCATCAGTAGGGCATTCTCAATTTCGCAGTTAGCCCCGATCCGCTGACGCAGCCCGATGACGGTGCGGGTGATGTTGCACTGTTTGAGGATACAGCCATCCCCCACAATCGACTCGGTAATTTTACAGTCGAGCACCTTGCTGGGGGGAAGATAGCGAGCCCGCGTGTAGATGGGCGCGTCTTCATCGTAAAAACTAAAGGGTGGGTTGGGCTGTTGGGTAAGGGCCAGATTGGAGTGAAAAAAGGCCTCAATGGTACCGATATCTTCCCAGTACCCGTCAAACAAATAGGCTTGAACGTTGTACTCATTGGCGGAGTCTGGAATGATCTCCTTACCAAAATCAGTTTGCTCAGGGGAACGCCGCAGCAAATCAATTAGCGCCTGTTTCTTAAAGACATAAATGCCCATGGAGGCAATAAAAGGATTGTCTTTTGCATCTTCGGCGTTGAGCCCCAGGGTGGTTGTGTCCACCTTCATATCTTCAAGGGCATCGCCCTTTGGCTTTTCGCAAAAGTCAACAATGCGACCTGAGCTATTGATCTTCATTAGCCCGAAGCTAGAGGCCACTTTGCTACCCACCGGAACGACAGACAGGGTAACATCAGCGCCTGTGTTGCGGTGACGCTCTACAAATAGGCGATAGTCCATCCGGTAAAGGTGATCGCCTGACAGAATGATGATGTCATCCACATCCCAGCTTTCAAACAGCCACAGGTACTTGCGGACAGCATCGGCGGTACCCTGAAACCAGCTCGGGCTCTCGGGGGTCTGCTGGGCCGCTAACACTTCCACAAAGCCATCGCTAAACTGGGAAAAGTTGTAGGCGCGGGTAATGTGGCGGTTGAGCGAAGCGGAATTAAACTGCGTGAGGACGTAAATTTTTAGTATTCCTGAATTGATACAGTTACTAACGGGGATATCAATCAGTCGATATTTACCGGCCAGAGGAACTGCGGGCTTTGCACGAAACTTTGTTAAAGGGTAGAGGCGAGTGCCAGCACCGCCGCCGAGAATAATCGAAAGAACTCTTTTCACAGGCTCGTCTCACTAGCGCAGTTGATTAACTCACTACTTAGTTTGAGGGTGTATCTAACCCTTGACAAGAGGCTAGAACAAATTAATTTCCCCTTTGTGTTCTGATATACGCGGTAGGTGGGAGCATTCTAAACCTGCTGCATTAAGCTCCAGTAATGTCAAAAAATCTTCAAAAGAGCTGCTTTTTACCCCTAAAGGTTGGCCTCAAGAGTTGCTATGGTGCTTAGCCCAGGATGACGTTAGGAACGGGGGCAAAGAATACCAGTTGGGGAAGGGAGAACGGGTAAAACGTTACAGGGGTGCTTAATTACGATTTCCTCAGGGCTGGCTTGCAACCGTGGGGGCTGATGGTTGCTCCAGGGGGCCGTGATCGATAACATGGCGAGCCACGTCTCGAATAATCTGACGCAGTCTGCCTTGGTTAGCGCTTTTGTCGATGGAAACAGTCATGACATAGCGTTCCTCGTCCGCTTTGAAAGCGACTGTGCTGCCAATCACTGAAGAATTTTGTCCGGTTTTCTCTCCGATCCAAAAGATTTCGGGTTTCTCTTTGATCAAGGCACGATAGCCAAAGTCAAGGTCATATTGGCCCACTAGGGCATTGAGGATCTCTTCATCACTGGCTTTGGTAAAGCTGTAGATGCGCATCATCATCTGGGTCAGCTCGTCGGCGGTGCTGCGATTTCTGCCCGAGCCCATGCGTTTGGGATAAGTTCTATCACCCACCAGCTTATGGCCTATGGTTGTACCGGTAAAGCCTTCGGCCTTGAGGGCCTGGTTGATGGTGTCGTACCCCATGTAGTCCACCAGCTGGTTGGTGGCAATGTTATTGCTTTCCGTAATCATGCGGACCATTACCTCTCGCAGGGTGTAGGTTTTATCCACAAAAATTTTGGCCCCCTGGGCATTTTCGGTAAAATTGCTGGGGTCAATGTAGACTTGCTCATCCAGGTTGGCTTTGCCCTGGGTAACCTGGTGCATCAGGGCGACAGCGATCGGCAGCTTGACCAAACTCGCCAGACTCGCCGGGGGGACATTACCCTGAAATGCCCGACATTCGTTGGTACCTAGCTGGCACAGGGAGATCCGCACAGCTTTTGGATTTCCTCTCTCAGCGGCAATGGTGGCTAGAAATCCCGATTGCTGCTGCTCGATGCGATGCCTCACAGCCGTTGCTATATCACCGTACTCCGCTATCTTTTTTTGAGCTTGGGCATATGGCGCTGAGTCACTGGTAATCGTCTTAAGCTGGCGGATGGCCCCCTGCCACAAATTTTCTTCTTGCTGGCTGAGTTCTAGGGTGCTGCCCTGCTGGCGTAGGGCTAGGGCCTGCTGGGCGAGGCTAATGGCCTGGCTGTAGCTGACCGCTGCTTGTTCTTTTTCGAGGACGCGCTGGGTGAGGCCATAGCTGAGCTGGGTCAGGGCAATATAGGGCCTGACAATGCCGTTGGTATCAACCTGGCGCAGCTCGATTGCGGGTTGGGCTGCGATCGCACCCGTCTCGGTGGTTACCACTGGCCCAGCGACCGCCTGCTCAGGCATGGCCCATTTCAACGGCAGTCGAGAGATGGTCACCAGCACAATCCCAACGGTGCTGCCAGACAGCAGTAACAAGCGAAACCAGGTCTGACGCCAGAGCGGAGCGGAACGGGAATGAAAGAGGGTCATATATCTGATGAGCCAAGACAACTACAGCGGTCAAGAACGACTATCAAGGCCAGGTAACTCCGTTAGGGGTATCACTATCAAAGACCCCTCACAGGCTTTGGTTACTAATTACACTAGGTGTTAGTTAAAGATTTAATAGAAAAATAATAGGGAAAATTGTACCTATCTACACATTTCCTAGAAAACATTTGCCTAACTCGGCAGGTTTTGTATCCCTGACATCAAAGCTGTGGCATTTTGCCGGTCTAGCAGCCCCCATCGCCGTTGCCATTCCCCCCTATACTGGTAGCCTTGTGTCAGGCGTACTGAGGGAGCCCGAATGTCAGTCATCCGCAATCTGCAGCACCAGCTCACCCAAAAAGAGCGGACCGCGGTTGAAATTACCCAAGCATATTTAGACCGGTTGCAGGCGCTAGAGCCTAAACTCCATAGTTTTTTGGCGGTGACGGCTGACAAAGCCCTGGCTCAGGCACGGCAGGTAGATGATGCGATCGCAGCCGGTACTCCCCTGGCTCCCCTAGCGGGTATTCCCATTGCCCTCAAGGATAACCTCTGCACCAAGGGCATCCGCACCACCTGCGCCTCTAAAATTTTAGAGGGATTTATTCCCCCCTATGAGTCCACCGTGACCCAGCGCCTAGCCACTGCCGGAGCCGTGTTTTTGGGCAAGACCAACATGGACGAGTTTGCCATGGGCAGCTCCACCGAAAACTCTGCCTATCAGCTCACGGCCAACCCCTGGGATCCCACCTGTGTGCCCGGTGGTTCCTCCGGTGGCTCGGCTGCCGCCGTTGCCGCTGACCAGGCCCCCATTGCCCTGGGCTCAGATACGGGCGGGTCGATTCGTCAGCCCGCTTCCTACTGCGGCGTGGTTGGGATGAAGCCCACCTACGGTCTGGTGTCACGCTATGGTTTGGTGGCCTTTGCCTCATCGCTCGATCAAATTGGCCCCTTTGGTCGCACCGTGGAGGATGCGGCGATTTTGCTGGGTGCGATCGCGGGCTACGATGCCAAAGATGCCACCAGTCTCAAGGTCAAAATCCCCGACTATACCCAGCACCTGAAAACCGACCTCAAGGGCAAGCGTATTGGCCTGGTCAAAGAAACCTTTGGAGCAGGTTTAGAGGGGGATGTGGCCAAAGCGATGGATGTGGCCATCGAGCAGCTCAAGGAACTAGGGGCTGAGATTGTCGAGATTTCCTGTCCCAATTTCCGCTACGGGCTGCCCACCTATTACATCATTGCCCCTTCTGAAGCCTCGTCCAACCTGGCCCGCTATGACGGTGTGCGCTACGGCATGCGGTCTGATACCGACAATCTGCTCTCCATGTACAAGCAGACCCGCGCCGAAGGCTTTGGCCCCGAAGTCAAGCGGCGGATCATGATTGGTACCTATGCCCTTTCGGCTGGCTATTACGACGCCTACTATCTACAGGCGCAAAAAGTACGCACCCTGATCAAGCAAGATTTTGAAGCAGCCTTCAAAGCTGTGAATGTGCTGATGACGCCCACGGTACCCAGCACGGCCTTTAAGGCAGGGTCAAAAGTAGACGACCCCCTCAGCATGTATCTGTCCGACCTGATGACGATCACGGTTAACCTGGCTGGTTTGCCAGGTATCAGCGTGCCCTGTGGGTTTGATCAAGCAGGTTTACCCATTGGTATGCAGCTGATTGGCGATGCCCTACGGGAAGACACCCTGTTTGAGGTGGCCTCCGCCTACGAGCAGGCCACCCCCTGGCATCAGAAAACACCTGAGATCTAAAACCTTCTGGGACTTTCTGGGCCGAAACGTTTTTGCTCAAAGTCTTTGCCAAGGGCCTCCCTAAAGAGTCGTGTGTATACATGCTTACATCGGCGGATGGTTTGGTAGGATCAAAGGCTGCACAACCGTGCTCGATGTATCCCATATCGAATACTGTACGGACGACTAGTTTAGCTACCCATAGCCGCAAATCAAGGAGAGCTCTGAATAATGGCCCAGATGTATTACGACAGTGACGCAAATCTAGACTTACTCAACGGTAAAACCGTGGCCATTATCGGCTACGGTTCCCAGGGGCATGCCCACGCCCTCAACCTCAAGGACAGCGGCGTCAACGTCGTTGTGGGTCTTTACGAAGGCAGTCGTTCCATAGCCAAAGCCGAGGCGGAAGGGCTGACGGTAAAACCGGTGGCTGAGGCCGCTGCCGTAGCGGACATGATTATGATCCTGCTGCCGGACGAAGTACAAAAGAGTATCTACAAAGAAAGCATTGCTCCTAATCTATCGGTGGGCAATGTGCTGGCGTTTGCCCACGGGTTTAACATTAACTTTGCTCAGATTGTGCCCCCAGAAGATGTGGACGTGGTTATGATTGCGCCGAAGGGACCCGGGCACCTGGTACGGCGCACCTACGAGCAAGGCCAGGGGGTGCCTGCTCTATTCGCCGTTTTTCAAGATGCCTCTAGTAAGGCTCGCGACATGGCCATGGCCTATGCCAAGGGCATCGGCGGTACCCGTGCGGGCATCCTTGAGACGACCTTCCGCGAAGAGACTGAAACCGATCTGTTTGGTGAACAGGTGGTGCTATGCGGCGGTCTGAGTGAGCTGATTAAGGCCGGGTTTGAAACCCTGATCGGTGCTGGATATCAGCCGGAGCTAGCCTACTTTGAGTGTCTCCACGAGGTGAAACTGATTGTGGATCTGGTGGTAGAGGGTGGTTTAGCTAACATGCGCCATAGTATTTCCAATACGGCTGAGTATGGTGACTATACCCGGGGGCCGCGCATTATTACCGACGAGACCCGTAAGGAGATGCGGCAAATTCTCAAAGAGATCCAAACCGGACAGTTTGCCCGTGAGTTTGTTCTTGAAAGTCAGTCTGGCAATGCGGGCTTTAATGCGATTCGTCGTCGCGAAGCTGAACACCCTATCGAAGAAGTTGGTAAGGACTTGCGGGCTATGTTTAGCTGGCTTAAAAAGGTATAGTGACAATTCTATATCTGGCAATGTAGCTTCTTTGTATCTGAGTTTCAACTTCTAATATTAATTAGGAGAACTCCATCGAAGAGAGTGTTCTGAAACGCTGTAATCCAGGATTTTAGAGCCATAGGCGAATGCGGAACGTTTGCCACCCACGGCGCGGAAGAGATTTAATCTCTTCCGCGCCGTTATTTTTTTGTAAGCTGTTTGCTTTTGACGCATTTAGCCGTTTGTACCGGCCATGGCTTTCGCTATCTAAAGCTTTCAGCGATCATCACTGCTGTGAAATACGAGCGCAAAGCTATCTTTTCAAAAGATTGTTGTATTTAGTCCCGACCTTCCGAAAGATTGACTGGAAAAGTCAAGGGTAATCACCCTGATACCGGGTCTCTACTTCCATGATTTAAGAATCTGCTAAAAACAAAACCGTGTATAAGCCCCCAAATAAAGCCCTACTTGGCTGTGTAACCCTGCTTACCAGCTATGCGTCGGCAAATTTAGGACATATTAATGCCGCTGAGGTCACCCCCGACCTTGATAGCTCGGCCAATAGTGATACGTCTGATTTGGCCGTTACCAAAAAAAATGACACTACGACAGCCGCTGTCAATGTGGAAACCCATGCCCAGAGGATTACACCCGATGACAGTAGTCAGCCTGGCTTTGTTTCCTTGAGGACTATCCCGTCTGAGGGCGTGGCAGAAACCATGCCGGAGCCTTTGGACCAGGACAGCCGTCGCACCAGACTAAATCATCTGATTGCCACCGCTGCCCCGACGCCTGCTTTACCAGCGGCCGATATCTCCACAGCGGTTATAGAACCTCCCGTGGAACAGGAACTACAGCTATCTCAAGCCCCTGTACAAGATTCATCCGGTGTCGTGGGGGATAGTTTCCGACCTGACGATCTGACAGATGAGGAACTCCGCCAGGGTCTATCCGTTGAGAATCCAACATTTCCCACTAGCCCACCCAGCCCAGCCTCGAGCTTTGGTACCCCCTCCGCCTATGGTGCCAACGCTGGTGATGCCTTTGTGGGTCTGGCAGGGATTACTGATGGCAAACGTAGCGACACCGATGGCTCCATGAGTTTGGGGGTGGGCTTTGGTGATGCGGTGGATGATGTGGGTGTGGAGCTAAACGCCGGTATTATCAGCCTGGATGGCTTTGCTGAGGACGGCCAGATTGGGATTAAGGTGCATAAAATTTTCCCAGAGGCCGATAATTTGGCCGTTGCGGTTGGCTGGACCAATCCCATTACCTGGGGCGCTGCTGATAGTGCTGAGGAGACGTTTTATGGTGTGGTGACAAAGAGTTTTGATCTGCGGCCCGAAGAGTCAAACACAATGCCATTAACTGTCTCCGGCGGTATTGGCACCGGTAGCTTTCGCTCGACGGGGGCCATTGCCGCTGGGACCAATGCTCCAAACTTTTTTGGCAGCGTCGGGCTGCGGGTTATTCCCGAGCTATCGTTGGTGAGTAGCTGGACCGGCAGTGCCCTAAATATGGGTATTTCGGCAGCGCCCTTTGATGTTCCACTGGTGCTCACAGCTGGGGTAACGGATGTGACCAGCAACACTAACGAGGGCGATCGCTTTAGTGCTTCTATCGGGTATGGATTTCAGTTTTGACGATGCTTTGGGTGCAGGCTACCAAAATTTGTACGTAAAAACGACCTTGGAGCCATGAGAAAACTGTATTTGCAACGATTTTTCCTAGCGCTATGTAGCGCCCTGGTGCTGGCGACGATGCCTAGCCAGGCGTTGGCTGGCTCTGTTCCGGTGATTGAAACGGACTCTGCTACCAACGGTCAAGGAGATGGCTTTGCCGCTGGGGCACTGGCTGATCAGGTGTTTGGTCGCCGGGTTGGCAGCGCTTTGCTTAGCGCCCTACAGCAGATTGTCAGCCAGGGGCAAGTTGAGGTTGGTGGGCAGATTCTGACCCTGACACCAGAGGAGATTCAATCTTTTAATCAGCTGCTCGCCAATGGATCAGAGGCCGATGCTGCAGCCCGATTTTTAGCCCAGCAAATTTCTGAGGATATTTGTGCGGGTTCAGAAGCTGATACTTGCGTGGGCGTAGATATTGACGCAGTGGTGGCTAGTGCGGGTAACCTCAGGGCCGCTGTGGGTAATGTTAACAGGCTGGTGGAGAGTCTCAAGCGAGACCAGCTGATTCAAGCCTATAGTTCGGCACCGTTGCAGGCCATTTTGCAATCCCTACGGGTCGCTGTTCAGGCCGCTGATGGTGATTTGGACGAGCTATCTGCTTTAGAGGGTACTGAATCTGCTGTGCTGATCCTGCTGAAGCTGTTGTAGGCCGCCATTGGGCGTTCCATGGAACGCCCGCATATTAAAAAGCAGGTCTGGATTGGATTTTCAGGCCTTAGGGATAAAAATTTTATCAGGTCTAAATATTTAATGGTGGAAAGACGTTCCATGGAACGTCTGTACGTTTAATATTTGTTTCTTTATTGTAAGTCTCTTATTTGACAGATGCGTTTGTGGATAGCTTTTCTTTTAAACGCATCTGTTTTATCGTATCTGTCACCTTGGTTAGGATAGATTGTGAGCATGCTTGCTAGGTACCTGTTTTAAAAATTCTCCCTAATTTCTTGTTTGATATCTTGAATGATCTCTACCATGGGATTTTGTTCTTCCATGCTGGAAGGATTACCTTGCCAAACATCCATGATCTTGGTGACTAGCAATACTAAGACGGCTACGGAGGTGCCAAGCTTGAGCCAGGTAAACAGACTGGAAAAAAACTCACCGTAATTAATAACTGGCATAGGTCTACTTCAACCAAAACTATAGTAGTGTGAATCGCTGTGAAGCTAATGTCTTGGTCCTAGAATGCCAGTCTGTTGGGGGGATTTTGTCGTTGTTGCTGAGGTTTTAACCGGGCCTTATATAGACGATAGGATTTGTGGAAAATACGGAGCTGGCTTATTTCTGAAGCGCTGGTTCTCTCTTTTTCTTCTCCGTAGGACCTGTGAGGGATTATTGGGTCTTTAAAAGCAGGGTGTAAAGTGGGTATAGATCGCCACAAAAATACCGTGGACCATCGTAAAATCCTGCATATTGACATGGATGCTTTCTATGCGTCTATTGAGCAGCGCGATCATCGTGAGTATCGAGGGCAGCCGGTGGTGGTGGGTGGCCGACCGGAACAGCGTGGGGCGGTGGCTGCAGCTAGCTATGAGGCAAGACGCTACGGCATCCATTCGGCCATGCCGTCACGGGTGGCGGTGCAGCGATGTCCCCATGTGATTTTTGCGCGACCTCGGTTTGATGTGTATCGAGCCGTGTCGGAGCAGATTCGGGCGATCTTCCGTGACTATACGGAGCTGGTTGAACCCCTGTCGCTGGATGAAGCCTATTTGGATGTGACCGGCTGTGAGTCTGCGATCGCAACCGCCAAAATTATCAAACAGCGGATTACCCAAACCACCCAACTCACGGCTTCTGCGGGTGTTTCCATCAATAAGTTTTTGGCCAAAATGGCCTCTGATATCAACAAACCCGACGGGCTGTATGTGATCCTGCCGGGGGACGCCATGGCATTCATCGCCACCCTGCCCATCGAAAAATTTCACGGTATTGGTCCGGCGACCGACCGCAAAATGAAACAGCTGGGCATTGTCACCGGGGCCGACCTGCAGCGCTGGAGCGAAACGGACCTAGTCGCCAACTTTGGTAAGGTGGGGCACCATTATTTTCGCGTGGCCAATGCCCAGGATAGTCGTCCGGTGAACCCCAATCGCATCCGTAAATCCGTTGGGGCAGAACGGAGTTTTGCAGAAGACTTACAAACCCTAGATGCGATGGCGGCGGCCCTGGTTGCCATTGTTGATGAGGTGGAAGCACGGCTGCTCAAAGCCAAAAAAATGGGCCACACCCTCACCCTAAAGATAAAGTACGCCGACTATCGCCAAATCACCCGCAGCCGCACCCTAGATGTGCCGCTGCAGCGTGCCGCTGACATGGCCCCCCTAGCCCAGGCGCTGTTGGAGCATCACCTGGAGCCCCGGCCTCGGGTAAGGCTGTTGGGGGTAGCGATGGCAAACCTGGTACCGGCTGAGACGGTGGGGTATCAGCAGCTGTCGCTGCTTTAGGGGGCGTCCGCCTGTTTTCTATTTTCCTGTCTTCAAAAAGTCGGCCATGGTCAGACCGCTTTTGTGGGAAGTACCGCCGTTGGTGCTAGCGGCGGCCGTGGCGGCGGCTAGGGCTTTGGGCTGGGGCTGAGGAGTGGTCTGGGGTTTGGTTTCGTAGCCATAGGTGTAGTACTTGTTGCTCTGACCGCTGGTGTCAACCCCGTTGGCCACCAGCCCTAGAATGGGGATTTTGGTAAAGCTAATATTGTCCATGGCGTGCTCTAGGACGTTGCGATCGCAGCGATTGACCCGCGAAACTAGAATCAGACCATCGGTGTGGGGCGCAATCAGCGTAGCATCGGCTAGACCCACCAGCGGTGGCGCATCATACACAATCAGATCAAACTCTTTTTCCAGTCGTTTCATCAGCAGGCGCATCCGCTTAGACGACACCAGCCTGACCGGATCGGGGGGAATACTTCCAGCCGT
This sequence comes from Cyanobacteria bacterium P01_A01_bin.15, assembly GCA_039814735.1. Lineage (GTDB taxonomy): Bacteria > Cyanobacteriota > Cyanobacteriia > Phormidesmidales > Phormidesmidaceae > Leptothoe. The sequence continues at coordinate 23,418 of JBCCAQ010000006.1, forward strand.
AATCGCATAGAAGTCCAAAAACGGCATCGCCTTTTGCAGGATGTCAGCCCCGGTGGCATTGCCCGAGAGAAAATCACTCAGACCTTTATCATTTCTCAACCCCAGGCGCTCGTGCACCGTCGGTCGCCTCAGGTCCGCATCCACCAGCAAAACCCGTTTACCCATGGTGGCGGCGGTCTGAGCCAAATGACGGGCCACCGTCGATTTACCCTCTTCAGGCATTGATGAACTCAAAATCACCGACTGGATGGAGCGATCGGCACCAGTTAGCATCAGATTTGTCTGCAGTAGCCGCATGGACTCTAAAAACCGTGAGCCACCGTAGCTGTAGTAATCGTTGCTGGCCAGGGAGCCCTGATTGATGCCCCGCCGTAACCATTTGCCAATGCCCCTTGAGGGCGTTTCTTGGGTGTTGTCAAACTCCTCCTGATAGGGGATTGTCCCCAGCAGCGGCAGTTTGACCACCGTTTTAATATCGTCCACCGTCCGACAGATTGTATCTAATTTTTCTAAGAGCAGGGCGGTCCCCACGCTTACAAGCAAACTGGCCACAATGCCCAAAACCAAACTGCGCTTGGCATTGGGGGAGATGGGTATCTCTGGCCGGGTGGGGGCGTCAATCAGCTCCCATGGAATTTCAGTTTGGGCTGCTTCTATCTGCAGGGTTTCACGGGTCTCTAAAAATCGCCCGAGGGCACCCACGGCAATGTCTAGCTCCCGCTGCAGGTCGCTATACTGGCGGGCTAGGGTGGGCAGCTGGGTCAGGGTACTTTGCAGCTGAGCTTCAGCAGCGGCGATGGTTTGGTTCTGGGTTTCCAAAATCTCAATGGCGTTTGCAGCCTCGGCGTATTTCGCATTTAATACCCGCCGAGCCTCCGCATCAATTACCGGTAGGATACGCTGGCGCTTGTCTTGGAGTACCTGGATGGCCAGACTTCCCGGCTGAAACCGGGTTAGCTCAGTGGCAATTTCGGTTTCCACCTGGCGCAGCTCCTCAATTAGCTGCTGATAGACCGGTGCTGTCTGTAGAGCCACTTCGCTACCCCCCGCCCCCTGTAGCAGCTCGTAGTTGGCTCTGGCCTGGGCCAGCTGCCGGTCTATTTCTAAGCGTTGGGAACTCAGCTGCTGTGCTTGACCTGTAATTTGCTGATTTTGGGTGGTTGGATCGATAAAGTTATAGGCCTTACGAAATCTCTCCAGCTGGTCCTGGAGCTCGTCGACCCGCCCTTTGAGTTCAGGCAGCTGGGCATCCACAAACTGAATCCCCTGGCGGAGATTGGTCTGGCGTTCGTCTAGGCTGTATTTGAGATATACCGCCGATAGAGCATCCAGGGTTGCCTGGATTTTGACCGGGTCGCTGCCCTGGTAGCTGACCTGAATAATCTTGGTTTCCCCCACCCGCTGGATGGTGAGATCTTTAAGCAGGCTGCTATAGTCCAGGTCCGGGTCAACCGTTTTGAGCTCCGCCAGCACCTGGTCAATCAGCTCGGGGCTGCGTAGCACCTGCACCTGGGTCTCATAGTCTAACCCCGATTGCTGGGTAGGGGCCGCCTCTGCTAGCAATCCACTCAAATCCGAGAGATTGTTATCGGCGTTGACGGGCTCCACGAGAACTTCAAAGTTGCCCTCATAGACGGGTTCCTGGCGCAGCGTATTAAACATGACGGTACCCATCACCCCGGCGGCCACACCGGTAATCATGAGGGAACGTCGCCGCAGGACCGTCAGCAGCTGAGATAAATCCAGCTCATCGTCATCTTTTGCCCATGGCATTTGGGGGAGCAGGGGCGCTGTGCCGCTAGCGGACGCGCCGTTGTCTGAGGCAAAATTATCCATAGGGTTGTCAAAAGATAAAATAGGAGTCTAAGGGGCAAACAACAGAAGGGACAGGTCCGCTAAAAGAAACGTCCAAACGGTAAAATCTGTAGAAAAGGTTCAAGGAAAGTCCCCAGCCCATCTGATAGGCGCGCCGCCGCGTTGGGGTCAACCACCACAATGTCGTTGTGTTGCATGATGGGGTTGTTCTCCGGGCTGAGTCCCTGGGCCAAGTCGATCTCAACCGTCCGCTGGGTAACGCTACCGTCAGGATTTAACCGAATCAGCGCGACCGTTTCCTTGGCGCGGCTGTTAAATCCGCCAGCGGCCAGGACAGCCTGGTTTAATGTGGTGTTGGCGGCAACGGCAACCGGTCCCGGACGCTCCACTTCACCCACAATATTGACCGCAATCGAATCTGGCGATAAATTCGTCGCCGTAAGCATGCCAATCTCTTCTGGGCTGGCGGCCACATCGGTGGGAACGATCACCGTGTCGCCCTCCTGCAGGATCAGATCCTGCTGTCTGTCGCCAGATTCAACCAGCTGCCACAGATCGAGGGAAATTGTTCGGCTGTCCCCCAGTCGTGTAGTACGTTTCACCTCGACTCGGCGCAGGTCGGCCAGGGGTTTGAGACCGCCCGCTAGACGCAGAGCCCGGGTCACCGTTAGTCGGCCGGGCTGTTGCACAATGTTGGCATCGGCGTTGTTGCCCACAACAGTCTGGCTAGATGACGAACGCGAGGCGTAGTTGTAGGTGCCTGGGCGAAACACTTCACCAACAACGGCGACGCTGATGGCCTCTTCCTCGTCGGTGGCTATGTTAGAGCTGGCAATCTGTCGTGATGTGCGCAGGTCGATTTCATCCACCTGGGTAATTGTGATCGAATCACCATCTCGAAGGGCAAAATCCTGACTCAGGTCGCCCTGGTTAATCAATGCCCCCAGGTTGCTGACCACCCGCTGGGTGCCGCCATTGGCCGTCTGCCGTTGGATCTCGATCCGTTGGAGATCGGCCGCCTGGGTAATGCCCCCGGCTAGCTTAATCGCCTCTACCAGGCTAGGAAACTGGCCCTCACTGCCAACGGCCAGGGTATACAGCCCCGGTGTGTGAATTTCTCCACTGAGGGCAACCCGGAGCTGACGGGGGGTGAGCAGATTGACGGTAATCTGCGGATAGCGAACCTCTGAGCGATATTTTTCACCGATGGCAGCCTCTGCCTGGGCCAGGGTTAAACCGCTCACCGACAGCTGTCCCACCGCTGGTAAATTGATGTTGCCGTTGGCGAGCACCCGCTGCTCGCCGCTGTATTCCGATACATTAAAAACATCAATGGTAATCAGGTCGCCGGGACCCAGCAAATAGCTATCGGTGAGGGATGTGGCCGGAGCGGCGTAACCTGTCGATAGGGCCGGTAGCGAGGCTAGGGACCCTTCTGCGCTGCTGAGTACCGCGCCTACGGCAAACCCGGTGCCGATCAGGGCACGAACTGCGGTAGAGAAGCCGACTAAATGAGTCATAGAAATAAACCGGTAGGCATTATTAATACAAAAACTGGACAAAAACTGGTGCGGAGAAATATATTTCCTTAGGTTGTTAAGTCAGGACAGCTGCTGAGCCCTTAAGCAAACTGCGGCGACGACGGCGACAAATCCGGAAACCTGTGAAGCTTTACCGGTTTAACATGGTTTTCCCGGGCCAAGGTGTTGTTTAGACACCCCTAAGCAGGCCCCAGCGATGATAAAAATCACTGTGAGAAACCCTGTTCAATTTTCAAAAAAGCTACGTAGAAATCCGGATAGTCTGGTCAAAATCCGCGATGTGACTTAAGGTAAATGTCTTGATGCAAGTACATTTGCGCCGTTTACGGGGGGCAACTCAGTGCTTTGGAGAACACCCTTATCCACGGGACCCACCCACGGGACAGGCCCACCCACAGGACAAACGCTATGAAAAACAGATTTCCCTGGTATGGGAGAGCCTCACATTGGCTGTTCTATTTTCCAGACTACCGACGAAATTTGAAGAAATGGTTTAAGTTCAACCCCTCTTTATCAGGGGATTTTGAGGTTGCATCGTGGGTAAACGCCCGATTCGATACTTCCTTAGATGTAGTATAACCGTACGTATAGTAGCCCTTGCTGCTGGGGGTAACCCCGTTGGCCACCAGACCCAAGACTGGAATATTGGAAAATCGAATATTTTCGATGGCGTGGCTGAGGACATCGCGATCGCATTTATTTACCCGCGCCACCAGCATGATTCCATCCGTATGGGGGGCCATCAGTGTTGTATCCGCCAGGCCAACCAGGGGTGGCGAATCATAAATAATCAGATCAAACTCTTTTTCTAGATCGCCCATCAGCTGTTGCATCCGCTGCGACGACAATAGCTTGACCGGATCCGGTGGGATACTGCCAGCCGTCATCACATAGAATTCGATAAAGGGAATAGCCTGCTGTAGCACATCGGTTCGCGACGCGTTGCCCGATAGCAGGTCGCTAAGCCCCTGGGTATTATCTATCCCCAACCGCTGATGGATGACAGGCTGGCGCAGGTCCGCGTCCACCAGCAAAACCCGTTTGCCCATGGTGGCCGCCGTTTGAGCCAGATGGCGCGCCACCGTGGACTTGCCCTCCCCCGGCATCGACGAACTCAAAATAATCGACTGCACCGGCCGCTCGGCCCCCAGCAACAACAGATTGGTTTGCAACAGTCGCATGGACTCCAAAAACTGCGACCCGCCATAGCCGTAGGACTCGCCGTTTTGCATACCCAGCCGCTGCCGGAGACCGCCGCCTAAACCGCCGTGCCCATGATGATCATCATCAAACTCATTTTGGTAGGGCACCACCCCCAGCAGCGGTAGTTTCACAATGGCCTTAAGCTCATCCACCGTGCGGCAAACGCTGTCTAGTTTTTCAATTAGCAGCGCCGCCCCTACCCCCAGTAGCAAACTGGCCACCGTCCCCAGCAGCAGGCTACGGCGGACATTGGGTGAAATCGGCACCGTGGGAGCGAGCGGTGCCTCAATTAGCTCCCACGGAATTTCAGTCTGGGCCGCCTCAATCTGTAGCGTTTCACGGGTTTCCAAAAAGCGGCTTAGCGCCCGCACCGCGATTTCCAGCTCGCGCTGCAGGTCGCTATACTCCCTGGCCAAAGTAGGCAGCTGGGTCAAGGTGCCCTGGAGCTGGCCCTCTGCCTGGGCCAGGGTCTGACTTTGGGTCTCTAATACCTGGATGTCATTGAGCGCCCCGGCGGACTTAGCATTGAGCACCCGTTCGGCCTCGGCCTCTAAAACCGGCAGCAACAGCTCCCGTTTGTCTCGCAGCACCTGAATTTCCAGGCTATCCGGTTGAAATCGAGTCAGCCCCGCTGCAATTTCTGTTTCCACCTGGCGCAGGTCTTGGATCAGCTGCTGATAGACAGCCGCCTCCTGCAGCGCGGCCTCCCCACCGTCTGCCCCCACCAGCAGATTGTAGGCCGTTTTGGCCTGGGCCAGCTGGCGATCAATGTCTAGACGCTGGGTGCTCAGGTTTTCTGTACGGGTGGCAATCTGCTGGTTTTGGGTGGTGGGATCGATAAAATTGTAGGTTTGGCGAAAGGTCTCTAGCTGAGCCTGTAAATCATCAACACGGCCCTCCAACTCGGGCAGCTGTCTGTTGATAAACTGAATCCCCTGGCGCAAATTGGTCTGTCGTTCCTTAAGACTGTAGTCGAGGTAGACATTAGATAATACATCCAGCGTCGTCTGGATTTTGACCGGATTGCGATCGCGATACCTAACCTCGATAATCTTGGTTTCGCCCACTCGAGTAATGGTGAGCTTTTCTAGCAGCGTTTCATAGTCTATATCGGGATCGACCGCCCTGAGATCGGCTAGCACCTGTTCGATCAGTCTGGGGCTGCGCAACACCTGCACCTGGGTTTCATAATCTAAACCCGACGACGCTGTCGGCAAGGTATCCCCCAGCAGATTGCCAAAGTCCTGGAGCTGGTTGTCGGCATTGACCGGCTCCACCAGCACCTGGAAGTTACCCTCATAGACCGGCTCCTGGCGCAGCGTATTAAACATAACAGTGCCCATCACCCCGGCGGCTATGGCACCAATGATCCAGGCGCGACGGCGCAGCACCGTCAACAGCTGTTTGAGATCCAGCTCATCGTCCTCCCATGGCAGCTGGGGAAACCCCTGGATAGTCCTCCCATCACTCACGCTGTTGTTGGCGGTTAGATTATCCATGGGCCAGTGACGTTGATTGGTAACGATCGGGTAAACAGAAAAGCACAGACAGCCTACAGGCCGTTCCAGCCGTTAAAATTGACCGGTAAAATTTGCAAAAATGGACTGAGTAAGGTGTTGAGTCCATCGGATAGCCGTGCGGCCGTGCTGGGGTCGACAACAACGATATCGTTGTGTTGCATGATCGGATTACCCCCAGGGTTGAGCCCCTGGGCCAGGTCAATATCAACCGAGCGCTGGGTAACGCTCCCGTTGGGATTAAGACGAATTAATTCAACGGTTTCGCGCGCCCGCCGGTTAAAGCCACCCGCCGCCAGCACCGCCTGATTGAGGGTGGTGTTAGCCGCAACAGCCACCGTCCCTGGCCGCTCCACCTCGCCAACAACGTTGACGCTGATGGTGTCCGGTGACAGGTTGGTTGCCGTCAGCTGACCAATTTGCTCTGGATTAGCCGCCACCGCCGTTGGCACTACCACGGTGTCACCGGCCTGTAGTATTAAATCCTGGCTGTTATCCCCTGTTTCCACCAGCTGCCACAAATCGAGGGAGATGGTACGACTATCGCCAAAGCGGGTTGTGCGTTTGACCTCCACCCGGCGCAGGTCCGCCAGGGGCCTAATCCCACCGGCTAGCCGCAGGGCTCGGGTCACCGTCAGTCGCCCCGGCTGTTGTACGGTGTTGGCGCTAGCATTTTCCCCGACGGTGACAGACTGGCTAGAGCTGCTGCGGCTGGCATAGTTATAGGTGCCGGGGCGAAACACCTCACCGACAATGGCGACGCTGATAGCCTCCTCTGCATCGGTGGCCAAATTAGACACTGCAATCTGGTTAGACGTGCTTAGGTCAATTTCATCGGCCTGGTTAATGGTGATGGTGTCCCCATCTCGTAGCGGGATATCCTGCTGCAGATCGCCCTGGGCAATCAGCATTGCCAGGTCGCTGGTCACACTTTGGGTATTGCCGTTTTCCACCTGCCGTTGGATCCGAACCTGTTTAAGATCCGCCGCCTGGGTAATGCCCCCGGCTAGCTGAATCACATTAACTAGGGTGGGAAACTGCCCGGCTTCATCCACGGGCATGGTATAAACACCGGGCATGTGGATTTCACCGGTAATCGCAATGCGCAGCTGGCGGGGCGTCAGTAAACCCACTGTAATCTGTGGATAGCGCACCCTGGCCCGATAAACATCACTAATGGCCTGTTCTGCCTGGGGCAGGGTAAGCCCTGCAATAGATAGCTGCCCCACCGCCGGTAGATTGACCTTACCGTTGGCAAGCACCCGCTGCTCGCCGCTGTATTCCGGTACGTTAAATACATCGACGACAATTAAATCTCCTGGCCCCAACAGATAAACCTCATCTAGGCTAGCGGCGGTCGAGGTACTCACCCCAGACAGCGGCAACGACGCCAGGGCTACCGCCGGATGGGAGAAGGTGGCAGCCAGTACGGCACTTGCTAGCAAAGCAAGGGGAGTAAAGCTAGACATGGCAGATACAGTAACAGACCGACAGGCAACATACCCTAGCTATAGCACTTGTTTGGAAATATCGTCACAGCTGGCCGAGGCAGATGCGATCGCAACCCCCCAGCAACTCTCCCACAGATTGGCTCCCCAGCAGTAAGCCTGTTTGACCGCTGGAGGACGCCGAATTGTCAGGGTAATCCAGCCGCATGTTTGGCTTAACAACGGTGGTGCCATCCTTGAACAATCTGCGATCGCAGCCAGGAGAAGTATGCACAGCTTCATCAAAACTTTAATTTTGGTTGATTAGTGATAATGATTTAGGAAAGCTGAGGGCGATCCAGGAAATTATCCTGGACCTATTGCCGTCATCGTGATGGGCGAGGCACTGCAAATACCCAATCCTCAAGCTTTAAAGGTGTCATTGTCCGGCTGATCGCACCGCTCTAAAAACACCTGTCTGGCTTTGTGGCCTATAAAATTTGGCGGTTGGTGCTTAGTCCAATAGGGTTTTACTACATCCATCAGACCCAGTATTAACCGCTTTTCCCACAGCCTTGGGACCACACGGCTCCACTTTGTAAAGGCTGAATTTTCTTTATAAATTTCCTTTAAAGATAATCAAAATTTTCCTGTTGTCATAAACGAACTAGCTAGCATTGTTGCAGCTTAAATTGGGCTACGTGTGGCTGTTTCATCCGGAAAGATGCAGTATCCTCCGTATTTTCTGGGGGGTGTATTGGTAAATGATTGAATTTACTCAGTACTTCTACAGAAACTACATGCTTCCAGATTCAGGGTCATATCTGGAGCCGGACTAGCGATATCCAAAGGATGAAGAGTCTTTTAGGGAGTGCCCGATTCACACTTTTACAGTTTTTTTATCCATGTGTTCTGTAGTCTGTTTCAGATAGCATAATGAAGTCTTTTTTTTACAGCTCTTCTGTCGTTCTGGGATTAGCTGCTTTGGTAGCATCGCCAGCAGCGGCCCAAACAACATCCGGCACTGTCGAGATCTTTAATGAAATAGCTCCCGGTGTGGTTGCCCCCGGCGGCACCGCTGCCGATGCGCTTAACGGTATTGGCAACATTGAACTGGGTGAAACCGATGGTGGTTTAGACGGTGCTCAAGGGGGGCTTACCTTCAGTTTGGGGGGCGGCACGCTGACCCTGAGCAGCCTGACCCAGGCTGACTGGGATATGGGTCTGGCCGATATCTGGTTTGACGATGCCTGGAGTGTTTATGGCGCGGGTCTAGAACCCCTGTTAGCCCTTGCTGGTTTGACTCGGGACGAGCTGCGGGCCGCCTTTGACACCGTGGATGGAGATGCTCGTTTGAGTGACCCCAATATCGAATCTGTCACTGAGCTGAGTAATGGCGATGTGGATATCGACCTTGCCGGTTTTGTTGAACTCAATTCACTGATCGACATCGCTGCAGACAGACTGGGTTTGACGAGTTTGTTGCCGTTTCTACCACCCCTTCCTACGTTTTACGCCAGCGAGGTGGTGGCCTATGACTACCAGGGCAGTAGTGGCTTTTTGTATAGCATTGGTGAAGAACCGATGGCTTCCGGCGTTGTTTCTGGTGATAGCACCGAATCCTTTACTGGAAACTACACCTTGACCCTGGATGGGGATCCACCCGATGGGGTGGCGGTGCCTGAGCCGTCTGCCCTGGTCGGTCTTGCCCTGGCCGCCCTGGCCCTGCGCCGTCGGCAGTCCGCTGCTTAGGGGTTAAGTTTTTTCTCCCTGCTAAGCCCCTGCGATGGGGGACTAGATGCAGGGAGAGAACCGCCTCTGTATCAATTAAATTTCCTTAGCAGAACATCCTTATTTCCATAACCGCATATTTTCTGATTTCATCACACTTATAGTCCTGAATCGTTGCCCAGCCTTAGAAACTTTGTTGTAGCAAGGCTTTTATATGGCTGTTTTTTGAACCAGCTGTGTCAAAGCCTGAGCGTAAGGATGGCTGTTTTAAGAAAGCAAATGATTTAACAGATTTTTTGCTCTTTTGTACTACAGCGATTTATTACCTACGTCACGGTGTCTGCCCTACTAAGCAAGCTTGGGAATAGATGGGCTTTAACGTTTGCAGCTGCTCAAGCGCCAAAATCTTACTGAGAGATCTAACTTATAGACGTTTGTCTATAAATATTGTTTCATGACTTGGTGTTTGATACTTGGGTGATTTGTTGCGAGATGCTTTGAGTTTGCCGGTCCATTTAGCTAAAGCATAAGGGTTGTATAGGATCTGAAAATTGCGTCTGCAGAGGTGGCGGTAGAGCGCCTGCAGGGCAAACAGTAGGGCCTAATTAAGTTCTTAATTCTAAGTGGAACAATACCGGGCTGACTTAGGGTTTATGGTTTTTAGCGCTATTTCTAAAGTTTGTGATTTGCGAAATGTCGATCCTGTCTGTTGTTGCTTGAAACTATGTTGGCATTACTGTGATGCTTGGTCTATCGACATTGTCGTTTGTTCCTGATTACGTTTTTTATCCCGTAGCTTTTGTAAGTGCATTTTTGACTGTGTTGGCTAGCGTGCCTATCGTGAGAAGAGTTGCCATCCACTGTGGCCGGGTGGATGTGCCCTGCGATCGCAAGGTCCATGAAATTCCCATGGTACGTCTGGGCGGTCTGGCTATTTTTGTCGGTACCCTGGCGGCGGTCATTTGTCTATGGCTAATGGGCGGTTTTAGTCACCTGCTACCTACGGACCAAAAAGAGATTTTGGTGATGCTATTTGGGGGAGGTGGTTACTTTCTTTTGGGGTTTTCGGACGATTTGTATACGCTTTCGCCAAAGCTGCGGCTGCTGTGTCAGTTTGCGATCGCTACCCTTGTCTGGAGCCTGGGTGTGCGCATCGACTTTATTACGGTGCCGGGTCTCGGGCTGGTGCATCTGGCGTGGCTGAGTCTGCCGGTCACCCTGGTCTGGATTGCGGGCATGGTCAATGCCATCAACTGGATGGATGGCCTGGATGGATTGGCTTCGGGCGTTAGTGCCATTTCCGCTCTAATTACGGTGGGTATTTGTTTATATATGGGTGAGCCGTCGGTGGCGCTGCTGGCCATGGGCCTGGTGGGCAGCCTCTGCGGCTTTTTGGTTTATAACTTTAATCCGGCCTGCATCTTTATGGGAGATGGAGGCTCTTATTTTATTGGGTTTATGTTGGCGGTGATTAGCATTACGGGGCTAGTCAAGGGGGCAACGGCGATCACAATTCCGTTGATTGTGTTGGCTGTGCCGATTTTTGACATGACCCTTGTCATTGTTTCTAGACTGTTGCGGCGTAAGTCTCCCTTTGAGGCGGATAACAGCCATCTGCACCATCGCTTACTGAGTGTGGGGCTGCCCCATCGGCTGACTGTTTTGTTTATCTATGCCCTGAGCCTGTGGATTGGCAGCTGGGCGTTTACCCTGGCACCTATTCCTAACGGGCTATTGGCCATTGCGATCGCTACACCGATTTTTGGCCTGACCTCCTGGCGAGCCTGGCGTGTAGCCCGCGTCTCGTAGAGTATTTCAACTAGTTAAACGCCTGCTATTTCCTATTGCTCCCTCATTGGTGTCCCTATGGTTCTCGGCAAATTAGATACCCCCTCTAAAACGGCTTACTTTGTTGATTCGGCAGAGACTCGAACAACGCAGCAGACGGTAAAGCTGGTGACTCAGTTTTTTGCGCCTGACTATGCGGCGACCGGTCAGCTATTGGATGAGCTGGTGCGACAGTTGGCAAAACAGGGGATGCCGGTGGAGGTGTTTACCGGACAGCCGGGCTATGCGGATGGGGTGGAGGAAGCGCCCCAGCGGGAGTTGGCCAGTAATTTAATGATTCATCGCTCGCGGGTGTCGCAGCTATGGTCCGGGCGGATTCGGGGTAAGGCGTTAAATGGTTTATTGTTTGCGATGCGGGCGTTTTTGCATTTGTTGCGGCACGGGTTTGAGAAGGATAAGGTGCTGCTGCTGACGACGGCTCCGCCGTTTTTGCCGGTGGTGGGGTATTTGATTAGTTTGTTGTTTAATACGCCCTATGTGGTAATTCTCTATGACCTATATCCAGACATTGCGATAGAACTCAATGTGGTGGAATACAACCATCCGGTGGCGAAGCTTTGGCGGTGGGTAAATCAGCGTGTGTGGAGACGGGCGAAGTCGCTGATTGTGTTGAGTCCGTCGATGAAGGAACGGGTGGTGGGGCACTGTCCGGATATTCGAGACCGGATTGAGGTGATCCATAGCTGGGCGGACCCGGAGCTGATTAAGCCGATTGAGAAGAAGGATAATTGGTTTGCTCGTAAGCACGGTCTGGTGGATACGTTTACGGTGTTGTATTCGGGGAATATGGGTCGCTGCCATGATATTGATACGATCTTTGAGGCGGCGAAACTGTTGCGGAATAAGCCGATTAAGTTTGTATGTATTGGGGGCGGGGCGAAGCGGGAGAAGCTGATTGAGGATGTGAAGGCGGAGGGTTTGGAGGAGAACTTTTTGTTTTTGCCTTATCAGGATAAGAAGGACATTCCGTATTCGATGACGGCATGTGATGTGTCGCTCGTTAGTGTGAGTGAGGGGATGGAGAGTTTGGTGGCTCCGAGTAAGCTGTATCCGGCGTTGGCGGCGGGGAGGCCGATTGCAGTGGTTTGTCCGGAGGGGACTTATTTGGAAGAGCTAGTCTGTAAGCACAACTGTGGTGTTGTCATCAGAAATGGTAGAAGCGATGAACTTACAATGTTTATACGTCTTCTTTCTCAAGACGAAGAGATACTAGATACCATGGGAATGGATGCTCGAAAAGCAATGAATGAGCATTTCACACCACAAGTTATTAGTCGTCAATATATACGAGCCCTAATCCCTGAATAGATGATATTCAAGGCAATAAGCAAGCAAAATCATGCCTGTCAGCTTAAATGTCCGATATCTTAGTGAGCTGTAGGATTAACAACTTTTTGACATCATTTTAATCCCTTTTAATGTTAAAACAGCTTGCCAAAATTAATAGCTCAATGAGGCTTAATTATAGTGAAAATCCTAAGGGTGACCAACATTTTTAGTCGATTTAAAGGTTACTTTTTCAATGCATCTTGGATGATGATTGAAAAAGTACTGCAAATGGTTGTTGGTTTCTCAACTGCAATTTTAGTATCAAGATATCTAGGACCTGAAAAATTTGGTATTCTAGCTTACGCTACTTCTATTGTCGGTATTGCGACTGCAATTAGCCATGCGGGGCTCAACGGATTAATTGTAAAAGAGCTAGTTAAACACCCAGACCAAAATGATGAGATTTTAGGCTCTACTTTTTTTCTTAAGTCATTGTCTGTCGTTCTCATTTTTTTAATTCTTGTTGGTTCTATATTCTTTATAGAACAACCAGGAAGCACTGAGTTCTGGATGCTAATAATTGCATCTCTTAGTCTGCTAGCTCAACCATTTCAGATTGTATCTTACTGGTTTCAAGCACAGACAAAAATTAAGTACCAGACTATTTCTAATACCATTGCTATGGTCTGCAATCATAGCTTTAGACTATTTTTAGTGTTTACTGCAGCGAATTTATTAGCTTTTGGCTTTTCAAGTTTAGTTCAAATTTTAGTAGCTACTGGATGCTTGATTTTTTTCTATACAAAACAGTCGAATGTTCCAGTAAAAGCATGGAAGGTATCTAAGGAGATAAGCCAAAGCTTGCTTAGAAAGGGTTGGATAATCTGCGTTGGATCCATATTTGCAATCATATATCTAAAAATTGACCAGGCTATGTTAAAGTGGCTAGTCGATTCAAAAGAAGTAGGCATATACAGCGTAGCAAGTACCCTATCCGAAATATGGTACTTCATTCCTAATGCAATTGCTGTTGCTGTATTTCCAAAGCTTATTAAGCTACGCGAGTCTGAAACTAAAAAATATCTTTTCAGATTTCAACAGCTGTTAGATTTACTACTCTTTATTGCATTTATTTTTGCTGTCTTCATAGCGTTAGCATCGAATCAGCTAATTTTGTTAACCTTTGGTCCTACTTATATTGATGCCGCCGGAATATTATCTGTTCACATTTGGGCTGGCTTATTCATCTTTATGCGTGCCGCTTTTAATCGCTGGATTTTGATGGAAAACGTATTGATCCTATCGGTCATTACCCAAGGGCTAGGTGGAACTATCAATATTCTTCTAAATCTACTGCTGATTCCAAAACTAGGTGGCTATGGTGCTGCTTTAGCTACTTTGGTTTCCTATGCGACAGCGTCATATTTTGCTTTATTCTTTCATAAGAAAAGTAGACCCGTTTTTTGGATGATGACCAAATCTATCTTGCTATTTCCAACGTTAGGCTGTCGATATTGGCAACGACCAGCATAGTGGAGAGATGTTAATTAAGACTTTGATGCTATTTATTAAATAAATATAGAACTGAATCATGACTAGTCTATCAACCGTAAAGCAGATAATTCCTAAAAGTGGATTAACTATTGCTAGGGATATCTATGGCAAGTTTAATCAATTGAGGTCCTCAATTGATACCTTTTTACTACGGTTTGTTGTTCTGTCTCCAACATTTAGTAGCCTATATTATTTTCTAATTTCGTCTCAGTTTAGACGAGAGCAGTATGCCACCGTATGGGGACGATATAAGTATTATCAAAATCTACAACTTAAACAAAGCAATCCTTATCTACTTAGACGAAACATTCATCGTGTAGAGAAAGGGTTAATCATGCAACCTCGTCGGGATGTGTTTGCTACCGGATATATCGTAGAGACTGTTGATGCTTACTGCCATGTTTATGAAAGCGCTGGAGAGTTAAGTCCAGATAATAAAGAACTCAACTGGGCAAACGACGTCTTGACAAAGTATTTTGAAGTAGTAGGTTCGCATCCGGTTGTGAACGCGGCTAAAGAACAGTTTTTGAAACTGTCAGCAACACCTCATTCAACAGAGCCAACGCAGATTCCTTACAAACGAGATTTAGACAAGGCTGTTTCGGTTAGTTATGAAGACTTTTTAGAGCTTTGTCATCGCAGACGCTCCGTCCGTTGGTATCTGCAAAAACCAGTACCCCGCGAATTATTAGATAAGGCAGTCATAGCAGCAGTCCTATCACCTAGCGCTTGCAATCGTCAACCTTTTGAATTTCGAATTTTTGACGACCCTACGCTGGTACAAAAAGTCGCAGCTATTCCTGGTGGAACCAAAGGATTCCATCACAATTTTCCGGCAATTATTGCAGTCGTAGGCAAATTAAGCGCTTACTTTAATGAAAGAGATCGGCATGTAATTTACATTGATGGGTCTTTAGCTTCAATGTCCCTTATGTATGCACTTGAAACTCTAGATTTAAGCTCCTGCGCTATTAATTGGCCTGATGTTGAGCAAAATGAAAAAGCTATGACAGAGCTTTTGTCGCTAGAACCTGATGAAAGAGTGATCATGCTTATATCTGTTGGTTATCCTGACCCAGATTCCTTAGTTCCGTACTCTAGTAAGAAACCTTTAGAGCAAATTCGCAAATATAACTAGTTACCATGTCATCTAATATGAACTACTTGGTTGAAGGGGCTAATTTCCATAATAAAGGTGCAGAATTAATGCTCTTGGCGATTCAACAAGAGCTTAGTAAATGGCATAGAGATAATACTGTTTCTATGGAACTAAGAGTAGGAAGTGTTCAGCAAAGAAATAACGCGCATGTAAAGCACCTTATTCAGCATGAGTCAGCTAAGTTCCCTTGGGTAGAGCCATCACTAAACACATTCTGCTGCAAACTACCTAAGCCTATTCGCAAACAGCTGAATGTGGTCTTACAATCAGAAATTGATGTAGTTCTAGATGCTTCGGGTTTTTGCTTCAGTGACCAGTGGGGTGTAAAGCCGACTCGACTAAAAAGACAACTATTTGAGAAATGGAAAAAACGAGGCAAGAAAGTTATATTATTGCCTCAAGCGTTTGGCCCATTTACTACACCTGATATCCAGCAAGAGTTCAAGCAGATATTAGAGCTCTCAGATCTAGTCTTTGCCAGAGATAAAGAATCACTAGCGCATGTACAAAAAATCGCTGACAGTTCACATAATATAAAACTTGCTCCTGATTTTACCAATTTGCTTAAGCCTACGATCCCTACCTATGCAAACAAACTATCAGGACGCCCCTGCATTATTCCCAACACTCGAATGCTAGACAAAACAGGGGCTGCAGTCAAAGAAAACTATCTAAACTTGTTGTCATGTTGCATTAAGTCACTGCAAGATAAAGAGATGAAACCTTTTATTTTGGTTCATGAAACTTTTGACATTAAAATTGCCAAGACCTTACAAGAATTCGCCTCGGGCGACATTGAAATTGTTCAAGAGGAAGACCCACTATGTCTAAAGGGAATTCTAGGTGGCTGCAGCCTAGTTATTGGTTCTAGATTCCATGGGTTAATTAGTTCATTGTCCCAGGGGATTCCTTGTTTGGGCACTGGATGGAGTCATAAGTATCAAATGTTGTTTGATGAATACAGTTGTGTCAACTTCTTGATTGATTTTAATGATGAAATTGCTTGCATATTGGAAAAGCTTGAAATGTTGCTCGAAGGGCCTCAAAGAGAGAAGGTAGTTAAGTGTATTAAAGCTTCGGCAGAAAATCAGAAAATATTATCTACTGAGATGTGGGTCACGTTAAAGAATGTTGCATATGCATGAAGAAGTATTTTTGGTTTGCTCATACATGTCAATCTCTAGAGCTATGTTGAATTGTTTTAGGTAGCCAACTTAGCTCTAAGAAACTGTAACTAATTTAAATCAAATCCCGACAACTTCAACGTTTCTTTTGAGGGATATTTTTTTCAGAGCTCTCTTGTAATAAATTTGATATACCTCAAGCCGTAAAATTGGCATGAATCGAGTCTAGTGTAAGCTTTTTATCTTAGTACTGGAGAAATGGTACAGAAAGCTTATTACAGCATATATTTCTTCTACGCCTAGTTTTACCTCTTCAACTGGTGATACTGAGGAATGTGCATCACAATTGCATTAATTGAGATAATCGCTTCAGGTATGTGTGTAGTAAGCACTGTTCATTGTGATATTTCTGAAATTACACTTAATCAGTACCGTAGTTTTTTCGCTCAAAAAAAGAATATAGATAGATCACTTCACCATTTCATAGTGGCTTACTACGAATCTTGATAGGTGGCTGAAGATATTAAAATAAGGATATCGACATATCGATGGTAAATACAATTCAAAAAATCAAAAAATAAATACTAGAAAAATCTATCGTGATTTTTTGTCTCCTATTAGGAAGACGCACAATACTTGAGTAATTTTTGTTTCTTTCCAGAAATTCTATTAAGCATGACTAAATAAATGTATTTGTATTGTTTCTAGAATTATTGATCTTCATCAATCTACAATCAGAGCATTTGAAAATAATGAAAATTCTACATCTTAACACTGTTGATTTAGGTGATGGCGCTTCCCGAGGAACCTACTGGTTGCATCAAGGGTTACTTCAAAAAGGCATTGATTCAAATATTCTTGTGATGAGAAAGACAAGTAATGATCCAACTGTTATAAGTTCATCTAGAAGTAACCTTATTTACAAATTCGATAGAATTAAAAATTCAATTGATGATATTACCTTATCTCTATATAGAGATAGACTTAATAATTCTGAGGGTAATTTCTTTT
This sequence comes from Cyanobacteria bacterium P01_A01_bin.15, assembly GCA_039814735.1. Classification (GTDB taxonomy): domain Bacteria; phylum Cyanobacteriota; class Cyanobacteriia; order Phormidesmidales; family Phormidesmidaceae; genus Leptothoe. The sequence goes on from JBCCAQ010000006.1 coordinate 40,617, forward strand.
CACCTTCATGTACATCTTCTACAGGTGTATACAGAGCTATTAAAGAAATAAGTCCTGACATTATTCATTTACATTGGATTAATAAAGGATTCTTGAAACCAGAGAGTCTAAAGCAGTTGGATGTTCCGATTGTTTGGACATTGCGAGATATGTGGCCTCTCTCTGGTGGGTGTCACTATGCTATTGAGTGTACTGAGTATACTAATAGTTGTGGAAAATGTCCTCTTCTCGGCTCAAGATCCGAAAATGATATTTCTAGAAAATTATGGTTACGTAAGCGTAAGTCTTGGAGTAGCAGTGAAATAAACTTAGTGGCAATCAGCAACTGGTTAGCAGATTGTGCTAAGAGTAGTAGCCTTTTTAGAGATAAAAAAATAAGGGTTATTCATAATGCGCTTGATGAGAATAAATTTAAGCCACTATCTAAAAGCTTCTCTAAAGAAGCTTTATCCTTAAATCCAAATAAAAAGGTCATTGCATTTGGAGCAATAAATGCTCTTAAAAATAAGAACAAAGGATTTCAATATTTAGCAAAAGCCTTAAAGAAGCTTTTTGACGAAGGATTTTCTGAATCATTTGAAGTAGTTATCTTTGGCTCTCTAGAACCTACCGAAAAAGTAGATTTGGGCTTTAAGCCAACTTACTTGGGAACATTACGTGACAATATAGCTCTTTCATTGGTTTATTCCGCTGCAGATGTAATGGTAGTGCCATCAATACAAGAGGCATTCGGTAAAACAGCTATAGAAGCTATGGCATGTGGGACTCCTGTCGTATCGTTTGATTCAACAGGGTTGAAAGATATTGTTGATCATAGACTTACAGGATATCGTGCTCAATGTTTTGATATAGCCGATTTGGCATATGGTATTCGATGGGTTTGCGAGGATTCAGAGCGTCATACTAAACTTTCGCGGCAGTCACGGAAATCTGTAGAAGATCGCTTCACTACAAAACGTCAGGCAAACTCTTATCACCAACTCTATCTAGAGCTACTAAGTGCCTCATCATAGATGTTAGGTGCAGAGATGATGATAAGACTTTATAATACAATGCTTTTAAGCTATTACCCACTCCTTAATGTGTTTTAGTACCTCTATCTATGAGAATTTATACTCCTAAAATATTTGTTCTGCTATCATTCAATAGCCATTATGATCTATAAAATTTGAGTTAGTAGGTTTATAGTTTCAATAAAATCGCCAAAATCACTTTTATTCTTTAATCTGTCTTTTTATGAAAGATTTTAAAATTTCAGTCATTATGCCTTCATTCAATCAAGTAGCCTATATTGATGAAGCTATAAGATCTGTACTTTCTCAAGATTATCCTAACAAGGAACTTATTATAATTGATGGAGGTAGTACCGACGGATCTGTTGAAATTATAAAAAAATACTCGGAACAATTAGCTTATTGGGTTAGTGAGCCAGATAGCGGACAAAGTAATGCTATTAATAAAGGCTTTGAAAAAGCGACTGGTCACTTATTAACTTGGTCAAATTCAGACGATATTCTATTACCTGGAACTCTAAGCTCGGTTGCTAATAAGGCCATTTCAATCCCAGATCCAATGCAACGATGGCTTATTGGTGGGTGTTTATGGCTAGATAAGGATGGATCTATCATGCGTTGTACAAAAGCTCGCAATTGGGAGAAATCTATTACGAAACGTGGCCTAGTATCAGTTTATTCTCCAAGTTCTTTTTTTTCTGCTGAATTAATCGACAAACTAGGATATTTAGATGAAAAACTTCACTATGCAATGGACTCCGAACTATGGCTAAGATTTGCCAAAAATGGTGTTCAGTACACAACGAGTGCAAACTATTTTTGGGGATTACGCCTTCATGAACAAGCAAAAGTAAGTGGTCATCTATTTAAGGATAAAGACGATGACAAACAAAAAATTGTCATTAAAAAGAGAAAATCAGAAGCCCTTGAAATACAAAAACAATATGAAATCTCTGACTTTGATATAAAAATTTCTGATGCTATGCATAAACTTTCATCGATAATGTCTGTGGCATTTTGGGAAGGAAAAATGCATACTGCTTACTATCGAAATCAGCAATGGCAAAAAAATCTAAAGTTGTTTTCTTAATTATTTAATATGCAGCAATCACGTAAGATTCAGCAACTGCGTTTAGTTTTTTGGTGGCCAACAGCATGCCGATCAATTATGCCACTAGTTCGAGAGTTAGCCGAATTATGTACTAACGGTGTTCGAATTATTGTACAAGAGAAAGTTGGTTCTAATCGGCGTAAGTTTGGATGGCAAGCAGACCATGCAGGCAACGCAGAGTTTGAAGTCCTCCCAGTTAATAATCGCTGGAGAGATGTAGAAAGAATTCTCATAGAAGAGTCTCAATCTTTCCATGTCATTGGTGGCTATCAAAGAATCCCATTACACCGACAGATAATTTCATATGCAAAAGCCCAGGATATTGCATATGGCATTATGGCAGAGGCCCCGCTCAAGTTTGAGCTTAGTTGGAAAAGTTTCTCAAAAACCATTTACTTTGAAAGTATAGTCCGAGCAAGGACATCTTTAGTCAAAGAGAAAAGTAAGTTTTTTGCATGCCTTTCTGGTCACAGCTATGACACTTTATTAAAAGTTGGTTGGCCAATAGAAAAGATATACCCATTTGGATATTTTCCCCAAGCAAAGGATGTTAAAGTCAGTTTTCAAAGCTCTAATAAACAAGAAGGATGTCAACTTCTATGTATGGGCACATTGCATAAATATAAGGGGGTTGATTTACTTTTAAAAGCCATTTATATGGCTCAAAAACTAGGCAGTAACTGCACTATTAACATCATTGGTGATGGCCCTGAAAGAATAAAGCTCGAAGCTTTGACTAAGCGACTAAAAATACAAGAATGCGTAAAATTTCATGGATTTATTTCTGATTCAGCCCTCAATGGAGTTATTGAGCAATCTGATGTCCTTGTTTGCCCAGGTATTGCTGAACCGTGGGGGATTAGGATCAACGAGGGGATTCAAAGCGGATTAGCTATTATTGCTAGCGATCGTCTAGGGGCAAGCAAGTTAGTTGAAACTAGTGGAGCAGGCATTCTATTTAAATCAGGAGATGTAGGAGAACTAGCTGAAGCTATCCGTGTTGTCTCAACAAAGACAACAGATATCGTGGAATCATTTAAACGCAAAGCTAGTGAGTATAGTGAAATGATCCACCCTAGAGTCGCGGCTGAACACTTTTACCAAATTATAGAACACTCAATTGGAAATATACATGAAAGACCATTTAATCCATGGCAAAAACTGTCACACAGAGAAAAAATATCTATCTATCACTCCTGAAAATACCTTTAGATAGCTGTAACTTTGAACATACTAATATCCTCATACTTTACTAGGAATATTATGAATCAGAACATTTTTACTGCACAGCATGGCGAAGATATTCTCTTAGCAGAAATCTTTAATAGACGACATGGCACTTGCATTGAAGTTGGTGGATATGATGGAGTTAACTTAAGCAATACCTTCTTTTTTGAGCGTATTGGCTGGGATTGCACTATCGTAGAACCCATGCCTAAGTTTTGTGAGAAAATCAGGCAAGAACGTAAATGCAAAGTTGTTGAGGCAGCGGCAAGCTCTCAAGCTGGAGAAATTGACTTCTTTATAGCTGAAGGGGTAGAAGTTTTATCTACTAGTAGCCAAAGAGAGAGTGATTTAAAGCGAATTCAAATTGCTGGAGCTGAGACTCAGAAGATAACAGTTAAAGCTATGACCTTAGATGAAATTCTTGAAAATCAAGGAATAAAGAATATCGACTTCATTAGTATAGATGTGGAGGGAGATGAACTGTCGGTTTTGCATGGATTCTCCCTAGAAAAATACAAA